>JAAEPE010000362.1 GCA_024222395.1 Myxococcales bacterium
CCATTCTCTCTGCCGCTAGCTGTAAGAGATCCTCAGCACTTAGCTCTGAGACGCTCAGCTTCTTTTTGTCATCCATCCGCAACAGATCGCACGAAAACACCCTCATACGATCAAATCCCTACAATTGAGCGCGCACCCCGGAAGAATGGCCCCGAGATCGACTCGCACGAGGGCTTTCCCCATTTTCGAGAACGCCGGGTTCAGCTTTGCTGGTTGGACCCGATTATTCTCTTTGTTCACCGGAGCCCGAACCCAACCATGTCCTCTGCCGGTGAATAGGGCGGCCAAATCGGCTCGCGATTTGGTCGCCCACTTTTCTCTCACGTAGACTCTCCGTCACCGTGAGTGAATTGGGAGAAGAGACCGTTCCGTCGAACGCGCAGGCTAGCCAGTTTCGATGTCCCGGCTGTCATGCCGACATGCGATTTGATGCCGCCACGGGTTCGATGGCGTGCGACTTCTGTGGCACGACCGTCGCTTTCGAGGAGCATGGTAAGACCTCCCCCTGCCCCCTGTTTCGAGAGTCGCGAGGCTATGTTTAGCGCTTCTCTCGCTTGAATTCGTGGGGGAGCAGAACTTCGCCAGGGCTCTCGATCGCGACTGTCGCGGCGGCAAGCAGATACTCGGTGGGATTAACGTCGAGCATTCGGCACGTTCCGATGAGGGAGTAAAGGAGCGTAGCGACTTCGGTTCCTCGTTTGCTCTTGGATCCGTGGTGATTCTTTCTGCCTAGAACAACAGGTCTTGTGCTTCGCTCCGCCTGATTGTTTGTCATGGGCGCTCGCGGATCGTCCAGAAAAGCTCCCAGTCCCTTCCAGTTATTGGTTGCGTATCGGATAGCTCTTCCGAGTTTGCTCTTGGGCAAGCAGTTTTGCTCTCGCATCCATTGGGGAAGCTCTTCCATGAGAGGACGAGACTTCTCCAAACGCGTAGCAGCAATGATTTTGAGCGCAGCTTCACGCTCGGCGGGGTCTTCCAAGCATCGAGAGTCGGGCAACTCTCTTTCGATGGCAAAGAGCTTGCGCATAATCGCAAGC
>JAAEPE010000363.1 GCA_024222395.1 Myxococcales bacterium
CTGTAGAGGTCGAGGATGACATAGAGATTGAGAAACGTACCTCTCTCGCTAGTCGCTAGCTTGGAAATATCCCAGGTCCACACCTGGTTTGGTGCAGTCGCCACAAGCCTTGGTACGGCGTGTTTGCGAGCCTTACGGTGGTTTCGGCGTTCTCGTACTGGAGCACGCTCGCGCAATATTCGGTACATTGAGGACCAGTGGCACAGGTACCTGCCCTCGCTGAGTAGGGCCGCATAGATCTCTCGTGGTGGCTGATCTGCAAAGCGAGCGGAGTCGAGCACCGCGCGAATTTCGGTCCTCTCCGCGTCCGAGATACGTCGATACGAGTGCGGCCGGGCTTTGTGCTGCAGAGGCCCGTAGGGCTTAGCTAAGAACTGATAGACAGTTGCCCGGGAGAGCCCAAGTGCTTGGCATGCCCGCGTCATCGGGATTTCCGGGGGGCGCTGCTCGACCAACTCGATGAGTCGTCGTTGCTCTTGTCTTCGATCTCCGGCAGCGCCTCTGCGAAAATCTCCTGCGCCTTTCGTTGCAGTTCAATAAGTCCTTTCTGGATTCGATTCTCCCGTTCCAGACTCGCGATCTTGCGTTGCTGCTTGGCGAGAAGACGATCTTTGGCGTCCTTGCCTGGCTTTGGGCCAGGTTTCTGGGCTTCGAGCCCGCCAACACCAAGTCGCTCTTGCTGCGCCCGCCAGGCGTTCAGGTTCGAACTGTA
>JAAEPE010000364.1 GCA_024222395.1 Myxococcales bacterium
TCAGGCTCACTTGGTTCGGAACTACGATCGCATTACGCCGATTATCTTTGGAGAAGTAACCATCTCTACACCATGAACGCATCCTAATATGGAGCTAGTTCAGGTATCGCGCCGATCATTGGAAGATTAACCATTTGACTTGAGGCTAGGCCGACAATGAGATGGGTTCCCTGGGCCGAGGCCTGGCTCTCTACACGTTTGTTGAAGACATTGAAGCCACCCTGGCGCGAGCAACGTCGTCTGACGTTTCGATCGTCGAAGAGATCGCCGCGAATCCCAATGCAGGATTCCGTGAGTTCACGTTTAAGGAGAGCAACGGCTACCACGTCACGGTTGCCGAACACCCACAATGGTGACGCCCTAGGGTGCCCCCCAATGACCACGACTCGCACACACCGCACGTCCTACGACAAAGCCATCGATTGGCTCCTCGAAGGCGATCCTTCTGTCGTTTGGCAAGTGCAGCGAGACTTGCTCGATCGGGCCCCTCGAACGTGGCAAGCCACACGGAGGAAGGTGGCACGACAAGGATGGGGAGCACGGCTCCTCAAGGAGCGAGACGAGGCTGGCACGTGGAGTGGCGTGCTCTACGACCCTCGCTGGACCTCCACCTTCTACACGCTGCGACTCCTGAGCCAGCTGGGGATTGCTCCCAATCACAAAGAGGCGAAGCAGAGTTGCCAGCTTCTCATCGATGAAGGGGTGACCGAGACAGGGGGCGTCTCGTTGTGGAAATCGGACAGCACCGATACCTGCGTCACCTCGATGCTGGTGCAGCTAGCCTACTATTTTGGACTCGGCGAGGACCGTGGCATCAAGCGGGCCGTACGCTGGCTTCTCAAAGAACAAATGCCCGACGGTGGCTGGAACTGCAAGCACAGACGCGGAGCAACGCATTCATCGTTTCACACCACGCTGAGCACCCTGGAGGCATTCTCTTCACTCTCGCGAAAGAGAACGGCGCCTCGGCCGACTGCAGTGCAGCGGGCATCCCGATCGGCAGAAGAGTTTTTCTATCAACACCAACTCTACCGCTCACACCGAACCGGGAACATCGCGCGCTCGTCGTTCTCCCAATTTTCGTTTCCCACTCGATGGTACTTCGACGTTCTGCGGGGGCTCGGCTACTTTGAGCAACAAGACACAGCGTGGGACGACCGTCTATCAGACCCGGTCGCCCTCGTTCGCCGACGCCAACGAACCGACGGCCGGTGGAACTCACAGAACTATCACAACGGCAAAACCTTCTTTCGCCTGGAGCCCGGAAGAGGCCCGAGTCGCATGGTTACGCTGCGAGCGCTGCGCGTGCTGCGGTGGGCGAATCGGGTGCAGGAGGTTTCGTGATTACGCCTCGACGGCTCTTCTTGCTCGATGGCCTGGGGGCGCTGCTATCGGCGTTCCTACTCGGCGTCGTCCTGGTGCACTTCGAAAGCACCTTTGGTATGCCATCGCAAACCCTCCACGGGCTCGCAGCCATAGCCGGTGTGTTCTGTCTCTACTCGCTAACGTGTAGCCTCCTGAACATCGAACAGTGGCGTGGCGGATTGAGACTCATTGCGAGCGCCAACCTCTTATACTGCTGCCTCACCCTGGGGGCGATGCTCTATCTGCACCAGGACTTATCATTGCTGGGCTTTGCCTACTTCGCCGGTGAGATCGCCGTCGTTGTCGCGCTGGCGACGCTGGAACTGCGCACGGCGTCCCGACCGTCGGAGCCAGGCTCGTCCTAAAGGGACTCGCCCACAAAGCTCGCCGGAAGACTGCGGAGCCCCTGCCCCAGTTCGGCCTGCGCTTCGTAGTTGCCGTCCACCAATCGGCTACCGTTCACCATCGGCTCGACAAGGGCGTCACCTGTTTCTAGAACGAGGAGTTCTGTGTCCAGAGCCGAGAACTGCTCGTGCACCTCCTCAACCACTCGATCCAGTGCGCCTTCACACACGCCCTGTAGTGCCGCCTCGTGGCCTACGCAGAGGCTAGCAACCCCTAGCCTCCCGAGGCTAGGATGCACGGGGTGACGGCCTCAGAGAACAGGACTTTCGCGTGATTGGCACCAGCGGTGTGGTATTCACATCTGAGAACAATGAGTGTCGAATTCGTCATATTCAGCCCGCTCGCGCCCTCCGTGTTCGAAGGTGTCGCCCACCAATGCCGACAACGGCTTGATGCCTGGTATGAAGAACACGATTCTTGCGATGAGTGGGGAGAGTTTTTCCTTGGCGGTTGGGTACCATCAGTAACCGACGCGGCTGAGATGATTTGGGATGACGAAGGTGCTGGTCAAGCTTGTGCTGACTCTCCCAAGGCCAAGAAGATACTTGAACGACTCGGTACGATACGCTCAGCCATTACGATTGAGCGTCCAGGAAACATCGACATCGACCGCATGCAGGTGTCTATACTGAGATTTCTTGTTGAGCGTGCGGGACCTGCGCTGGTCCAGTTCGTTGACGCACTGGAGTTGAGCGAACCGGTCATCACTGACATGCGAGCGCGAGAAGGCATGCTCGGCTTCGAAGAGAGCGAGGCGGTCTCTGCTGAGCAGGAGCAACAAGAACATGTCGATCTTGCTGGGCACGATGAGGAGACACCTGTCGGCTGCATGGTCGAAGCCTTCGTTGAAGAGCTTCTCGTTGGGGAGTTGCTGGACGTTGATTCGAGTTTCACGGTGGAGCAGGCGTGCAAAGCGCTCCTTGAGATGTTCGAGAAGCTCGATCTTGCAGGAGATGTGAGTTTGGCTGAAGCCATTGTTGAGACGCTCCAAGCGACGCCTGGCGTGCTAGAGGTGTATGGAGACGATGCAACGATTGAGCGCCTTGTGCGAGAAGCACTCGCGTAATCCAGCTGCGGCGAATCACCCCTTCAGCGATGATTCTGTTTCGGCGCAACCTGATCCTCGTTGTCGAATATGGTCGATTCTGGAAGTCTCAGAGTGAGGCTGCGCAACGCTCCGCACAGTGACGTAGAGTTGCCACGTGGCTTTAGGAGAGGCTTTCAAACGATCCCGAGAGGTGGAGGCTAGGTAGAATAAACCTGTGTTTCTGATTTGCGCCTTGGTACCCAAGCCTTCCAATAGGGGCCGAGTAAATGCGATCACCTAGAAAGATCCAGCACTTACATGGGCCTAGCCTCCTCGCTGAGGTCGATGACGAA
>JAAEPE010000365.1 GCA_024222395.1 Myxococcales bacterium
AAGAGATGCCGCCATAGCCATCGCCTTGAATATCGCCCATGAAACCATCGAGAACACTCCTCGGATGCGTTCCCTTCCAATCCTCTGTGTACTCGCAGTAGATCACACTGGACTTGTCGCCGATGTACATCCATTGTCGACCGCGTTGGCTGTTTTTGGGATGGTCGCGATTCTGAGCAAGTAGCGGTGTGTCATCGAGCGATATGAGCTGCGATGCGCGGACCTCCTCCCGCAGAAGAGAGTACATCTTTACGAAAAATGCTGACGTATAGCCGAATCAGTCGTTGAGCGTTGAAGTAGCCAGGTCGACACCGAAACGACGAAACTGATTAGCAACACGTTCGATCGGGAGCCCATCGAGGATCGTAACTCTGGCCGGCTGGTGAAAGAAGCGCTCTTGTGTCTCGAAGCCGAGTTCGGCTTTGGGCCGAGAATAGCACGTACACCACCTCTCGGCGGCTTCTGGCTCAAGCCGACTCTCAACGATTTCCCGTGGCAAATTCCTGCCACGTCGTTTGCGCTTCTTGCCCTTCTTCGTGGTTCCCGAGGGCTTTGCATCCGGACTGGTTGGATGGGGCTCTTCCGGGTTCGAGTTCTTCTTATCTTTGTCGGCCCATCTTTGATGGAGGCAATGAGTTCGAACGCGAGTTGTCCCTCTGCCACGGTCTCTGGCTTGGAGCGGTAGGGCTTTCCTTCGAGCCAACGCACCTGAGCCTTGAGTCGCGCAACCTCGCCTCGCAGTAGCTCCAGTAGCTCACTCGTGTGATCGATGAGCTGCGCATCCGCATAATCACTGCGCTTGGCGATCTTGTTCTTTAGCGTCGCAAGCACATTTAGCGCAGAGTCAAGGCGCTTTGTGGAGGACCACGCCAAGCGCAGGCGACGCCAGATGGGTGGTGTCGGGCGGGTACGTAGCGCCATATCGCGGGCTCCCCGCTCCGTCCAGCGCATTCCCTGGAGCTTCAGCCTTGCTCCGGTGAAAACCACGAGAAGTCGCGGCAAGCGCGTGCTTGCAATCGGAAGCGCACTGATTCATGTCGCTCTGGGCGGCATGCTCATCGCGATGGGATCTTGGGAAATCAGTGAAATTGGGCGACCGAATTGCGGGGTCGCTATGGCCACAACGACGATGCCACCCTTGGGCGGAGCAGAAGCCAAGCCCGCAGGGAAGAAGGTTGAGCGCGCTAAGAAGCTGGTACGCGAGAGCCGTCAGCCTAGCCAGGCTTCAGACGAAGAAGTGAAGACTGGCGGTGGCGATTCTGCTACCAGGACGGATGGTCAGGGAGGCGATCCCAACGCTCCCGGCGAAGGTCCCCCTGGCGCGGGCAGTGTGGGCGGCGAGCTGTGTTTGGACTTGGACAGCTGCGGGAAGGCGATGCCCAGCGTACCCAAGGCCAAGGATGAGCCGAAGACGAAGATGCTGCCACCGACTGTGCTCAGCGAACTAACGCGGGTGGTGGGAGATCCGCAGATTCAACCGCCCAGCAGTACGCAAAACGAGTTGCGTCAGGCCCAGCAAGAACGCGCCGTTGTGGTGGTGAAGATGTGCCTGGATCGGGCCGGGGCTGTCGAGCGGCGCTACCGTCCCCACCGAGCCGGTGGCGATGCAATCTTGATTTGCACTCACGTGACCTTCATCTACAAACAAGACTAGGCTCTAGAAGTTGCGACCGGAGACCCAGCTAAGGTCTTTTCGTAGAAGTTGAGCACGAGGGCAGCGACGCCCGAGTCGCCACTAGCGGAAATTCTATCACAGGACACAATTTGCAGGTCTGCATAACCTGGACGTTCCGCGATA
>JAAEPE010000366.1 GCA_024222395.1 Myxococcales bacterium
ACCAGCAGCCGAATACCCCTGGCGACGAGCGACGACGACGAGCGTTTCGGCGACATCTTCTAACCTGAGGAGCTTCTGACCCATTCATGAATCAACATCTGCGGGTTAAGATGTACCCACTCGGTGTTACCAATCCTGTCGATCGCTGTGCTAGAGCTGGCGCCAGGAACGGGGCCCAGCCCAAGAGCGAAGCGTGTGCTTTGGCTGCAGCGGATGTAGTGGGCCTTAGCTGCGATTGGCGCCTTGACCTGGCACATCTTCCCGGCGCAGCTAAATGGCCCGGACTTAATCCGAGGTTCCTAAGAAATCGCTCGATTTGCGTCTCGCCGATTGAATGACTGCCACAAGCGCCCCATCAGGGGCCGTCAGAATCATCCCGGGCCCGCAATACCGGTGATCTTCGAAGACACAACTCTCTCAGCAAAAAGGTAAGACCGCCCGGCACAGCCGGCACCCTAACGATCTCCTCCCGCTCTGCTGCCCCGGGTTCATGCACCCCAACCCAACGCGGCCCCCCAACCCCACTTACTCCCCACGCGGCACGTTCAGTGCAGCGGCGAGGAGGATCGGGTGCGGCGAGAGCAG
>JAAEPE010000367.1 GCA_024222395.1 Myxococcales bacterium
AGATCCGAAACGCAGCCAGGCTCTCGCCGCCATCGAGGCCCTCTACCTCGCTCGCGGTGAGCATCGCGAGCTCGATCGCCTCTACCGCCGCCTCCTCTTTCATATTGGTAAGCATGCGAACTCTGAGGGCGCCATCATCTGGCGCCGCATGGGTGATTTGCACAAACACTATTTGCGCAACTCGGATCAAGCGCTTCTGGCCTATGAAGAAGCGTACAAGCGCAACCCCGACGACGAGGAGCTCCAAGCGATCATCAATGAGCTTCGAACGGGCGGCGGCGGCTCATTGTTTGAAGAGTGTGACGCGCTGGTATCCCATTGGAGGGAGGCTCCAAGTGTCTGGGACCCCATCCGAAGCGTGTACGCCAATGCCGAGTCCGGTAATCAATTTGATGCCTCCTTTCTCGCTGCATCCGCGCTCGTAGCCAGCAATCAAGCAACGGCGGAACACCAGGGAGCTTTCGGCCGCTTCCGCCCGCGCTTCTTGCTGCGTGCTCAGAAGAGAATTGGTTCAAAGCAATGGGAAGAACTCCTACACGAAGGGGATTTCGCATTGGTCGGAGCCCTGTACGCACATCTCTCGGACACGATTGCCGAGCAGTATCCAGCAGTAGAGACTCAAGAAGAAGTCGCTCAGGCTGATGAGGTGCCGGATGCGTCTCTATCTCCACAATTTCGGGCCACACGAACCTGCGTCGCGAACATCTTGGGAGTTTCCGAACCCGCGATCTACTCTAGAGCCGACTACGGCCACAGCATTCACGTAGCACCTCTCGGTACTCCTGTCCTGCTCGCTGGATACGACGCTGTCACGTGCACAGACAAGATCGAACTCGCTTATCGGCTTGCTCGCGCTATGAGCTACCTCCGGCCAGGGCGTGCCATCGTTAGCCGATGTCCGAGTCGCGTCCTCAAGAACGCCATGATGGCGTGCTACACCCTCGTCGCTCCGAATGCGGTCGTGCCAGACCCCGAGGGAGGCATTGCCGAGTTACGGGCGGCGATTCAGAAACTCGACGAGACTAGCCAATACCAGGCGCTCGAACTCGTGGCACACATCAGCCATGAGCACCCAACCCTCAATCTCAGCCAATGGACTCGGGATCTCGCGAGAACAGCTGACCGATGTGGGCTGCTCGTATGCGGGGATTTGCCGCTGAGTCTGCGATGCCTTGGGGAGCCAATTCACAGCAAGGCCGCGATCGAGCTCCTGGGCTTTGGCCTCTCCTCACATCACCTCCGTCTGCGATCAAATATGGGCCTCTCCATCGAAGTCTAGGAGAGGTGAGGTGAGCCTCCCCTGAGAGACCTGAGATTTCAGCGTATTGGCTTAGCACCCTGCCTTCTTACGGGGTGACATTCGTGATACGACCGTCGCCATGGTGGAGCAGGGAGTACAAGAGAGCGACCTTATCTACGATTGGAATTCAGTCGAGAAGAGCACAACCCTCTCGCCGAAGCGCAAGTATGTCTTTATGGATGAGACGCTGCGGGACGGCATTCAGTCCCCATCCGTCGTCGATCCGAGCATCGCAGACAAGATTCGCTTCGTTGAACTCTCCAGCGACTTGGGCATCCATCACATCGACATCGGACTGCCGGGTGCCGGACCTCGGGCAGTTGAAGACTGCAAGATTCTCGCTGAGGTCATTCGCGACAGCAAACTCCCGATCAAGGCCTGTTGCGCGGCCCGCACCCACACTAACGATGTGAAACCCATCATCGACATCTCCCAAGAAGCGGGAATCGAAATTGAGGTCATGGCTTTCATTGGCTCGTCACCGATTCGTGCCTACGCCGAGAACTGGGATCTAGATCTCATGCTCAAGCGTTCTGCAGACGCCATCGACCTCGCGGTGAGCAACAACCTTCCGATCACCTACGTTACCGAAGACACAACTCGCTCCAAGCCCGAGGTGCTTGATACACTCTTCCGCAACGCTATCGAGCATGGAGCTCACAGGCTCTGCCTTTGCGACACGGTCGGGCACGTAACTCCCGACGGCGTTCGCAACCTCATCAAATTCACGCGCAACATCATTAATGGCATGGGCCGCAAGGACATTGGCATTGACTGGCATGGCCACAACGATCGCGGCCTGGGGGTGGTCAATAGCATCTTTGCGATCGAGTTCGGCGCCGATCGGATTCATGGCACTGCACTCGGCCTAGGAGAGCGCGTTGGCAACGCAGCTCTCGACCAGATCTTGCTCAATCTCAAGCTTCTCGGCGAGCTAGAAGACCACGACCTCAGCAAGCTACTGCTTTGGTGCAAACTCGCTTCTACGGCCACCCACGTGCCAATTCCGCCCCAATACCCATTGGCCGGAAGTGACGCATTTCGCACTGCAACCGGAGTGCACGCGGCCGCCATTATCAAAGCAGAGAAGAAGGGCGACTCGTGGCTAGCCGACCGCATCTACAGCGGCGTCCCAGCAGACATGTTCGGCAAAGAGCAAGAGATTGAGATTGGCCACTACTCGGGCGAGTCCAATGTCGTCTACTGGCTCACTTCTCGGGGATTCGATCCCAAACCAGAACTGGTGAAGACTCTCTTGACTGCAGCCAAGCGTGGCAACCGAGTTCTCACGAACGAAGAGATCCGCCAGGTACTCAAAGACCAGGGCGAAATGCCCACGGCGCCGCCCTCAACTATTTCCTAGTTCCGTGCTCAGTCCATTCACACACAAAGAGGAAGACCAATTCCAGAGCCAGGTCGTACGTTATGGACGCAAGTAGTAGTGGTACCGGTAGAGTTCGCTTCGGACCGGATAGGAAATTTACCGGAGCGAAAGTCTTCTCCGCGACAATGATGGCGGATCGAACGCGGCTTGGTGACGTGGTCACTGACTGGATTCATAGCAATCCCAGTTTCCACGTCCGAGAGATCATCGTCACTCAAAGTAGTGATGAAGCATTTCACTGCCTCTCGATGACCGTTTTCTACTTCGACTTCGACGCGTAGGCGCGTCTCTGAAGCCCTCGTCTCGTAGCGAGCAATTCGCTGCAATCACCGGCGGGCAAATAGGCAGTTGTGTCCCGGCCCAGGCCCGTGATCTTGCTCCGCCACGCTGTCGAGTGCCTATCACCGCGAAACGCACTGTGCATAGTCGCAGCCCGCAAGACGGCGCCATCCCAGTGTAGACCACTGGGATCTATCCAACCCTCGGCGAGCCACTTGGCGTGCCAATGAAGCGTAAGGGATTTCCCAGAAACAAACAGGTCAGAAAAGTTGCCAACGGTGATCTACTCGTGATCTTGAGTAGGTATGTTCGAACACGACGAACGAAAGAACTCTCTTCAAGAGACTGCTGGAGGCCTCAAAGGCTACGTGAAACGGCTGTTTATGGCGCGTACGGTCAACGAGTCGGGTGTGAGATCGATCAGAGATCTAGGCGGCGCGGCGGATCGCGTCGTAGAACTTTCGAGGCCCCGCCGTCCTGTACGCGGCCCGGAGGTGCGCCATTTGCTCTGCGCGAGGCTGGCTCCAGTGCTGTCCAGCGCGCTTCATCCGCTTTTGGAGGACGGGGCGGTGGCCACTGTCGACGAATCCTGAGCCGATCATGAATCCCACTTCTCGGAAATAGCGGTATCTCTTTCGGTGTTGATGATTCGAGTAGTACCGCTTCAGAGCTCGAACCGCCTTCCGCTTCTTGCCACGACATGGGAATGCAAATCCTTCTAGGTCCATCAGGATCTCGTCAAGTCGACCTTCTGCGAGCAAGCGCTCAATTTGCTGCTTCCTAATTGCTACTGGTATTTCATCACCTTCTACTACGTCTTTTGCGCGATCCTCAGCATGTTCGATTGTGTGTGGCCAATCCAGGATCTGG
>JAAEPE010000368.1 GCA_024222395.1 Myxococcales bacterium
AGCGTGAAAGAAGTCGAGAATTGCCACCTTGGGATGATCGTCACTCATAAGATCGAGCACTTCGTTCTGCAAGTAGAGCCAGTTGTCCTTTGCCCCGTCGGCGATGGCAACGAGGGTCAAATCGGGACGCTCTGCAAATGGAGGCTAGGCTGCGAAAGCGAATGCGAAGATCGTACGTCAAGGCAGCACCCGCAAAGCCAGGTTCAGCAAGAGCCTCCCAAGACACACCTGAGAATGCCCCCGGACTCCACTCAATCGGACTCGCACTGGGTTTGCCGCCCACGAATCCATCCTACCAGAAGCGCAAGGACGAGCGCGCTTCTAGCGGGTGAACTACTTGCTCACACCACAAGCTTGCAGAGCCTCGGCCGTTTTCGCCGCAAGCTGGCAGTCCGAGAACTCCTTGCTCGGCTGCTTGCGTTGACACTGCTTCGTCAACGCGCTGGCGACTCCTGTGCGCAGCGAGGCATCCGGCTCGGCGACCTTGGCTACCTTTTTGGCATAACTGCCACACTTTCCGCGAGCGAGTCGCACGAGCTTGCGAACATTCATGGCCGCAACCAGGGGTTTGTCGGCGAATGCGGTGCGAAGCATGAGTGTGTAGGGTCCAGGCGACAATATTCTGCTCGGGAATTCTTCGCAATTCTCGTCTACCAACAGCGCCACCCGAGCGGGAATCCCCACTCGAAAGAAAGCTTCACCTCCCGCCGCGATCTTCACGCCGACCACATGCCCCTGACAATCGCCCTTGGACTCGACGTCGCAGTTCATGCTGACG
>JAAEPE010000369.1 GCA_024222395.1 Myxococcales bacterium
TAGACCGCCGAGCGTAAACAATGATCGGTCTGATGGTCCTGCTTTCCCGATTGCAGCGTTGCTCATTTCGTCATTTGCCCCGGCAAAATCCTCATTCGCGCCTTGCACTCGAAAAATCAGAACTCACCATCCTCGGTCATTCTTTTCGCTCGACGGTCTAGTGCCCGCGGCTAACCGCTGTTGTCGCAAGTTCGTCGCATCGCTCGTTCTCGGGGATGCCTGCATGCCCCTTGACCTTAACAAACTGCAGAGCACCGAACTCCTTGATCTGAGCACGTATGCCCATGATTAGCTCGGTATTGGCTTTGGCCTTCCAGCCCTTGTCCAAGACTCCGATGGAGTAGCTTGAATCGGTGTGCACGACGACCATGCGCTGCCGATCCGCTTCGGGCACGAGCTCAAGGGCGCGGCCGATGGCGGTGAGTTCGGCGATGTTGTTTGTTCCTGTTCCAAGGAATTCAGAGATTTCCTTACGATCATCGCCATTCACAATCACGGCCCCAATTCCCGCAGGACCGGGGTTGCGGGAGCAGGCGCCATCGGTATAGATGATAATGGCATCCTTGGTCAGAGCCGGCCCTTTGGCGATCGTCTTAGCCTTGGCCTTGGCCTCGGCTTTGGGAGGTGCCTCTCCCGGTTTTGGAGCGTCTTCCGTTTCGAAGGGCGCTTCATCGGCATCGTCGCCGGTGGGAACGAGGTTGTTCCAGGAGGCGTTGTAGATTTTGCTATCCGTCTTGAGCTTGTAAATGATCTCGACGAGACCGCGCTCATTCGTATTGGGTTGCCCTTTGGCGTCAACTCGTACAAATACGCTGTTTCCCCGCAACTTGCGCTTGATCCACGGCATACCAGTCGCACTGTGACAGTCATCCTGTGCGCTTTCAAGGCGAATTCTCTGTCTTGGGCAACTCACATGCCACGCAGCGTTTTCCTCCCCCTATTGCCCATGCTAGAACACGTGTTCAACCCTAGTTCGGAGAACATCTAAATGAAGCAGAATCTGTCTATTGCCACCGCCCTCGCCATGTCCCTACTTGTTGCCCCTGCGTGCAGCAAAGATAAGAAGGATGGAGACAAAGGCGAAACCGCTCAGAAAATGGGCGGCGACTCCAAAGCCAAAGGTGGCGACAAGGGAAATAGCTCCGGTGCCGCGGCTTCAGGCGACATCATGTCACACTTCCCAGCCAACACCGAGGTTGTTCTCGCTCTCAACATGGCCAGTCTCACCGGCAGCAAGATGTGGAAGCAGTACGGCGACGCTGCCATGGCAAACGCCCCCAAAGAGCTCGGAGAGTTCAAAGAGACTTGCGGCTTTGACCCAGTCTCCACGATCCAAAGCGTGCACATGGGCATCAACGCCGCCAACAAGGATCAACCCCTGATCATCGTCAGCGGTTTTGCTCGTGGCAAGCTCACCGAGTGTGTGAAGAAAATGGCCAAGAAAGAGGGTGAGAAAATCGAAATCACCGAAGATGGCAAGTTCACCTTCATGTCTGGTGATGGTCCCGACAAGAAGACTGCTATTGTATGGATCAGCGACAGCACTCTGATGCTCGTTCCAAACATGAGCGACAAGGATTACCTGCAAGCTCGTTTGGACGGCAAAGATGGCCTAAATGGCAACGCCGATTTCAACACGGCTGCTGGCAAGGCGAAGCAAGGAGCTCCGATCTGGTTCGCAGCAAGCTTCGGCGCAGACTCTGAAATTGCTGCCGAAATGGGCGCAATGGGGACGGCCCCAAAGGCTCTCTACGGATCTGTTGGATTCACTGATGGAGTGGATTTCGCTCTCGGTGTGACGTTTGCTGATGCGAAGTCTGCTGAAGACACTCTCAACATGGCGAAGCCGATGCTTGGCCTGGCCAAGGAAAGCCTCGGGTCCGCAGCTGACATCGTCGACAAGCTCAAGCTCGCAACCTCAGGTGCAGATATGACCGTCAGTCTCAAGCTCACCGATGCGGACGTCAATAAGCTCAAAGCTCTCGCTGGGCAAATGCTCGGCAGCTTGGGCGGGCCTTAAGAAACGGGAGCCAACTGAGTTGGCACCCATTTCTAACGCACTTGGCTTCGCCAAGTGCGACTGTTTCGCGTCTTCGGCGCTGAGCTCTGGTGCGGAGCACCAGAGGTTTGAGTGATGAGGCTTTGTCGTAGTCTAGGAGTTAGGGCCACCGTAGCGCTTGTTGCGGTGGCTTTTTCTGTTGTCTGCGCTTGCTCGGATAAGAAGAAGTCCGAGAAGGCTCCTGCGCAGGAAAAAGTGCCGACTCCGCCCGCAGTTGTTGGGCTGGCTGCGGTTCCCGCCAATGCCAGCGCTGTGATTGGCATCGACGTGAAGGCGCTTGCCAACTCGCCCATCGTAGGGCGCGCGCTGGAGCGCTTGTTTGCTCGTGAACCGGGCCTGCAGGGGGCGCTAGCCAAAGTGCTTGATGACTGTCACATCGATCTCACGACCGATGTGGTGAGCGCGACCATTGCGCTGGTTCCCGTGAGCGACACACTCACCGACTCCCTCCTCGTAGCCAAGGGGCGTCTTGTCGAAGGCAAGATCGTTGCTTGCCTGACTAAGTCCCTGAGCGAGGCGACTGGGGAGCGCCTGGAGACGACGCAGTTTGAAGGCCGAGCTCTGTATCACCAAGTTGGCGGCGAGGCCCCGGGACTCTGGCTGTCCTTCGGCAGCAGTGATACAGTGGTGGTCACCTCTGGCCGCGCTACATTGGAGGCGTCACTTGGCTCTGGACCCAAGTTCTCGGACGCCAAGGACGGTGTGGCGCGCTACATGAGCCGGGCGAAGCTGGATGCGACTTTGTGGGCGATTAGCAGCATCGAGCCCTCGGTTGGGCAGGGGCTCATCCCCGCGGCTGGAGGAAAGGTCGAAGCCCCCTCGGCTTTCGTCGCGAGCGCCGATTTGGGAGATGGTCTAGCTCTGGCGGCAGAGCTACAAATGCACAGTGAGCAGGACGCTAAGACACTAATTTCACAGGCCAGCGCACAGATCGCTGCCGCTGCGATGGTGCTGCAGATTGACTCCATGGGCCGCATGGTGCAAAAGGCAGAGCTATCGGAGGATGGGCATTGGGCCACACTGCGCTGGTCGCTTACCAAAGAAGAACTACAAGACCTAATGGGGGCCAACTTGTCAGGCGTTAGTCCCCGCATTGATGGATCGAGCATTGACAAGGAGGGGGCAAACGATGAGACTCCCGCCCCCAAGTCCGAAACGGAAAGAGAAACGCAAGATGGCAATTGATACCCCAGTACAAGCAATGAAGAAGCTCCACGAATCCAAGGACAAGCTCGTCAGCAGCCTTGTTGGAACCGTGAAGCACGAAGGTGAGAGCGATGCCGACGCAATCGCACGCCTCAAATCTGTCTCAAACCAAAAGCTTCTCCGCATGTCCGCAGTTGCCAAGCAAGTCACCGACCGCGGCGGACGCGAGAAGGTTGTTTCTGCCATCGGTGACGCCATGGGCCGCGCCAAGGACAGCGACTACCTAACCAAGTTGGGATCCTTTTCCAACGGCAAGCTGATGGACGTACTCCGCTCCGCTGAAAAGCGCGCGAAGTAAGACCATCCAAACGGATTTGTTGATCCCGGCACCTCAGTTACTACTGGGGATGTCGGGATCGAGTCGTTTCGGGCGCCTCTCGGCTGACTTAGGTATGATGAGAAGCATGCGGGCTGCCTTGCTCGCCCTTGGCGCGCGGTGTCTCGGGCTTCTTCTCCTTCTATTCTTCGCGCTCAACCTCTCCTCATCTCGGGCCGAGGCAGACCCTGCCGATACGGATGACGAACGGGCTGCTAGTGGCCCTGTGCCCTTGGTGGCACAAGGGGCCGAATACGACTATTGGGTGCAGAGTTCTCCTCTACCAGCGGAGCGCTACGGTGCTATCGCTCTTTTCGATCACGAAGGCGGCAAGCCTGGTGAGAGTCGACCACAGCTTCTACCTCCCATTGGGGCTGGTCCCAAGGGCTGGCCTCTGCGTGGGCTGGACCAGGCGCCGCACAAGCGGGGACGCGCACCATTGGCGAGTCGCGCAAACGGCGAGTCGTGCGAGTGCAAGACACAACTCGGAGACAGTAGCGTAGAGCGCCAGGCTGCCCTCTACGCAAGCCATCGCTTTTCCCTCTCGCCAAAGGTCGATCTCTCTCGCCATTCTCTGCTCGAGCTGCGCCTTCTCTACCGCGACGGTGCTCGGGTATTCCTCAATGGCAGGCAGATCGCCTCGCGTGGGTTTCCCTCGGCGTCCGATGTGTTGCCGAGCGCCAGAGCGACGAAAGGACCGGAATGGGAAGAATTCCTAATTCCTCTCACCGGTGGCATGGTCGAAGCAGGGGAGAATGTTCTGAGCATCGAAGTGCGTCCGAGTGCCCATGCCCACGGAGTGCGTCTAGACGCCTCCCTCAGCCTTCGGGAGGTGGGCCGCGTGCTGCGAGGGCCTATGGTGCAGCGTGTGCGTCCGCACAAGGCAAGTATTCGGTTTGACACCGACTTGCCGAGCAAGGCCTATGTTGAATACGGGGCAACGTCTGCGCTCGGGCAGCGTGCTCTTTCCGCAAGGAGCACGCTGGTTCGCCATCATCGGGTTGAACTTGGCGGGCTTAAGCCAGGGCAAGCGGTGCACTACCGAGTGGTCTCATCCGGACGCCCGGGCGCCACCCATGTATTTCACGTCCCCCCCGAAGCACCTGAGCCTCTGCGCTTTGCTGTCTATGGCGATGTGCGAGGAGGCCACCGTGTTCACTCGGAAATCGCGAATGCTCTGCTTGGGGAGGCCATCGACTTTGTAATCGTGACCGGAGACATGGTGATGCGAGGAAGCGACGAGGGCGATTGGCAGCGCTTCTTTGCGGTGGCAGGTCCGCTACTTGCGCGCTTGCCGTACTATCCTGTTGCTGGCAACCACGATACTGGAACATCCGGAGACGAGCGCAGGCGCATGAGCGAGCTCTTTGCGCTCTGGCCTGCGCCAGCGGACCGCCCAGCTACGGGCGCGTGGCACAGCTTCGACATTAGTGGTGTGCATTTCGTAATGCTGGATTCAAACAACTATCGCCACGAGGCCCAACTGAAGTGGCTCGAGAAGGACCTTCTTGCAACCCGTACTACTGGAGCGAGGGCGATATTCGCGGTGGTGCACGCCGGTCCCTACTCTCGCGGTCTGCACCTGGGACACAGCTACGCTGCTGAGCACTATGCGCCGCTTCTCAGGGAGCATGGAGTCACGTTGCTCTTCTCAGGGCACGACCATCTCTACCAGCGAGGCACGGCCGGAGGTCTCAACTACATGGTGAGTGGTGGCGGCGGTGCACCGCTCTACTCCGTGCGTTGTGGCAAGAGGGGCAAGCCGCGCTGCAAGATCAAGGACGGTATGAAACATGTCGCGAAGGAGTTCCACTATATTCTCATCACCGTCTTCCCTGGGCATGTGCGCGCCTGCCCCAAGCGAGTCGACGGCACGCCGCTTGAGGCCTGCATCCAATACCCGCTGAAGGGGCGTTAAGCGCGACCCGTGAGGTAGTCCTGCCGCGTAGTTTCTGGCAGCTTCTCGATGGCGTAACGGAGCATTGTGCGGGGCATCTTCGGATACTGGCGTTTCAAGAAGCGCTCGAGCTCCTGCACATCTCTGTTGCCAATTTCACGTAGCATCCAGCCGACCGCCTTGTGAATGAGGTCATGCTCGTGGTGCAGTAGTCTATCTGCGATTCTCAGCGTATCTGCGAAGTCGCCCTCGCGAATGAAGGCCAGAGTTGCGAGTACCGCAACTCTCTGGCGCCAGAGATGTTCTGATGCGAGCAAGTCGTCGAGCAGACTCCGGTCCCGATGCAGCAACCACGCGCCGAGCAGCTTTGGGGCGCTGAGGTCCACAAGGTCCCAGTTGTTCACTCGGTCGAGCTTGGTGATGTAGAGCTCGATGAGCTGCTCACGCCCTTCGTCGGTTCCGTGTCCAAATTGGTCGACAGCGATGAGCAAGGCGCATAGGCGTAGTTCGTGACGCTCGTCTTCGAGTAGCTGAGCTAGCGTGGAGCTACTGGCAGTACGATGTCGTCGGGCCACCTTGCGAATGTCGGGCACGACGACACCGAGGAAGACGTCGCCCTCACCGTAGCCCCCGGGCACCGCCCGAAAGAAGCCGGGCAGAAACGCTGCTTTGTCGGGGCGCACGAGGGCCCGCAAGTCGCAGAGGATTGCGGTGTATTCGGTCTGGCTCTTGCCGCCCATGGCTCTAACCGAGGGCGCCGCGAAAATGTTCGAGCAGGCGCTCGTTGAGCTTTTTGGCGCTTTGAAAGATTAGGCCGTGGCCAGCTTCGGGGAGGCGCATCAAAGATGAGCCAGGGATGCGTCGGTGCAACTCGTCGCTGTGGCTTGGGCGCACCAAGATGTCCTGCTCAGGCTTAACGATGAGGGTGGGGAGTCGCAAGTCAGAGAGGCGCTTGCGAGTGTCGTGAGCGCGAATGGCTGAAAGCTGGCGGCGCATGGTGTGTCGCGCAGCAGGTCTGCCCGTTTGCAGTTTCATGCGAGCTTTCAGCTCGTCTCGGTTGCAGCGCTGCAGGTAGCTCTTGGGATAGAGCAGTTTGGCGAGCGCTTCTGTGCGTTTGTGCGCCGGCCCGAAGCTTGCGGAGAGAGCGTGCATGATGCCTTTGGAAGGAGGAACGACCGCGGTCTTGCCACCGGCATGGGTTGCGATGAGAGTAAGAGAGGCAAGCCGCTCTGGAGAGTGCAGCGCTATTTCCTGGGCAATCATTCCGCCCATAGAGACTCCGACCAAGTGAACGCCGTCTTGCCACTGGGCCTGATCAAGTACCCGTAGCGCGTCCTTGGCCATATCCAGCATCGAAATGGACTCGCCTATGGCTTCGCTCTCACCAATGCCGCGGTTGTCAAAAAAGAGCACCTGACAGTGTTTGCCGAGTTCGTCGACTTGCGGCTTCCAGACGTTTCCGCGCACGCCATAGCCCATGACGAGCAATACGCGTGGGCCCTGTTCGCCAACTTGCGTGAAGCTCAACTGCGGAGAAGTCTGGGTGAGGGCCATGGGGAATCCTCGATCAAAGAGGCTCAGGTGTGCAAGAACAATAGCTGCAGGGGCTCGGAAGATGGTCTATAACCGGCGCATGGCATCACTAGGCACGATTGATTCTTCCATCACTGAGACCATAAGCAAGGCGATCGCGGACGCTATCGAAGGTGCGGAAGTTTCAGTGGGCGGCGGCGGGGGGCGTTTCACCATTGAAGTATGTGCCGCGGCCTTTGAGGGCAAGAGCATGGTGCAGAGCCAGCGCCTGGTCTACAGCGCCATCTCGCACTTGATGGCTGGGGACGGCGCACCCGTACACGCCGTCGATAGTCTTATTACGAAGACGCCTGGCCAGTAGGCCAGCTCGCGCGCGCCGAGCGTCTATACCGACCTCAGAGGAGGCGCTTGATGAGCTTCTGTTTGAAGTCGCCGTATGGCGGGTAGACGAGATTTGGATCGACGAAGGTCGGCTTGTCGAGAATCGACTTCTTGTGGCTGAAGAGGTTGAAGCTGTGGTGGCCGTGATAGGCGCCCATGCCACTCTCGCCGACGCCACCGAATGGGAGCCCAGGGACAGCCAAGTGCATCCAGACGTGGTTGATGCTGCCGCCGCCCGACGTGGTGTTGTGAATGACTTGTTGAGCGCGCGTCTTGTTCCCAGCAAAGACATAGAGGGCCAGGGGCTTGGCCCGCTCGTTGACAAAATCGATAGCCTGGTGGATGGAACTCACCTTGAGGACTGGCAGGATTGGACCGAAGATCTCTTCGGCCATAATAGGCGAGTCCCCGTCAACCCCGGTCATGACGGTGGGAGCGATGAATTTTTCAGAGAGGTCGTGCTCGCCTCCGTGCGCAAGGTTGCCGCCATCCAGTAGCCCGATCAGCCGTTTGCAGTGGCGCTCGTTGATAATGCGCCCATAGTCCGCCGAACTCTTCGTATCGGTCCCGTAGAATTCGGTAATTGCTTTGCCAAAGGCGGCGACGAGTTCGTCGTGAACTCGCTCGTGCACAAGAACGTAGTCAGGCGCGACACACGTCTGTCCGGCGTTGGTGAACTTGCCCCAGATAATTCGTCTTGCTGTGACGTCCAGGTCGGCACTCTCATCTACGATCGTCGGGCTCTTCCCGCCGAGTTCCAACGCTACGGGGGTGAGGTTCTTGGCTGCTGCAGTCATGATGATGCGACCGACGGTGCCGTTGCCCGTATAGAATATGTAGTCCCACTTCTGTTCGAGCAAGTCCGTCGTCTCAGGGATGCCACCCTCGACAACTCGCACGCAATCCGAGTCGAGATACTGTGGAAGGAGCCCGTGTATCAGCGCCGACGTGTAATGGGAAACTTCTGACGGCTTGACAACGACGCAGTTGCCCGCGGCGATGGCACCAATCGCCGGGCCAAGGGAGAGTTGTAAGGGATAGTTCCAAGCCCCGATCACCAGAGTGACGCCAAGTGGGTCGCTGTAGATCTTGCTACTGGCGGGCTGAAGCACGACGGCGCTCTTCACGCGGACAGGCTTCATCCATTTCGCAAGGTTCTTCTGAGTGTGTTCGATTTCTGATAAGAGAAAACCCACCTCAGTGGTGAATGCCTCGAAACGCGGTTTGCCCAGATCTGCGGCGATGGCATCGATGATGTGCTCTTGATTGTCGATGAGCATGCGCTTCATCGCATCGAGCTGGGCGAGTCGCCATTTGAGGCTGCGTGTCTTGCCGCTCTTGAACGCGGTACGTAGTTCGGAGACCACTTGGGCCCCCGGCGAGGAAGATTGGGAGTTCACCGCACTTGCAGAAGACATGGCCGGAACTATGCCTCTTTCTTGGCAATTGGCCCACTGCGAATTCGCACCTAGCCCAAGATTAATCCGTCACGGAAGCAGCTATTTCCGATGCACAGCCAGAGACGACCTGCCGTGCCCTCCAATTGGGAGGAACAGGACTGATCGTACTGGCCCCTGGGCGTAGCTGGACGCCGATGCCGCGCACGACAAATCCGGCGAGAAGTGGCAAGAGGCTGCACCCAATCGCCAGCGTGAGCGGCCTGCCGGTGAGCGGCCCTAGGGATAGCAGGCTGGCGGCCGGGGGCCAGTACATCGCAACGCCTAGAAGGCCAATGCAGAAGACGATAGCTCCCCATATGAAGCCGTTTCGCATGATTTGGCTCGAGAGCCAGTGTGCCCCAAGGGGCATCATATTGA
>JAAEPE010000370.1 GCA_024222395.1 Myxococcales bacterium
CTGCTGGGACATCACCTACCTGCGGTCGCCGGTTCGTGGCGAGTACTTCTATCTCTTCATGATGCTCGATGTTTGGAGTCGAAGAATTATCGGCCACGTCGTTCACGAAGCAGAGAACAGTGAACTCGCAGCCGAGTTCATGAAGGAGGTGTGGCAGCGACGCGAACTGCAGCTCTTGGACGACTATAACAGCAGTCGAAGTTGGGTCGCTGGTACGGACAAGTGCCTCGGATGCTCTGTTCGGACAGGGCGGTTTGGGGGATACCGGCTCAGGATGTAACTCAGCTAATCTGCTCTACTGCCTGGAGCGATAGCGGGGAGCCTTAGAGATTTCGACGTCTTCATGAGGAAAGGAACACCTGCACACTGGGACTGTTGCACTCACTTAGAATCTAGACCGTCGAGCGAAAAGAAATGACCGAGGGTGGTGAGTTCTGATTTTTCGAGTGCAAGGCGCGAATGAGGATTTTGCCGGGGCAAGTGACGAAATGAGCAACGCTGCAATCGGGAAAGCAGGACCATCAGACCGATCATTGTTTACGCTCGGCGGTCTAGCACACAGATTCTAGCCGCGAGTTCCTCTAGAATTTGTCGGGTGCGACTGAGCGTGCTCACCTTCCCATGGACGGTGAGAGCGAGTGAGATCGTTTCAGGGGAAAGGAATACCCTTGGATTCAAGCCCCATTCTTTAGGGATGAGCAGCCCAGCCCTGGCGAGTTGAGGTTCCTCGCTTCTCAGCAGTTCAATGAGGACCACCGCCGATGTCGGCAATAGTGCTGTGGAGGCGTGCCGCTGTGGCGAGCAGATCCTCAATAGAGTGAGCACCACCCCTTTTGTCCGCTCCGTCCGCGTTTGCGCTCAAGTCGCACAGCGATTTGCCGACTCAGTAAATATGAGTCAACCGGCTACACGTGCGCACTCCTTGCGTTGGCGCCTTCTTATCCCGACGCTACTGCTAGTCAATGGCGCTCTCTTCGCTGTTTACCAGGTGGCCACTTCAACGTCCTCAAGCGCGTTGCGTGACGAGGTTGGAACCAACCTGGCAAAGAGCTCAGAGAATCTAGCGGATTCTCTGACCCAGACGGTAGAAGACACTCGGGCGGACGCCGTCTCTGCTGCCGCCTTGGACATGCCAGCGGAAGCAATTGAGTCTGGTGATGCCAAGAATATTGTGCTCTATGCCAACCAAATGGTTCGGAGCAAGGGTCGCTACGCGACGATCTTTGTGACCGATGACCTGGGCGAGGTTGTCGCCGCGAACAGTATCGACAAGGACGGCAAGGAGTTGGCCAACCTTGAGGGCAAGACGCTAGGTGAACTGGCCTGGCTCAAGCAAGTCATTGCGGCCGAGAAGGGAACAGCGGTATGGATTGCGCCCTCGAGGCCTGAATTTCTGGCTGAACGTCTGCCCGCGTCAGAGCGAGTCTTTGGTTTCGCCTTGCCCATTGTGGACTTGATGGACTCCACCATCGGTGCCATGGGCGTATTGGTACCAGCCTCCTACCTAGGAACAGTGCTCGAAGGATTCGCGCCAGGCGGGGGAGGGCTCTCATCCTTTGCCGCACTGGTGGATGCCAGCGGTGCACCCCTGGCTATGCCCAGTTCACTGATGGTCGACCCTTCTTGGAACACATTCGCAGTTGGCGGCAGCCTCAAGTCTGTGGCAGCACCCAATGGTGCGGATTATGTGGGCAAGTCTGCAGAGCTAACAGGCAGCATTACTCGGGAGGGCTGGCGAGCAGTCGTGTTCAAAACCAAGAGCTCTTTAGAGGCTCCAATTACGGCCATGAGCAACAAGCTGATGATGGTGGCGGTTGCGGCCGTATTCTTGACCATGTTCGTTTTGATCTTCATCACGTCTCGGATCCTCGCACCGATTCGTGGGCTGACCAAGGCTACCACTGGAGTCGACAGGCCTTCCGACTATGAGCCCGTTGAGATCGTTGTGAACGATGAAGTTGGCATCTTGACCCATTCGTTTAATACGATGATCGCCAAGCTAGAAGAGTTTCAGCACGGCCTAGAAGACAAGGTTCAAGAGCGTACCAAAGCGCTGGGATCCCGAAACCGCGACATGCGTAGGGTCTTTGAGAATGTGGACCAGGGCTTCATCATGCTAGATAAGGAGGGCGTAATGGCCCTCGAGCGCTCCGCTGTTGTTGATATGTGGTTTGGTTCCTATAGCGAGCCGCAAGGCTTCGCCGATTACATTCGCCAGACCGACGACTCCTTCGCCGCTCATTTCGAGATGAGCTGGGAATCGCTGGCCGACGGATTCATGCCACTGGCGCTCTGCCTTGAGCAGCTTCCCAGTCAGCTACGAGTCGTCGATAGTATCTACTCTCTGCACTACTCGCCGCTCAAGAACGAGGGCGACGCTGAAGACGAAGAGGCTTGGGAAGGGCTGCTGCTAGTCATTGCTGATATTAGTCATCAGGTTGCCTTGGAGCGAGCACAGGCCGCACAGCAGGAACTTGGCAACGCTATCAAAGCGATCATGAAAGACCGGCAGGGTTACATCATGTTCCACAACGATACCGGACGTCTTGTGCAGGAGGTTGTCTCCGGTGCCCAAGATACAGATCTGCCGCTACTGAAACGTTCGGTTCATACAATCAAGGGCAACTCGGGTATCTATGGATTCCAGTCCATTGCTGAGCATTGTCATCAAATGGAAGACGAAATGGTAGAGACTGGCGCGTTGCCAACGGAAGCTGCCAAGAAAGAGCTGGCGGGGCACTGGGCACGCTTGGACGAGTCCATACAGTTCATCCTAGGTAATGACGCGGATGAAGAGATCTCGGTCTCTGCAGAGAGCTATCAGGACCTTCTTGGAAGGCTTCACGCTCTGGGCGGTGACATCTTTCAAGAGGTATTCGCCTGGCAACTTGAGCCACTGGAGGTCGCCTTGGGTCGCTTGGCTCAGCGCACACGCCAGATCGCCAAGCGCATGGGCATGCCCGATGTAAACGTAGTTGTCGAGACTGAGCAATTATCGGTCGATCCAGAGTACTGGGGGGCGTTCTGGGGGGAGCTCGTTCACGTACTCCGAAACAGCCTGGATCATGGACTTTCACCAATGGAAGGTCGAGGTTCGACGATTCGATTGTCTGGGAGCACAAAGGAGCAGGAGTTTGTCTTTGAGATTAGTGACAATGGTGTCGGCGTGAACTGGGAGCGAGTTGCGGAGAAAGCAAAGGCCATCGGTATCCCCTCCGAGACTCACGAAGAACTCGTTGAGGCCCTCTTTCATAGCGGCCTTAGCACTTGTGAAGAAGCTACGCAGATGTCAGGACGCGGGCTTGGTATGTGTGCAGTGCGTCAAAAAGTGTTGGCCATGGGTGGCCGCATTGAAGCGCAAAGTACCCCGGGTAAAGGTACTACCTTCACATTCTCATTTCCTGAGAGGATCCTCTTTGGCGACCTTTACGAGTCGACCTGTGAGGCGCTCGGACAAGGACAGGGTCAAGAAGGTGCCCAGAGTGTGTATCGGGCACTGGAGGCGCGCCGCTCGAGCGAAGGGGAGCTTCTGTGACGATCCTCGTTCACGCCCGCGAACTAGAAGAAGAGAATAGGTTGAACTTATGAGTCTGTATCGAAGTATTGCCGTGGCGTTGCTCAGTTTGAGCACCTTGCTTGTTGCTCTGCCAGAAGATGCTGACGCCTATCCGGTCTATCGTCGCTACTTCCAGGACCACTACGGCAAGGCGACTCGTTGCGAAGGTTGTCACGAATACGGTGGGTCTTCCAATCGCAACGCTTTTGGCAAGGCCTTCCAGGAGGCTGGTGAGGCGCCGTCTGATTTCGCCCAACTCGATGAAATCGACTCCGACGGCGACGGTGCCAGCAATCTGGCCGAGGCCACCGCTGGCAGCAACCCAGGAGACCAGCGAAGTACTCCTGAGTCGATGGGCCGATTGTGGAAACGAGCGCTTCGCACCATTCCTGTGCCCAGGGAGCAGCTCGCGTTGGTTATGGGAGACTCCACCAGTCTGGGCCTCATGGAGGCCGAGATGAGTGAGGAGCAGGTAGAGCTGGTTCGAGAAGGTTCTGGTGTGACAGCCCATGCCTTGGACGCACATCCCACTTTGTATTTCGGATCTCAAGACGGCACACGGCAGCGAGTGGCCATGTTTCGTCACTTTCGAAGCAAGCACGGACTCTTCTCCCTGCTCTTCAGTGTCAGTGCAAGCGGAACGCTGGAACGGGCCGTGCTCTTTCGGGCTGGGCAACATAGCACTGGCGACTATCGTGAGTTCTTGGCGTGTTTTACAGGGGCAACCCAAGACTCCATCCCGAAGGCGGGCATAGGAGCATGTCCCGCAGCCGGATCCCGTGCCCGCGAGATGCGCATGATTTCAGAGGCTGTTGTAACCGGCATGTGGACACTAAACGTTCTTCTCAGCGCTGAGACTACTCAGGAGGCCACTGCTGAGCCTGACAAGGTCGCGGGGCACAAGGAACCGAAGCAGGCTAAGTCCAATTCCGAACAGGCCACAGGTGGGACTCAAGCGGGCTTCAACCTCATGAACGCGGCGACGACTCAATCAGTGTCTCTGGAGAAAGCACCTTCTCAGTATCCCCTGACCCTAGCAGCCATGGCATTGCTGCTGGCCCTCATCGTTGGGTCAGTGCGTTTGGCTTTGAGAAGCCCAGGGGCCGGAGCTGAGCTGCCCAAGCTACATACTCTACCCTCCAGCGCGAAGCTACTCGCTGGCTTGGTGTTCATGTCGCTGCTTTGTGTGCATATCGTGGCAGCTATCACCATCGTGTATCAGACCTCTGAGGTTCACAGTTCCGTGATGGAGTACTTTGAATACATGTCCTACGCTCGCCTGCTTGGTCTGAGCCATTCCCATATCTTTGGCTTTGCCATGATGTACAGTGCGATCGGTCTCCTGGTGTGCATGACTGACCGTAGCGAGTTCGTCAAGTGCGGGCTCATCGCGACAATTCTATGGTGCGGCATTTTTGATGTCGCGTCTTGGTGGGGAATGAAGCACCTCTCTGAGAGCTTTCATCTCTTGTCCTATATGAGCGGTGGGGCTTCTGGAATAGCGAGCACAGTGGCCATCATCATCGTAGCCCTTGGGTTGCGAGCTCCGAGGACAGCTGGATAGTCAAGCTGACTACCACTATTGCCATTGTTGCTACCTTGGTCGTGGCGCTATGGCAAGCTTGCCCGTCACAGCACTAAGGCGATGCTCTCTCGACAATCTCCGATGAGAGGTCAATGAGTGAGGGGCTGAAGGAGTTGGCTGGCGGATGAATGCGATAGTCGCGTAGAGGTTTGTGAAAGGGAATTCGAACGAGCGGGGGACTTCAAGATAGTACTTCCGTGAATGTCAAGGCGCAAAGTCTCAGCACACCTACCCTGGGAAAAACTCGCAGATAGAGGAGGGCTTCAGCAAGGCTTCTCATTACCGATACAAATAGTATGAAATGGATAGCAAGAACACTGCGCTTTCGACTTTTGATTCCAGTTCCTTGGACGGCGAGTGCGGTGGTGTGATGACGACCTCATATTTGCTGACAATCTGGAGCAAGACTTCGCGAACTCTCCAAGCGTAGGTTTGGCCGTCATTGTCCGCCGACGCTTGCGAGATCAACGCTGCCAACCAACCCAGTGCATCAACTCACCAACTTTGAACAAGTGCACATAACGCTGAGAAAAGAACATGAAAGCCACCTACCTGTATTCGATTGCCATCGCCATTGCCATCTGCCTTGGACTCCCAGCCACTGGACACACTGAACTGAAAACCGAGGGGAAGGGTAGAAAACTAGTACTGGATTCGTCGCAATTTTCTGGCGAGCATAAGACCAGATATGAGGTCTTCAAAAAGTCCTGTTGCCAATGTCATGTGATGGCGCGCCCAGTGAATGCCCTAATCAAGGGGGTTACGCCAATTAGTGGCGAGAAGTTCGACGCTCCTGGTATCAAGACCTATGTGGTGACCATGATGCGCAAGCCCAACTCGGGAATCACCCGGGAGCAGGCAAAGGAGATTATCAAATTTCTTCAGCATGCACGCAGCTTGGTCGAGTAGTGTTCCATACAGACTCTGGCCGACAAGCCGTGGCTTCGACCAAGTTCGTTGCGCGAAGCTGATGCGGAGTATGGTTATGCTTCCACGTACATGCGGCCCCGCATCTCAAGGTGCAGAGCGTGACAGAACCATGGACAGTAGAACCAGTACAGACCAGGCTCACCAGCCACAAAGGTCATGCTGTTGGTGTCCTGCGGGTTGACGAGGAAGTTCACATCATGTCCCGTCATACAGAAACCGTGAGACAAATCTTCAACCTCGTCCTGGTTGGTGAGAATCACCTGAACGATGTCGCCACTCTTGACTTTGATCTCCCCAGTGCCGAATTCAGGTGCCATGCTGGTCATGTAGACCCGCACGTGCTTGCCCTTGCGCTTAACAACGTTGTCGCGTAGCAAGTTGACACCATCCTCCTTTGCCCACTTATTGTACAGGTCGAAACGCGGTCCTGTGCGAGGAGAGATCTTCACTGGATTGATCAAGTCGAGTCTTACCAGCACACAGTCGTGCGGTTCTGGGGCGGTGGGGCCATCATGCATCAACTTCATCGTGTCGCCAGAGATATCGATCAGCTGATCATTCTCGCCATGTAGCGGACCGACATTGAGGAAGCGATCCTTGGAGAACTTACACAGCGCGATAAGCCACTTGCCATCGGCGTCTTTGGTCTCACTCATGGAGGCGTTTATGTGGCCCACCTGGTAGTGCACGTCGAGTTTCTGCACGATTGGCTCGACATCGGCTCCGTTGTGAGCCTCAATCGCCTTAGCGATGTCCCACTTGGTGATCATAGAGTCGATAAAGATCGATGTGTACGCAAATCCCTTGCCATCAAAGCAAGTATGCAGGGGACCCAAACCTACTTCTGGCCTTGCCACTATGCAATCGGCCGGCTCGAGCTTGCCCGCAAAGAGGTCAGCCAGCTTGGCAATCTCAACCACGGAGCACGTCGGTGATAACTTGCCCGCCACGATCGCGTACTTGCCTCTGGGCTCGACGTTGACACCGTGAGGGCTCTTGGGTACCGGAATACGCTGTACGTAGGGGCTATTTTTTCCACGCGCATCGACAACTGGTACCTTGGACTTGCCCACGGTCATGGTCTTGCCAGCCTTCACTGCCTCCTCAATGTTGGCGAGGTGGAAGACGTATAGATAGTCCTGATCCGCTGCCATCATGTCCTCTAGCCAGGCACCGCCTTCGGAGTTGTAACAAGTAGCGAACGAATAGTTGCCTTCGTAGTCGGTCGCACAGAGGTCCAGGTTGCCCTCGACCATGACCTGCCACTTGACCTCCATGGTCTCGCCATCCACGGCGGTGTGCATGGCGGCATAGGTCAACTCGTCCTCCATGGCAGTGCCATCGTTGGGCATGGGAAGACGGAACTCACTGTTGCACAATACGAGGCCGGTCTTGTGCCGCTGGGGGAAGATTCCGTGGGTACCCGCCGAGTTTGGCAAGAAGGTGATGTGGTCTACCGCAAAGGTATCGAGCCGAACTCGAGCCAGACGTGCACCAGCCTTGTCGTTGACGTAGACATATCTGCCGTCGTAGGTACCATGAGTATACGACAGGTGAACATGGTGTGTATCGCCAGAGAACTTGCCGCCCAGGAGGGCCTTGGAGAAGTCATCGCCGCCCCAGCCCGAGGCGGAGCATCGATTGAAGACAGGGATGCGTTTGAGTTCGCGCATTGAAGGCACACCAACGACGCGTATCTCACCAGACTGGCCCCCACTCCAAAAACCGTAGTAGTCGTCCAGTTGTCCAGGAGGGACATGGAAGGATTCTGGAGCCGCCGAATGCGTTGTGCTGACGCTCCTCGTCTGGGGTGGTTGTGCAGCGCCATTCTTCTTCTCGCCACAAGCGATCAGCTGAGTACCGGCAAGTCCGGCACCAATGCCCATCATTCCTTTGGTAACAAAGTCACGCCGTTGCATTTTTGGAGTCGAGCTCTTGTCAGCCTTGCCGCCAGTCTCGCTATCACCCATATCCCGCTTAGTTTTGTCAGTCATTGCACAGTCCTCTAGACAGGTCCCCACCTATTCTTAAGGGCGAGACCGTATCACGATTCTTCGGATTGATCGTCGAAGGGCGGAGTGAATACATGCATGAGCAACAATCATCTTGCATCTTGCATCTTGCATCTTGCATCTTGCCTTGAAGGCCGGAACGCTGGTAAGGAGCATATCGATGGCCATGGAGACGACAAGGGCTCTGAACTCGTCTGCGGCGCGAGGCGGCCAGGTGCTCGCTTCTTTAAGCCATCGTACTTGGCGGCTACAAGCTGGTGATACCAGCGCAGAAGGGTGTCGGGGGGGAACGATGCAGCCGAGCGCCCCAGTCCGCGCCTGCCAACAAGCTTTCCCTTTCTGGCGAGGCGTCTTCGCTGGGAGTCTGTGAATTTGATTTTCTTTCCATCGAGGTGCTCACGCAGGACTTGTTCTCTTGTTTTGGGTACTCGATGACGGCTGCCTGCTCTCGGTTGAGCCATCGGTGCGACAATGGCGATGATGAAGTGCAGGGACCTAATTTTCCACTCCTAGAGCTTATCTCGGTCGTTGGAAACAGTCGGCGATCCGCGTCATAGGTCGAACATCGGCTAGCCGGGAGGCGTTGCCACCTTCTGGCCCCCTAAGAACTGTGCGGGCGAGTTTCCCAGCACACAGCTCAAGCCTCTCTTCTACTTGGTGGAAATAGCGCCGTTTGATCCACCTTCTACTTTTCGTCGAATGACGCCTACAGGCCCATCGCCATAGCGTGCTCCAAAGCCAGCTTTCCAGCCTGGGAACACTCGCTTACTCACAATGTGTCGATGATGGTTGGCCCACCCCGAAGAATTGGGTTGAGCGTTCGTATCAACGTTTCTTGCGAGGATGCACAATGGAGCTTGAGCATGCGCTTCACCTTTGCCTTGAGAGCCTGTTGGCTCTTCTTCGCTGGGGTGATCAGCAACTCTTCATTGTACTTGCGAATGTTCTATCCCAAGAAGTTTGCTCCCTTTTCGATGTGGGTGACTTACGTCTTCTCGCGACTGAGCGTGAGACCACGTACTTTCAAGAAGTTATTGACACGAGAACTTGCTTGCTCCTCCAGCACCTCTTTCGAGGGCACGGAGATAATGAAGTCGTCCGCATAGACGACCTCATAGACCTTCGCCTTCACGAGTCCGGTATTGGACTCCGGAAAATGTTTCCGAAGCATTTCACCGAGCCTGTTCAGGGGCAGGTTCATCAGCGTTGGCGAAAGGCTTATGCCGAGCCGCTACAGCGGCGTTTGTACTCATATTCGTAACGAACAGAGCCATCGCGAGGATCCACGTGCGTTGGGTGCTTGCGCTCGAGTACCTGCATGGGCTTCTCGTCAACGCACACAACGACAGCATTCTTCGGTGCGATAGATGTCAATATAGTTGGCGCCTCTTCTAGGTTAATTTCGTAGTCGCTCCATGGTCTCTTTGTCGGGGTTAAGAAATACTTCGCAGGGAGACTTCCATGTTCGCGTATCACCAGACCATCGACGAGGGTTGCGC
>JAAEPE010000371.1 GCA_024222395.1 Myxococcales bacterium
CTCTTCGAATCTCTCGAATTGGCCTTCCCACTCTACGAGTTGACCGCCGCCGTGATCGCACGCTTGGTCGTCATCGGCGAGGGCGTGCCCCCTTTCTCACAGTGGGCCAATCCAGTTGGCGGTTCTTCCGGCCCGACTTCTTGTTGGACTCTGCGTCGGAAGACGAAGAATCTTCCGAGGCGCCCGTTGAAGGTGAGTCTGGCTGTTCCGGCGTAGCATCGGTGGAACTCGTAGGGTCGTCACCGCCACGCCTCTCCGATGACTTTCCAAAGAGCGAGTACTGAAGCATCGCCATTTGCTCCTTAAGCCAGAGCAACTCCCCTGTGAGGTGTTTATCGCCAGACTCACCTAGGAGAGTCGCGATTTGTTCTTGTCGCTTCAGGGCTCGGGCCTGGTCGACGATGCTTCGGAAGCGAGTGTGCCACTTGCCATCGATGATGGCGCTAAGCAGCCGAACAACTTCTTCTTTCTGGCCACGCCACTGCAGCAGCTGTGCTCGGCGCAGTAGCCAGGTTGGGTTGGTCGGCTCCACCTTGGCGGCGCGAATCCACAGTTTGTCGGCCTCGTCACGCATGCCCTGCTCTTGAAGGACCAGCGCGACCACATCGTACGAGGTCCCCTCCATTGGGTGGTTCTCGATCACGGTGGAGGCGTACTGCCACGCTTCACCATCGAGCCCCATGGCGTAGAGGCTCGTCGCCATCAGACGCTCCCGAGGAGCGTGGTCGGGATCGAGCACACGCCAGGCATCGTAGGCCACCCGAGCCTTTGTCAGCTGAGTGGCTCGTTGCTCCGCTTCGAGACCCTGGGCGGCGCGAAGGCGCAGGGACAGGAGCCGAGTCGCCTCTCCTCGAATGATGGAGAGTGGCGCGTCGACACCATAGGATAGTTCGTAGGCGTGCTCGAGCTGATCCGCGGCATCCGCTAGCCGTCCCTGTTGCTCCGCGATGTTGGCCGCAGCAGTTCGCAGTGGTGCCGAATCGAGACCATGGCCGAAGCTTGACGCCAGAAGTCTCTCCGCTGCAGCAAGACGATTGGATCCGCGCATGGCTTCAACAACGGCGAGAGCGAGCCCAGCGTTATCAATCGGCATCTTGGCGAGTCTGGATGCCACCGCTTCCGTGCCATCAAGCTTGCTGATGGATGGAGCCACGATGAGGACACTCAGGAGCGCATCGAAGCCTCCCTTCTGGAGTTGCTTGCGACGCCAATCGGCCCACACGAGATCAAAACCAGCTTGATCCTGGCCACCACTCACGAACGCACTGTGCACCTGGACGTCGGGTGCTGGCATATCGTCGTTCTCACGATATGCCTTGGCAAAGGCCGCGGCAGCCTGGGCGTACTTGCCAGCGCTGTAGAGCATGCGAGCGCTCTGAAAGGAAGCAAGCCCCCCGCTCTCGGGAAAGCGTAGACCAAGCTCCTTCCACATGCCTTGAGCAAGAGCCGTGTTTCGCCACGCCCAATTGTTGCCGATCACAGCGGCGGCAAGGCGCGGGAACATGTCGCCTTTGCTGTGGCTCAGGAGCCGGGCGAAGTCGGGCTTTGGTCGTGGCTTGACGTTGACGCCAGCAACAAGTCGCCGATAGGCGGAAAGGCCGGCCATCAGCCCAGTGCCCTTGGGGGCCAGGGCTTCGAGCACCCGCAGCTGTGGTGTACGTCGATAGCGATTGCCGACCCGTAGGTAGCTCGCAATCGGATCCGATGCTCGTCCAAGTACTTCCTCGAGTTCGGTCTCGGTCAAGTTCGCCAACGCCATGCTTGCAAGTACCTGCTGTCCGCGGGCAAGAGAATTTCCCTCGGAGCTCATGTGACGCACGAGTCTAAGCAATGTTGTCTGGTCCCCCTGGGCGGCGTAGGTGGCGAGCAGCTCGTCATGCAGACGGTCAGGCGGAGGCGGTTGGTCCGCCGGCCATGGCGTGGGTGTTTGAAGCGGCATGGATACCACGGTGTCAGCCCGCTGAGCTGCGAGCACAGCGTTGCCTGGCAGTGTCGAGGTCTCATAGGTACGAGTTGCAGCACCATGGCGAACTTGCAAACTCGTCTCGGTGTACGAGATGGAGAACAAGACACCGGTCTTATCGATTCGCAGCAACTCGAGACGCCCGCTTGGATCAAAGGAGAGCTGAGCTCCGTCAAGCCAACCCTGGCCTGACAGCGCAAGAGTCGTCGTTCCTTCGTTCGTGGACAGCTCGATGCCGTAGTCTCGTCCCAACACGTCCGGCGACAGAACCAGGAACGGCGCCAGCTCAGTAGTGAACATCGCCTCACGCCCGAGAAGGTTCCGGGTCACGGTCAACTCGAGTTCGGCATAGCTCTGTACGAGCTCTTTGCCATCGAAGAACAAGTGTTCCCGAAGGCCACTGTTCAACATCGCCGTTCGCTGAATGTTGCCATGCGCATCGATGTCGATGATGTCGCCACCGACCAGATAACGCTTGCCAAGCGCGTGTTCTCGGGCTCGTCGCAGGACCACCGTCACGTTGGACGCCAGTTGTGTCGGCTTGGACACCGCAGCGATCTCGTCCGTGTCCAGATTACTCGTCATGAGGGCGGTCACGAATTGGCTAAGGTCGTTGAAACCTGGATCACCGGCCCAGCTAAGCGGCCCCATCGCTTGCAGACCTCCATACCAAGCGGTTCGCCAGCCCCTTTTGCCGTAGCCATAGCCCACCATGCCATAGCGGCCGCCACCATGACCAATCGTGCCGAAGCTGCTGCCAGAACCAAGAATCGACTGCTGCCGCAAGAGAGCAGTTCCGAGGGCAATGCTCCTGTCCTCCGCTGCCCTGGTGGCAAGTCCGACGCCGCTCCAGTCGGCTGCCGTCTTGTTGCTGCTGTGCACTAATCCCAGGACACCATGGTCTCCCACCCAGCCTCGAGTCCTGCTGGTGCGAATCGCACCTCCGAGTCCTCGTGATGCCAGTGAATCGAAGTCGCCCCAGCTGGCCTCATCCTGGGTCACGGCATATCGGCCATGCATATTGGCGTACATGGGATCGTAGTGATAGCTGGGGTCGTACAAGTACACGGGGGCAACTCGGGTCACGGTGCTTCCCTGGGTCGCGACGTCGCCACCAGGTTCGCGAACCACCTTGATCTTCCGAGGCACTTTGTATCCAGCCCAACCTGTGTCGCTCGAACGCGCCACCTTGAACTGCTTGTACATGGCGTCGTTCTCCAGCACGAGTAGAGATGTGTGTGGGGTTACTAGCCAGTTGGCCATGCCAAGCTTGTTGATCTCGTCCTGATTGCCCTCGCTACCGTCGGCGATCAGTTCCTCGAGCCGGGCTTGTGCCCGCAGCCGTGGCAAGTAGCCAGCACCAGTCTTGACCTCTCCAAGGCTGAGCTGCTGAGTCCACTCTTCCCCCGCGACAGAGCCGTCCACACGCAATGCACGTGGCACACTCTTGCCGCGTCCAATCGCCACGATCTCTTCTCCATCTGCCACCTGCCGATGCAATAGGTACAGCTCGACATCCTTCATCGGCTGCCCGTTGGCATCGATCCAGCGGCCCTTGAGGCCAACCGCACGTGGCGTGTCCAGACTTGCCATGAGGTCAATGGTTCGCCAGTCGAGATCATCGGAGAGGTTGAAGGTTGCAGTTGCGCCCTGTGTACGATCAGCAAGGCCTTGCAGTACGACCTTGTCCTGCTTGGCTCCCACGGCAATGCCGACAAAATGCACGTCGGGCCCAAGGGCATCCGCAAGCTCAGAAGCTGACACATCATCGGAGGTATTGATCCCATCGCCCAGATAGAGGATGTAGTTTTCGCCCTCCCCCGTAGCACCAGCCAGGCGCTCAGAGGCGGCCGTCACGGCTGCTCGCAGATCGCTAGCGCCAAGCCCGGCCGTCTTTGGCTCGAGGAACTCGTGCAGCTCCTTCCGATCCACGTCTCTTGGCGACACAAAGCCTGTCCACCCCTCGCGCACATCGGTATCGAAAGACAGGAGAGAGACCGAATCGTTGCTATCGATTTCCGACAACAGACGCTCGATTATGTGTGCCTGCGCGGTCCGAGCATATCGATCACGGGAACCACTCGCGTCATCCAGAATGAGCCAGCGACGAGTACGACGATGCGTGGCACGATCACGAGGCAACTCCACCGGTGCTCGAACCAGCCACAGAAGAGCATCGTCATCGTTGCCACTGACCGCTGTCGTTCCCTTCTGCGGGTCTTGTATCCGCAAAACGAGGTCATCGCTGTTAGTTTCGTTCGTGCTGGCAAAAGCAAGTAGCAAGTCGTCGCCTTCGATGCTGGTCTGTAGCGCATGACTGGGCGAGCGAACGGCGCACTTGCTACATCCCGCTAAGCGCAGTTTCATATTCAGAGTGCCAATGCCACCGTCCACTGCTGGCACAGGCACGGTGAGAATGGACTCCCCGTAGAGTCTCTCCATGGGCTGGGTGTACGACATGAGTAGACGTTTCTCGGTGCGTCCTGGCAGCGGGAAGATCCGCACCTTGTAGGCATTGCCCGCCATCCATTCCATGAGAGCAGGATCTCGACGGGTGTAGACGATGGATTCATACACCTGACGTCCGCGTTGTCGTTCGACGATGCCCCCTTCCATCAAGTGACCATTGACGTACATGGCCAGGCGCGAAATCGCGGCATCAGGGGGCAACGGCAAGTGATAGACGCCTTCGAGCTGTCGAGCCGCTGTGTTGAAGAACGTCTGGTCGAAGGCGACCCGAGCGACCTGGTCCTCGAGGTGTACATCAATCGTCAGATTGCGCATGGGCAAGGGCCGCTGGGACGTGGGCCAAAACGGGTCGCGCACCAGCAGATTGCCCCTACGAACGACCTTGTCCCCAGCATTCTCCTCTCGATGCCGAACTTTCTTGGTCCAGCTGGTGAGATGAGAAAAGCGCTTAGCTCGCTGCTTGCGCAAGACACTCGTCTCACTCGCAATACCTTCATCTCCGGGCAGAAGCTCGATCTGTTGGTCTCGAAAGCGAAATTGCACTGAGCCGCGGGACACAGCAGCACGAGTCTCGCCGTCGTTCGCGGCTACATGCAGTCTGGTGCCCAGGGTGGTCATGGTTCCATGACGAGTGACGACCTCGAATGACTTCGTGGCCGAGGGAACCTCCAGCCATACCCGACCGCTATGCACTTCGATGCTCCGGTCACCAAGAATAGCAACGTTGGCGTCCGAATCGAGAATCAGCCCGCTGCCATCGGCAAGCTGATGACGAACCACCGCGCCTTGTCCTTGCACGACGGTTTGCGACTTGGACGGGCCACTGCTCGAGGTCAACAGAAGCACCACGGCAGCGGCTGCGGCAATCACCACCGCACCAACGCCGATCGCCACCGGCATACGACGCTTGCCGGGTTCTGGCCGCGTGGCCGTGTCCACCTCGGCGACCTTGGGCAGCTCTGCCTTGAGTTCGCTGAGAATGCGCCTACGTGCGTCTTTGCGCATCGTTGGTGGCTGATAGCTGTCCCCCAGCAGATGTTCGATATTCTTCGACAGTACGTTGTCGTCTTTGCCTGAGTTGCTCATGATGAAACCTTCGTGAGCGTTCGTCCCAGTGACGCAAAGGTCTCCCGAAACGCGCCGCGTGCTCGAGCGAGAAGAGACTTCGCAGCCTTTTCGCTCAGATTCAATTTCGTTGCTAGCTCACCGACGCTCTCGCCGTCGACATACTTGCCACACAGGGCTTGTTGATAGTTCTCCGGTAGGTTGGTGACCGTCATGTTCACGAGTTCCCGAGTCTCTTCGCGGCCTAGAAGCTCAGGTGGCAGAAGCTCCTTGTCGAGAGACTCGAAGATCTGCGCCAACGACGCATCGATCTGTTCCCACAGCGCGATGAGGTCTCGCGACCGGTTGTGAGAACGCAGCAAGTCCCTAACGACGTTGCGTGACAGAGTCCGCAACCACACTTGCAGGCTACCTCGCCCCGAGTCGTAGGAGTTCAATGAGCTCAGCGCTCGAGAGAATGTCTCCTGGACCGCCTCTTCGGCCAGATCCTGGTCTCGCCCCACCCTGTAGTACAGATGGGCATAGAGGCCATCGACCTGTTGGTCATAGAACTCCTCCAGTGCCGTCGGCTGGCCCTTGGCAAGCCGACGTAGCAGCGGCTCATCCGCGCAGTCTTTCATGGGTGCTCCACCTTCTTCATTCCTACGCACCTATGTCAACGAACGGCCTCAAGGTGTCGCAGAGATTCGAATACCATTCGCAAAGTCCTGAAATCATTGAGCAACCATACAGCCAGAGGGGGAGTCAATCCTACGTGGGTCGTTCTCCTGCCGCTGCTGCCGTCATCGCACTCGCTCTTCATGCGGGCGGTCTGTCCTGGCTTGGCGATCACAAACCGGTGGTCGTCGGGGGCCCACAGACATTTGAGACTGAAACGGAGTCGGAGACCGAGACTGTGGCGGTGCAGTTCGTGCCATGGCACCCACCCGACTCACTCATGACTCCCCAGATTGAGCAAATCGGGACCAGTGTGCCTCGGCACCCACGGCAACAAACGGTACGGGTTCGCCCTGCCGTAGTCGAAGAGAACTTTCAGAAACAGGGTCGGAATATTGAGAATCGCTGTTATGACAACTACTTGAGGGGGCTGGAGGCCGAGCAAACCTCAGGGGAAGCACCGTGCCCCGTGTGCAAGACGATGGCGAAGATTCGAGTAAAGAATCGCGCCAGGACGATCTAGACGCTCTCGGGGCGCACAAATTTCGGCGCCACTACCATTACTGCGGTAGCTGCGAGAAGGGCTTCTATCCCCTGGATCGGAAGTTGGAGTTACGAGAGAAAGGCGAGGTAAGCGAGGTTTTGGAAGAGCGCTTGATCGACTTCTCGGTCAAC
>JAAEPE010000372.1 GCA_024222395.1 Myxococcales bacterium
GGAAGTTTGGAGCCCATCGGGTGCCACAGAGATGTGCGAGCAAGGCCAAATTGCCGCCGAGTAGCGGCCCCTCGCATGGCGTGGTGCTTCCGTCACAAGGCAGTAGCGCCCCCGCGCCCTTCCCTGCGAGCATTTCGATCACAAACGAGACGTCCTCATCACCGAGTTCGCCAAGTTGTGTGAGTACCGGTCCGTGAATGGAGCGAACTCCGAGCTGCGCTGCCCAACACAGGAGAGCCGTGACATCAGAGAAACCGACAATCGGAACAGGATCCGCCATGAAGGCTGCTGCATCTAGGTTGTCGACGATGCGCGAGCAACCGTAGCCCCCTCTCGCAGCCCAAATTGCACGAACATCGGAGTTCTGCAGTGCCGTATTGAACTCCTCAGCCCTGCGTTCATCGCTGCCCGCTAAGAATTTATCCGTGCGACAGACATCTGGCGCTACAAGCAATTTGTAGCGTTTTTCGAGGCACCGCAGCCCAGGCCCCAGGCGTTCTTCTGGCACCGGGCCCGCTGGGGCAACCACTGCGATGGTATCGCCGTCGCGCAATGCGGGCGGAGCGAGCAATTCGGACACTCGCATGATCATAGCAAACCCGAACGGAGCGCTAGCGAGGTCGCCCTTGAGCTACCCACGACTCGACCAGCTGAATCTGCTCGGCGCTCATCGAAGGAAGGCCCAGGGGCATACCAATGCGCTCCTCGCTCTGCTCGCCGCGTTCTTCATCGGCGCGAGCCAACATAACCGAAAGCAATCGGGGAAGGCCGCTCTCGTCGCTAGCAAAGACGCTGCGCCGTCGCCCATCGGGGCCAAAGGCCCCCGAGCGGATTGCCTCATACGAGCTCACATCAAAGCCCCTCGCCGCATAGCCGAAACCGCCAGTATTGCCGGCTCCACCGTCCCCCATCGCGAACTCAGCCGACGAATGACAATGCCAACAAACCGTCTTGAAGACCTTGGTGAAGACTTCATCCCAGCCGACCGAGCGCTCTAGGACGGGCAGCCGGGCCTGGGCACGCGCCGGAACCAGGGGTTCTTCTGAGGTATGCCAGAGAAATGCCGCGAGGCTCAATGCCTGGTTCCGGTTCAGGTTGAAGTTTGGCATGAGCGTGTCCGGGTCGAGTTCCTTGGGGTTCATCAGCCAAGTGACCACTCTCCGTCTCTTCGTCCATCTCGCCAGCGAGAATCCTCTGATGGCACCCAACGCACTGTTTCTCTGGTGGCGGCGCCTTGAGCCCGGTGCCTTCGTGACAGCGATTGCATTCGAA
>JAAEPE010000373.1 GCA_024222395.1 Myxococcales bacterium
CTCGAATGAATGCGGGTGGAGTAAGGAACTCATGAGCCCCAAAGCTCAGGGCCTCTTGACGCGAGATGGAATTGCCGAAGTAGAGGACTCGGACCCTGGAAGTCGCCCCTAAAAGCACCCCTTCTATAAGCGCGAGCCGCCGCTGCGCATCGTCCTTGTCGAGCCCGCCGGTGATGATGAGCTGGCTGCCATTGTCGACAGAGTCCTGCAGCGCCTCTGCATCTTGGACTGCCGCGACCACAGTGCCTTCTCGTTCAAAACCAAATCGAAGCGCTGCAGTTGCCTTTTCGTTGGCATGCAGGAGAGTTAGGTGTGTGAGTGCGGACATGGGAGACGGCCGAGTGGCTTCACCACTTCAGAGGCCCCGATCCTAGCGCTTTTTGCACACCCGAAGTGCCGGCACGTTGCATAGATCCCGGAACTTCGGGGATCCCCGGTACCCTCGGCCACAAGCACTACGTATACTCTCTCCACTTTGCTAACTCTTGAAATCCTTGAGGGTGAATCACGGGGCCAAGTCTACAAGTTCGAAGACTACTCGGTTTCCATAGGCCGTGGGGAGGGCAACTCCCTCGCGCTCAACGACTACCACCTCTCAGGCCAGCACGTATCCGTCTTCCTTGATGGTGATAACTGGGTTGTGCGCGACCTGCGATCCACAAACGGCTCGCGCTACCGGAGGGCTGGAAAGATAACTGCACTCGACTCCCAGGAGAACTTCGAAAGCAGTCTGCAATCGGGGGACGAACTGCTTCTCGGTGATCCCGACAGCCCAGTAGTCATTCGCGTTAGCCTGCCGTCGCTGCCTCCAGTGACAGCGGAGGAGCTAGGCGACAGGTTGATTGCGAGTCGCAGCATCATTGACCTTCCGGTGGTTAAGAACCGAGTCGAGGGCAACCCCGAGTGGGCTGTACGAATTTATGGCTCCCTCCAGCCGCTCACGACGCGACTCGAACTCGGAGCCCTGCTCGATGAAGTCATCAATTCGATTTTCGATCTCCTTCCCAGCAGTACACATGCCGCCGTATTGCTGCGCTCCGAGACCGACACTGACCGCTTCACTTTGGCACTAGCCCGCGAGCGATCCGCGGACGCTGGAGCCACCATGGTCGCAATGGGAGCAGCTCCGCCAGAGACCGTAGGTGGCGGTGCGGTGCGCGCAAGTCGCGCGGTGCTCAAGCGAGTGCTCGCCGACCGCGCCGCGATTCTGACCGCCAACGCAGCAGAAGAGCTCGACTCATCCGAATCGATTCTCGGCGGACGCATTCTATCGATGATCGCAGTTCCACTTTGGCGAGGCTCGGAAATCACCGGCCTCATTCAGATCGACAACCGGCGCTCTGCGGGCATGTTCGAGGAATCAGATCTCGAGGTTGCACTGCTTCTCGGCAGCCAAGCGTCGTTGGCGATCGACAATGCCAATCTTGTTTCGCGACTCAAAGTCGCGGAAGAGCGGCTACGGGGCGAGAACACGTATCTCAAGCGCAAGCAGGAGGCCATCGTCTTCGACAATATCATTGGCAATTCGGGCCCAATGAAAGATGTCATCGCCCAACTCAGGAAGGTCGTCGATACCCGCGCCACCGTCTGCGTGGAGGGCGAAACCGGTACCGGCAAAGAGCTCATCGCCAGCGCCATCCACTATCAATCGCGCCGAAGCGATAAAATGTTCGTTGCACAAAACTGCGCGGCACTCCCCGAGAATCTCCTAGAAAGCGAACTCTTCGGTCATTGCAAGGGAGCATTCACTGGTGCCGATAGCGACAAGAAGGGGCTCTTCGAAATCGCCGACGAGGGAACGCTGTTTCTCGACGAGGTCGGCGAAATGCCGATGTCACTGCAGGCGAAACTGCTGCGCACGCTGCAAGAAGGCACAATTCGGCCCGTCGGCGATACCCGAGAGCGACAGATCGACGTTCGCATCGTTTGTGCCACAAATCGCGACCTGGCTGCCGAAGTTGAACGCGGTGCGTTTCGTCAAGACCTCTACTACCGCCTCATGGTCTTCCCTGTCAGGTTGCCGCCACTGCGAGAGAGACGCGAAGACATCCCGCTGCTCGCGTCGCACTTCCTCGCCAGGTACTGCAAGGAATACGGTCGCAATCTCCTAGGCTTTGCCCAGGAAACCACCGACGCTCTGAGCTCCCATCCTTGGCCGGGCAATATCCGCGAGCTCGAGAATGAAGTGCAGCGCCTGGTCATTCAGGGCGACGAAGACTGCTTACTCGAGCCAACCCACCTCTCTCCTGGACTCCGCAGGGTAGAGGGCACGCTCGCCCGCATCGCTCCCAAGAAGGGCACGCTTAAGGAGATGGTCGAGCAGGTTGAGCGCTGGCTTCTCACCGAGGCGCTACGCGAACA
>JAAEPE010000374.1 GCA_024222395.1 Myxococcales bacterium
GGAAATGGTCATGCCTGGCGACAACGTGAACATGGATGTAGAGCTCATCGCTCCTATCGCTTGCGAAGAGGGGCTCCGCTTCGCAATCCGCGAGGGTGGCCGCACGGTCGGCGCCGGCGTTGTTACATCGATTACTGAGTAGTAGGAAACACAGACTATGAACGCTCCCAAAATCCGCATCCGGCTCAAGGCCTACGACCACAAGCTGCTCGACCAGTCGACCAGCGAAATCGTCGAGACTTGCAAACGCACGGGCGCACGTGTTGTCGGCCCAATCCCACTTAAAACTAAAATCAACAAGTACTGCGTGCTTCGCTCTCCTCACGGTGACAAAAAGTCCCGCGAGCAGTTCGAGATTCGTACCCACAAGCGTTTGCTCGACATCGTTGAGCCAACTCAGCAGACTCTCGACGCACTCATGAAGCTGGATCTTTCGGCCGGCGTCAACGTCGAAATTCGTACCAACTAAGGATCGACTGATGGCTAGTGTCGAAATGAAAGACGTCTCCGGTAAGGCTGTCGGCTCTCTTGAGCTTGACGACAGCATCTTCGCCGAGAAGATGAACGAGCACCTCCTGTGGGAGGTTGTCAAGTGGCAGCGCGCGAAGAGCCGCAGCGGAAATGCCTCTACGAGGACCCGCGGCGAGATCCGCGCCACCAACCAGAAGCCTTGGAAGCAGAAGGGCACCGGCCGTGCTCGTTCTGGTGATGCCAAGTCTCCTATCTGGCGCGGTGGCGGAACCACCTTTGGTCCCAAGCCACGCAGCTACGCCTACTCGATGCCCAAGAAGGCTCGCCTCAAGGCGCTGCGCTCGGCTCTTAGCTTGCGACTCTCAGAGGACAAGCTGGTTGTTCTCGATGAGTTCAAAGCAGACGGAAGAACGAAGAACGTAGCTGGCACCCTTGCCGCTCTGGGATGTGCCCAGCCGGACAACAAGGCCCTCATCGTCGACGTCGTTGACAATGAGCTGCTCATTCGCGGAGCTCGCAACTTGGCTCGCTCTAAGTGGCTGGCACCCGAGGGCTTGAATGTATACGACGTCCTCAATCACCCAACCTTGGTCATGACCAAGGAGAGCGTGGCGAAGGTCACCGAGGCCCTGCGCTCCTAAGGAAAGACGATGAGACCCGCACAGAATATTATTAGGCGACCGTTGCTCACCGAGAAGAGCACAACCCTTCGCGAGACCGGCGGCTCCGGTGCCGTAATCGACGAAGAGTCGAACTTCGGCCAGAAGGTGGTTTTCGAAGTCGCAAGTGACGCCAACAAGATCCAGATTCGCAACGCCGTTCAGGAGTTGTGGAAAGTGAAAGTCGCTGACGTCCACACGATGATCGTTCGAGGCAAGACCAAGCGAGTCGGTCGTAGCACCGGTTGGCGCCCAGGCTTCAAGAAAGCCATCGTCACGCTCAAGGCTGGCGAGAACATCGAATTCTACGAGGGAGTCTAGAACCGATGGCTATCAAACGATACAAACCGACATCTCCGGGTCGTCGTGGCATGACCAGCCAAGACTTCTCCACCGTGACCAAGGGCTCGCCCGAGAAGTCATTGCTTGAGAAGAAGTCCTCAACTGGCGGCCGCAACAATAACGGGCGTATCACCTCTCGCTTCCGCGGTGGTGGACACAAGCAGCGTTACCGTAAGATTGACTTCAAGCGCAACAAGACCGGTGTTCCCGCCAAAGTCGTTGCCATTGAATACGATCCGAACCGCTCTGCCCGTATTGCTCTTCTTCACTACGCAGATGGTGAGAAGTCGTACATCCTGGCTCCTGCCAATCTCGAGATTGGCGCAGAGATCATCTCTGCGAAGTCTGCCGACCTCAAGCCTGGCAACGCACTTCCCCTGCGCTTCATCCCAACCGGTACACCGATTCACGCGGTGGAACTCCAAGTTGGCGGTGGTGCGAAGATTGGGCGCTCTGCAGGCATCTCCATAACCCTGATGGCAAAAGAGGGCAAGTGGGCAACGCTTCGCATGCCATCTGGCGAGATGCGTAAAGTCCAACTCGACTGTCGTGCGACCGTCGGTGTTGTCGGTAACTCCGAGCACAAGAATATTGTTTGGGGCAAAGCTGGCCGCACGCGCTGGAAGGGACGTCGTCCTCACAACCGCGGTGTGACCATGAACCCTGTCGATCACCCAATGGGTGGTGGCGAGGGACGCTCCGCTGGTGGCCGGCATCCATGTACTCCATGGGGCAAGCCAACCAAGGGCTACCGAACCCGTCAAAACAAGCGCACTGACAAGTACATCGTTCGCCGTCGCGGCAAGAAATAGCCCGACAGGGAATTAAGGATTAGAGAATGCCTCGTTCAATCAAAAAGGGCCCATTCGTTGACGCCCACCTCGAAAAGAAGGTCATTGCGGCTGCTGCAGCCGAAGGCCCGGCAAAAAGGGTCATCAAGACCTGGTCGCGCCGATCTACCGTGACTCCAGACATGATCGGTCTCACCTTCGCAATCCACAACGGCAAGAAGTTCATTCCTGTCTATATTACTGAAAACATGGTCGGTCACAAGATGGGCGAGTTTTCGCCAACTCGTACCTACCGGTCGCCGGGCGGCGATAAGAAGAAGAAGAGGTAGTCGCCCGCTCCAATTTCTGATAGACAGCGCCTCCCAAACTAATCTGGGTCGGGGGCGCAGTCCTTCATACGCGAGATAGACAGCATGGAAGCCAAAGCAATAATTCGCCAAGTCAGCATGTCCCCACGAAAAATCCGTGTGGTTGCCAATCAGGTCCGTGGTCAGCGAGTAGGGGAGACCCTAACTCAGCTTGGCTTCATGCCCAAGAAGGCAGCCGGCATCATCGCCAAAGCCGTGACTTCTGCAGCAGCCAATGCAGAGGATAAGTCGGGCGGTACGGCAGACCTCGACGCACTCGTCATCAAGACCATCATGATCGACGGCGCACGCATGAGCAAACGCTTCATGCCACGAGCAATGGGGCGCGCAAACCGAATCAATCACCGCGCAAGCCACCTGACCGTGGTCGTTAGCGACGAGGAATAAGAGTATGGGTCAGAAAACACATCCAATCGGATTCAGGCTCGGTGTCATCAAGACTTGGTCATCCAAGTGGTACGAGGAGAAGAACTACTCCCAGTGGCTCCACGAGGACATCAAGCTCAAGAAGTACATCAAGAAGAAGCTCCAGCACGCTGGCGTTAGCTACATTGACGTAGAGCGCGCCGCTACCAAGTGCAAAATCAACATCTACACCGCTCGTCCTGGCATTGTCATCGGCAAGCGAGGCGCAGGCGTCGAACAGCTCAAGGCTGACATTCAAAGGCTCACTACGAGCGAAGTCTTCTTGAACATCGTTGAAGTCCGCAAGGCCGAGATGAACGCACAACTGGTTGCTGAGAACATCGCAACCCAGCTTGAGAGGCGAATCGCCTTTAGGCGTGCCATGAAGAAGGCCGTCCAGACTGCAATGAAGTTTGGTGCCAAGGGCATCCGCGTCAACTGTGGCGGAAGGCTTGGCGGAGCTGAGATGGGTCGTCGCGAGTGGTACCGCGAGGGACGCGTTCCCCTGCACACTCTGCGCGCCGACATCGACTATGGTTTCACCGAGGCCAGCACGACTCACGGCGTTATCGGCGTGAAGTGTTGGATCTTCCACGGCGAGGTTCTTCCTCAGCGTAACTCCACACGAGGGCAGCAGGCGTAAGGCCCGCTAAGGATCGAAAGACGATGTTACAGCCTAAGCGCACAAAATTTCGCAAAATGCAGAAGGGCCGCATGCGCGGCGAAGCTAAGGGCGGCAGCGATGTCTCCTTCGGCGACTTCGGTCTTCAAGCGACCCAACCGGGATTTCTTACATCTCGACAAATCGAAGCTGCCCGTATCGCCATTACTCGTACTGTGCGACGTATGGGCAAGCTCTACATTCGAGTCTTCCCGGACAAGCCAATTACCAAGAAGCCTGCCGAAACCCGCATGGGTAAAGGTAAAGGTGGAAACGAAGGCTACGTTGCTGTAGTCAAGCCCGGTCGAGTGATGTTCGAGCTGGAGGGAGTCGATGAGGCCCTCGCCCGCAAGGCGTTCACAAACGCGCACCACAAACTGCCGCTCAACACGCAGGTTATCTCGCGGGAGTCAGCACTCTAATGTCTAAGAAATCTGAAGCGACCACCAGGCTCCGAGACCTTCCGAACGACGAACTTAAGGACGCCCTCGATCGTGCTCGCGATGAGTACTTCCATATGCGTCTTGGAAACTATACCAACCAACTTAAGAACCCACTAGTCTTGCGCGCTAAGCGCCGCGAGGTTGCCCGTATCATGACGGTGATGCACGCACGCAAGCTAGATACGGCCAGCACAGCTGGCCAGGAAGCATAGAACGTGACGACGACAGAAACACAGGACTCCTCAACGGGATCCGACGAATCGCGCGGCAATCGCCGTGTCATTCAGGGGGTGGTCACATCCGCTGCAATGGACAAGACAATTGTGGTTACGGTGATTCGCCGTATCCGTGACAAGCACTTTCACAAATTCGTCAACCGCAAGGTCAAGTACCGAGCGCACGACGAGAACAACGACTGCAACAACGGCGACGTCGTCGAGCTTATCGCCTCACGGCCATACTCGAAGACAAAGCGTTGGCGCGTTGTTCGCACCATTGAGAAGGCGAGGGCGGAACTATGATTCAGACATGTTCAGTTCTCGACGTAGCCGACAACTCAGGCGCCAAGAAGCTCTTCTGCATCAAGGTGCTCGGTGGCTCCAAGCGACGCTACGCATCCGTCGGCGATATTGTTGTCTGCTCGGTTCGCGAAGCGATGCCCGGCGGCAAAGTCAAAAAGGGCGACATCGCCCAAGCCGTTATCGTGCGTACCAAGAAAGAGATTTCTAGGACCGATGGCAGCTACATCCGATTCGACGGCAACTCTGCCGTTCTCATCAACAAAGAGCGTGAGCCAGTAGGCACTCGCATCTTTGGACCGGTTGCTCGTGAGCTACGTGCTAAGCGTTTCATGAAAATCGTGTCCCTGGCGCCGGAGGTGCTCTAGTGGCACACATCAAACGTGGCGACACAGTCGTAGTGACCAAGGGTCACGAAAAAGGCAAGCAAGGCAAGGTCAAGCGCGTCCTTCTCAAAAAGGATCGCGTTGAGATCGAGAAGGTCATGATGATTAAGAAGCACGTTAAGGCGTCCCAAAAGGACCCTCAAGGTGGCATCAAAGACATCGAAGGCACCGTAGCCATGTCCAACGTCTCACTTTGGTGTGAGTCCTGCTCTCTCGCTGTTCGCAGTAAAGTAAACGTCGACGACGCCGGCAACAAACAACGAGTATGCGTCAAGTGTGACACCACGTTCCCCAACCCAGGCATGTGATCGCGCTGAAAGAGAAGCACAATGTCAGAAACTGCACAAACGCGAACTGAGCCCAGGCTTAAGCGCATGTACGACGAAGCTGTGAAGTCGAAGCTGCAAGACGAATTCAACTACGGAAACGTCATGGAGGTTCCCAAGCTCGTCAAGATTACCCTCAACATGGGGCTTGGGCGCGCTGCTGGCGAGCCCAAGCTCATGGTTAGCGCTGTCGAAGAGATGCGTGCCATCACCGGCCGTACTCCAGTCGTTACCCGCGCCAAGAAGGACATCGCAACCTTCAAGCTGCGCAAGGGCCAGAAGATTGGTTGCATGGTCACTCTTCGTCGAGATGCCATGTGGGAGTTCTTGGAGCGCTTTGTTAGCGTCGCTCTTCCCCGCGTCCGAGACTTCCGTGGAGTATCCGAGAAGGCCTTCGATGGCCGCGGTAACTACTCCGTCGGTGTAAAAGAGCAGATCATTTTCCCAGAGGTCGACTACGACAAGGTCGATAGCATCAAGGGCCTCAACATCGCCATGGTGACCAGCGCTAACACTGACGCAGAAGCACGGTCACTTCTCAAGCACCTGGGCATGCCGTTCCGCAACATGGGACCAGTCGCCGCTCAAGGAGAGCAAGCATGAGTCGCTTAGTCAAAATGCTTCCAAAGAAGCACAAATTCAAGGTCCGCGAAAAAAATCGCTGTCCTCTCTGTGGCCGGCCACGCGCATACATGCGCAAGTTTAACATGTGCCGTCTCTGTTTCCGTAGTCTGGCTCTCAAGGGAGACTTGCCAGGTGTCATCAAGTCGAGCTGGTAGGAGCGCAGTTTTCTTATGTCAATGACCGATCCTATTGCTGATTTTCTAACGCGTATTCGCAACGGCATTATGGCCCGCAAGCAAGCTGTGGAGTGTCCTCGTTCCAACGTGAAGCTCAAGCTGGCTGAGATCCTCAAGGACGAGGGTTTCCTCGACGCCGTATCGAAGAGCGATGATTCTGTGCAGGGCAGCATTTCTGTCACCCTGCGCTACGACAACCGCCACAACAACGCGATTACCGGTATCAAGCGAGTCTCGAAGCCGGGACAGCGATGCTACGTTGGGGCAGCCGAGTTGCCCAAGGTTCGCAATGGCCTTGGTGTAGCGATTCTCTCAACCTCCAAAGGTCTCATGACCGACCGCAAAGCTCGCGAGCTTGGCGTCGGTGGTGAAGTCCTCTGCGAAGTCTGGTAGGCCACACATGTCTCGTATTGGAAACACTCCTGTCACCGTTCCAAAGGGCGTTGACGTTACCCTTGGGCACGTCATCACTGTGAAGGGGCCTAAAGGGGCCCTCGAGCTGAAGACAAACCCATTTGTGAACATCACAGATGACGATGGAAAGATCGTCTTTGTTCGTGCTCACAACAGTCGTCCTGCTCGTGCCGCACACGGGCTCATGCGAGCCCTCGTCGCCAACATGGTGCACGGCGTAAGCAAGGGTTTCGAGCGCAAGCTTGAGATCAATGGCGTTGGTTACCGTGCTGAGGTTGCAGGTCAGAAGATGACGCTTCAACTCGGCTTCTCGCACCCAGTCGTCTACGACCTTCCACAAGGCGTATCGGCAAAGGTCGAAAAGAACATCATTATCCTCACTGGTATCGACAAGCAGCTACTCGGTGCTTGTGCAGCCAAGATTCGCAGTTTCAGGCCGCCGGAACCCTACAAGGGCAAAGGCGTCAAATACCTTGAGGAACGTATTATCCGCAAGGCTGGCAAGGCCGCAGGTTAGAACCATGGCACACACCAAGATCAAAAGCCCCAAGGCGCGCACCAGGCAGCGTCGTAAATACAATCAGCGTAAGCGCATTAGCGGTACCTCAGAGCGTCCACGTCTATCTGTCTACCGATCCAACGCGCACATCTACGCTCAGGCTATCGACGACGTCAACCATGTCACCCTCGCTGCTGCATCCGACCTTGACGCTGGAGTCAAGGGAGGCGTCGAAGGCAAGGACAAATCTGAAGTGGCCAAAATGGTCGGTGAGATTGTCGCCAAGAAGCTGCAAGAGAAGCAGGTCAAATCAGTCGTATTTGATCGCAATGGGTTCATCTACCACGGTCGCGTCAAAGCGGTCGCCGAGGGTGCTCGCGAAGGCGGGCTGGAGTTCTAAATGGCTATTGATTCAAAAGAAGTCGGCGAGCTCGTCGATCGCGTTGTCTACATCAACCGCGTTGCAAAAGTTGTTAAGGGCGGCCGTCGCTTTTCGTTCTCCGCACTTGTTGTCGTTGGTGACCTAAACGGCCATGTTGGAGCTGCTCTTGGCAAGGCAAAGGAAGTTCCCGAGGCCATTCGCAAAGGCAACGAGCGCGCCAAGAACAACTTGTTCAAGGTTCCTCTTGTCAACGGCACGATTCCTCACGAGGTGATCGGTGTCTTTGGAGCAGCTCGTGTGCTGCTTCGCCCGGCTGCGCCAGGTACTGGTGTTATTGCTGGTGGCGCTGTTCGCCCTGTACTCGAGGTCGCAGGTGTCACCGACATCCTGACCAAGTCTCTGGGCACTTCCAACCAGCACAATGTCATCCACGGCACGATCGCAGCACTTCGAATGCTGACCTCTGCTGCAGAGGTTGCCAAGAAGCGTGGGATTTCCATCGAGGAGCTAGGTCTTCAGGCCTAGAACAAATATCATGGCTCTCAAAATCAAAGTTACTCAGGTTCGTAGCGGCATTGGTCGTCCGAAGCCTCAGCGCCTTCTTCTGAAGGGGCTCGGTCTTCGCGGCATCAACAAGATTTCTACGCTCCAAGACACCCCTGCGATTCGTGGAATGATTCGCAAAGTTAGCCATCTCGTTGTCGCAGAAGCGATCGAGTAGGCATTAGCCAAAGAGAATCGTAATGGGCACTACTCTACATAGTCTGTCTCCTAATCCTGGAGCCACCAAGAAACCCAAGCGCGTCGGTCGCGGTCGCGGTAGCGGAACCGGTAAGACCTCTGGCCGCGGTATGAAGGGCCAGAAGGCCCGTTCAGGGCACCACATGGCTGCACCCGGTTTCGAGGGTGGCCAGATGCCATTGATTAAGCGTCTTCCCAAGCGTGGTTTCAAGAATCCGTTCAGGACTGAAGCTCATCCAATCAACGTCAATCTTCTAGCTGAGCGCTTCGATGCCGGGCTTGTCGACATTGAGATGCTTCGCGCTTCGGGATTGGTTCCCAAAGGCGCCAAGATCGTCAAGGTTCTCGGACATGGTGATGTTGACAAGGCGCTGAACGTCAAAGCGCACCGCTTCTCCAAGAGTGCAATTGCCAAGATCGAAGCCGCCGGTGGTACGATTACAATCGTTCCTTGGAAGGCCGGTAAGGTCGCCGCAGAAGCAGCATCCACAGAAGCAGTGGCCGAGTAGCATTAGCTACTTTCGTTACAGGCTTCTGTTTTGCCTACGGGGTTGAGTATGCCGGGATCCTCTTTCTGAGGTACTCCTCGGGTGCCAACCCCGCTCCTTTATGCTAAGTCCTCCTCGCTAGCCGACAGGCGCTAGTTCTACTCTCACCTTTTCAAGGTTCTACGTGGCAGGTATATCCAATATCGGAAAAGTCCCAGAGTTGCGTAAGCGTATTCTGTTTACGCTTTCGTTGCTCGCCGTCTATCGCGTGGGCATCTTCATCACCGTCCCCGGCGTTAATCGCGTCGAGATGCAGAACTTCATTTCGAGCAGCGGTTCTGGCTTGCTTGGCATGTTCAACATGTTTGGTGGTGGTGCTCTCGAGCGTCTCTCGATCTTTGCGCTGGGCATTATGCCGTACATCAGTGCGTCCATCATTATTCAACTGATGACTGTGGTTGTACCAAAGCTCGACCAGTTGAACAAAGAGGGGGAGTCTGGACGTCGCAAAATCAACCAATACACGCGCTACGGAACAATTGGCCTTTCGCTCGTACAAGCGTTCTTCATGGCCTCCATGCTTGAAGGCATGGGACGCGGCGGCGGTGGCGACTTCTCTGCCTCAGAAGTTGTTGCGGATCCTGGTTGGTCATTTCGCCTGCTCACAATGCTCACCCTGACAACAGGGACCGCGTTCCTCATGTGGCTTGGTGAGCAAATTACCGAGCGAGGAATTGGCAACGGAATTTCTCTGATCATCTTTGCCGGTATCGTTGCAGGCTTGCCCGACGCGGTAATCAAGGTTGCGACTCTGAGTTCGATGGGGGAATTCGACCTCCTCAGTCTCATCTTCATGCTCCTCTCTGTCGCCGGAACTATCGCGACGGTCTGCTACTTCGAGCGCGCGCATCGACGCATTCCCGTGCAGTACACCAAGCGAATGGTTGGACGGAAGATGTACGGCGGTACCCAGAGCCACTTGCCGCTCAAGATCAACGTATCTGGCGTGATTCCACCAATCTTTGCCTCATCAATTCTGATGTTCCCACAACAAATGGTGGGCTGGATTGATGCACCATGGATGCAGCAGTTCTCAGCCGCCATGCAACAAAGCGATTGGCGCTACAACGTTGTCTACGTTGCGATGATTGTCTTCTTCACGTTCTTCTACACGGCTGTGACCTTCAACCCTGTTGATGTCGCAGAGAATCTTAAGAAGGGTGGAGGCTTCGTTCCTGGTATCCGCCCAGGCAAGAAGACGGCGGAGTACATCGATCGCGTTCTTAGCCGAATCACCTGCGGTGGTGCTGCCTACCTATCAGCTGTTTGCGTAACGCCAATCCTTCTTCAGAAGGCATTCGGGGTTCCAGCTGAGTTTGCCGGTATCTTTGGTGGTACCGCACTCCTCATTATCGTGGGCGTTGCGCTCGATACTGTGCAGCAGGTTGAGTCACATCTCATCACTCGCAACTACGACGGATTCACAGGCCCCAAGGGCCCACGCATCCGCGGCCGCAGCACGTCCCGCAAGGGCTAGTCGTTTCATGCTGTTCCGCGCCGCAAACGTCCTGGCTTCGACTCAGTTGAGCCCAAGATGCTAGGACGCACGATGCGCATCAAGTACAAGTCGGTGGACGAGCTCCTCAAGCTCCGCGATGCGGGGCTTGCGGTGTCGGAGATCCTTGACGACATTTGCGCAGCCGCCGTTCCAGGAGCGAGTACAGCAGACCTCGATCGGGTCGCCGCCAATGGCATCAGTCGACTCAAGGTCAAGAGCGCCTTCCTCGGCTATCAAGGCTACCCTGCGGTGCTTTGCACTTCGGTCAACGAGGTGATTGTTCACGGTATCCCAAGGGATGATGAAGTCCTTAGAGATGGCGATATAGTCGGCATCGACTTCGGCTCCTTCATGCACGGCTTCTGTGGGGATTCAGCTCGCACGATCGTAGTTGGCGGCCAAACCAGCCCGGAGCGACAGAAACTCGTCGATACAACCAGGGAGTCCCTCGAGAAGGGGATCGAAAAATGCTACCCTGGGAATCGTCTTGGAGACATCGGTGAGGCTGTCCAACTTTGGGCAGAAGCTCAGGGATACTCAGTGGTTAAGGACTTTGTCGGGCATGGGGTAGGGCGCCAAATGCACGAGGATCCGCCGGTCCCAAACTACGGGCGATCGGGTACTGGAAAACGCATAAAAAGCGGCCTTGTGATCGCGATAGAACCTATGGTAAACGCCGGAGCCCGTGACGTAGAAGTGCTAGAAGATGAGTGGACGGCGGTGACTCAAGATCGCAGTATGTCTGCACATTTCGAACACACGATAGCGATTACGGACAACGGACCCTGGGTCCTCACTCAGGCAGCACCATCCCCAGGCTCCCCCTAATTTCCCAATCGTCGTCACTTAAAGACTTTTCACTTCAGATATTTCAACGTAAGACCACCTCAAGAGAACGTTATGAAAGTTAGAGCCTCAGTCAAAAAGATCTGCCCTAAGTGCAAAGTGATTAAGCGCAGTGGTGTCATTCGCGTTATTTGCGAGGTCGCCCGTCACAAGCAGCGTCAGGGCTAGTCTCTAGGGACTACGGAGAATATCAATGGCACGCATCGCAGGAATCGACCTTCCCCGCAACAAGCGGATGGAAATCGCACTAACTTACATCTACGGAATCGGTCGCAAGACGTCGAACGAGATTCTTACGAAGGCCGATGTCTCGGCCGACAAGAAGTCCGATGACATAGACGAGAACGAAGTCCGTCGCATCCGTGACGTTCTCGAGAGCGAGTTCACCGTTGAAGGTGACCTTCGCCGAGAAGTCAACATGAACAAGAAGCGCCTAATGGACCTTGGTTGTTACCGAGGCCTGCGGCACCGCAAGGGGCTTCCTGTTCGGGGACAACGTACTCACACCAACGCGCGTACCCGCAAAGGTCCCAAGCGCATGGCAGTCAAGAAGGGTGGCAAATAGCCCCAGTGTTTTGGGCCGAAGGCCCAATACTTGGGGATCCGCCCCAAACTGAGCTACTAGCCAACTAGGAGAAGCGCATGGCGAATCCAAAAAAGCAGACCAAGAAAAAGGTCAAGAAGAACATTCAAACGGGCATTGCTCACATTTCAGCAACCTTCAACAACACCATCGTCACCATAACCGATGTTTCAGGAAACGTGATTTCTTGGGGCTCAGCTGGTGGCTGTGGTTTCAAAGGTTCGCGCAAGTCGACGCCTTTTGCCGCTCAGCTTGCCGCTGAGACTGCTGCCCGCAAAGCGCAGGAACATGGCATGCGAACGGTTCAAGTCTACATCAAGGGGCCAGGTTCGGGACGTGAGTCTGCGATTCGTGCTCTGCAAAGCGCTGGTTTCAAGGTTAGCTTGATCCGCGACGTAACCCCTATTCCCCACAATGGATGTCGGCCTCCTAAACGCCGTCGCGTCTGATTCGAGAGAGACTTATGGCTAGATACATCGGACCCGTCTGTCGCCTTTGCCGCCGCGAGGACATGAAATTGTTCCTCAAGGGCGAGCGTTGCTACACTGATAAGTGTGGATACGAGCGCCGCTCCTACCCACCTGGACAACACGGTCAGGCTCGCCGCCGTCGTCGTTCTGACTATGGTGAGCAGCTCCGAGAGAAGCAAAAGGTCAAGCGTATCTACGGCGTTGCTGAGAAGCAGTTCCGTGGCTACTACTACAAAGCTTCCCGTATGAAGGGTGTTACTGGCGACAACCTTATTCAACTTCTCGAGCGGCGCCTCGACAACGTTGTCTACCGAATGGGCTTTGTAAGCGACCATGCAGAGGCTCGCCAACTCGTTCGTCACGGCCACTTCACTGTCAATGGACGCAAGGTCAACATTCCTTCTTACCTGATTCGCACCAATGATGTGGTTGAGGTTCGTGAGAAGTCTCGCAATATCACTCGAATCGTCGAAGCTCTTGGTGTCGTCGAGCGCCGTGGTGTTCCTGGCTGGATAAGCTTGGAAGCCGACGCTTTCAAAGCAACCGTCAAAGCACTTCCTGCTCGCGACGACCTGACGATGCCCATTCGTGAGCATCTCATCATCGAACTTTACTCGAAGTAGACCTGCTCTACATTCGTCCTACCTACTTGCACGAGAAGCTACCGGAGAACCCATGGAAACCACCATTCCACCACAAGCTGCCAATCCTGAGTCTGCCGTTGTCGAACAAGCACCAGAAGCTGTGGTCGCTGGCGTCGAGGACATCAACATGGCTAGCGAGTTCATGGCTCGCAACTGGCGCGGGCTCATTCGCCCACGCACACTCGACATCGTCGAGCGGGCAGAGACCTACGGCAAGTTCAGCTGTGAGCCTCTTGAGCGCGGCTACGGAACTACCCTGGGCAACTGCCTTCGGCGAATTCTCCTCTCGTCCCTCCAGGGCGCGGCAATCACCCACGTCAAGCTCAACGGTGCACTGCACGAGTTCACGTCTCTTCCTGATGTTGCAGAAGATGTCACAGACATCATCCTCAATCTCAAAGAGGTTCTCCTTCGCGTAGACGAAGCCAAAGAGTACACGGTGCGCATCGTGAAAGAGGGCAATGGCGCTGTTACCGCTGCAGACATCCAGACTGTCAATGGCGTTGAGGTTCTCAACCCAAGTCAGCATATTGCAATGCTCTCCGGTGGCAAGCTCGACTGCGAGCTGCTGATCGGCACGGGACGGGGATACGTACCTTCCGAGGCGCATCCTCGCTCCAACCTCGACGTTTCGATGATCCCCATCGACTCACTCTTTTCTCCAATCACCAAAGTGAACTTCGCAGTGACGGACGCACGTGTTGGTCAGCAGACCGACTACGACAAGCTCGCCCTTGAAGTTTGGACCAACGGCTCGGTAACTCCTGAGGATGCAGTGGCATTCTCGGCGAAGATCCTCAAGGAGCAACTCAGCATCTTCATCAACTTCGAGGAGACTGCAGAGCCTGCAGAACCTCAGGTCAACGAAGAGCAAGAGAAGCTCAACGAGAACCTTTGGCGCACAGTAGACGAGCTGGAGCTCTCCGTCCGTTCCGCCAACTGCCTCCAGAACGCCAACATCAAGTACATTGGCGAGTTGGTTCTCAAGACTGAGCAGGAAATGCTCAAGACCAAGAACTTCGGTCGCAAGTCTCTCAAAGAGATCAAAGAGATTCTCGCAGAGATGGGCCTCAGCCTCGGCATGAAGCTCGACAACTGGCCCGGCACGACTCCTTTGAAGAAGTAGTCCGGACACGTTGTCTGGATTTTGCTAACGAACACTCAGGATTAGAAACTATGCGACATCGCAAATCAGGTCGAAAGCTCAACCGTAACTCGTCACATCGCAAAGCGATGTTCTCGAACATGGTGTCTTCTCTCGTCACCCACGGTCGAATCGAAACCACCGAAGCAAAGGCAAAAGAGCTTCGTGGCATCGCCGAGCGAACCATCACTTGGAGCGTTAAAGTAAACGCGCTTTGCGCCAAAGACTCCGCGAGCTTGAGCCGGGATGAGGAAATGATAGTCATGCACGCCAAGCGCATGGCAGGTCGGGTACTTAAGGACCGAGACGCGCTCAAGCATCTCTTCTACGAGGTTGCTCCAGCAATGGCTGCTCGACCTGGCGGATATACCCGAGTCATCAAGACTCGCGTTCGCAAAGGCGACGCTGCACCAATGGCGATGATTGAACTCGTCGCTTCTGCTGCGTAGTTCCGAAGCGCGTGATGGCGCACACGAGCGCTACGCTCTTGTGACCTGCATCGCTTGAGCAGTTTTTTCGAATGCTCGCGAGCGAGGCCCGCCTGTCGGCGGGTTTTGTCGTTTTGGCGCGTGAGGGATCGCGACCACTTTTCTACTGCCTTTTTCGGCGTTCTCCACTAAGCTGCGCGAATCCAATTTCTACCCTTTAAGGTATTAACTCTATGCTTACTCGTCTTCTTCTCACTGCCGTTCTAGGTGTCTCTCTCACCAGCCAAATCGCCGCTTGTCGCGACGATAGTAGCGATGGCGATGCTGCGGATGGCGGCGGTGGTAGCGGCGCTGCAGACGCGACGCCAGGCTCTTCAATCACCATCTACGATGTACAGAGCGATGCCACGTCGGTAGGCAGCTCTGTGACACTGAGGTCCGTAGTTGTCACAGCAATCGATAACTTCGGAGGACGCACGGGCGGCTTCTACGTACAGGAGACCGCAGGGGGGCCCTTCTCTGGCGTTTTTGTCTTTAACGCAAGCGCAGGTGGCCTCGTCGTTGGTGATCTCGTCAACATTGACGGCGGAGTCAAAGACGAGTTCTCATTCGACTTCGAGGATGGCCATTCCATCACACAGATCGTGGCACCCGACGCAGGCACGATGACTGTCACGAAGGTTGGTGATGGCACCGTTCCCGCTGCGGAGGAGTTGAATCCGTGGGATTTGGCCGCCGATGACGCCGAAGCCGAGAAGTGGGAGGGAGTACTTATCAAGTTCACCGGTGCTCGCGCACTCGGTTCAGCATTCAACGTGAGCCAAAGCGATGCGACGCTCCTCGAGATGAGCATCACAGGACCATTTCGCATGGGTGGCTCGCTTGCCGATCTTGGCGAAGCGGTCGAGCGCGATGATTGCTTCAGCAGCATCACGGGTATTGGCGACTACTTCTTCAGCTACAAGATTCTCCCTCGTAGCGGAGCCGATATGGTGGCCGATGCCACTGGCGAATCCTGTCTTCCACCAGAAGAGTCCGAAGCTCTCTGCGGTGACATGATGGATAACGATCATGATGGCTTTGACGACTGTGCGGATCGCAGTTGCCAAGATGCCGTTGCTGCCTGCACGACCGGTACGACAGTTGTGGAAGCGCAAAACGGTACAATCGAAGAGAACTCTCGCATTCGTCTTACTGACGTTGTCGTGACAGCACTTGCTGCTGATGGTCGGTCCTTCTTCGTTCAAGACGCAGGTGGCGCCGCTGCCTTCAACGGCCTCTACGTCTACCAGCGTTCCGACGCCGCTGCCTTGCCAGCCAACGTTGATGTTGGTTTCAAGATTACTCTTGCTGGGAGGCTAGATGAGTTCAACACTCTGACGGAGTTGGTGGACGTCACAATTGAAGCATCCGCTGGCGTGCCAGAGGCAGTTACGACTCTGGATGGTATCGCTATCGCAGACCTGGCAACTGACAAGCAATACGAGGGTGTCTTGGTGAGCGTGCCAGGCGCAGTCGTGGCTGCTGGTTCGAACCCGGCGTGTTCGGAGCAATACAGCAGCTTCTCTCTCGTAAACGGCGCGACACCGCTCTTCGCCGATGAGGATATTTTCTGTCACACCACGA
>JAAEPE010000375.1 GCA_024222395.1 Myxococcales bacterium
GCAGCCGGCTCGCCGGCCACTACGGAGCAGCAATGCCTTGTGCCGCCGCCAACGCGGCGTCAGACAGGTCTTCCACCTTAGCCCCGAGGTCGTGTCCCACTCCGGTGGCTTTGCGCCCCTCTTGGTTTGAAGCGATCACGGGAACAATTCCGACGAGAGCGCTGCTCTTCAAATCGTAGATCATCAGCTGCCCGCCATAGGTTCCCGGGCTGTAGTTATTGCCCTCAATTTGCTGTGGGAAAGCGACCGCAATGGTTCGAAGCAACAACACGTACTTCAGACCCACGAATTCTTCCACGACAGCCCGCGAAGGTGGGTAGTATTCTTCTGTCGATTCGGGATTCTCCTTCTTTCCCAAGAGTAGAGCGCTGCGATAGAACGTTTCATTGGAAGAACCGGGGTAGAAACCGGATGGCAAGGACGGTAGCGTGAGTCGTTGAATACAGCCATGCGCCTCTTCGGCATCGAGAGTGATTGCGGTATCTCGGCTGCCAATCATCTTCGACAAGAGCACCATGCGCGCGTTGCCCGTGTGTTGCTCTTCGCCCCGATTGAGCACGATATCGCTGACAGGCAGTTTGGGTGCAGACTGGGCTAGCGCGTCGATGCTCATCGCGGGCTCCTTGCAGGCCAAATTCAGGATGGTTCGAAGATTCTCTAGCTTCTTGGTACCCACATCCAGGTGAAGCATAAACTGCGCTTCTGCCAAGTAGAGTTTCTGCAAGGACTCGCCACCCTGATTCCGCCACCGCACAAGAACCTCACCCGATACTTCGGTGTCTTTGGATCGGCCCACCGACATCGCGCAGCCGTAGTCGGCATCGGGCGAGAGCCCACTGCTTGTAGCAAGCGGCCATACCCGCGCCGAGCGTTGTTGGGACCGCAACCGTCTCCGTAGTGTGACCCTAAGCTCCGGAGCCGATTACGACCGTGAGTTCGGCGTTCGCCGGTAGCTTTTGGTCGACCAATTTGCCGGTCGCAGAGTGAAATGCCAGGCCGTTGACCTGCTTCTTCAAGACGCCCTTCATAATGGGCTTTAGCATGAGTCGGCTCATGAGCCAGCCGAACGGGCCACCTTTGGTTTCGAAGTCCACGGCCATGAAGATCTTGCTGGAGCCGCCGTCAAGATCCTTCACTCGGAGCTCAGCTTGCATGGATTTGAGAGGTGATGAGAGATCGGAGACTTCCATCTTGTAACCTTCTCCCTCGTCGTATTCGATGATCTCCTCAATCATGCTGGACCCATCGTGATGTAGGGTGACGCGACGCTTTGCACCGATGCCGGAGTGCTTCTCGCCGACAATCGAAGATGACTTTACAGTGGGTGCGAATCTCTCGACCCCGCTGTAGTCGCTGAGTACAGCCCACACCTTGTGTGCGGGGATCGAGACGGTGAGGCTTTGTTCAATGCGATGTGTCATATTCGTTTTCCTTGATTGCGCGGGTTAGTTGCCTTGTTTGGCGATGGACAGGAGCCCATGGACGGTGATTTCGACAGCGGACCTGAGGTCCGACTCGAAGTCGGGGCGAAGCGGAGCGAATTCCTCTTGGGAATAGATCTTCTTGAGTGCATCGTTATGCGTTGCCGCGGCCCAATAGTTCGACGTCGCCGCAAAATTCAGCGACAGACACTGGAACGCTTGCTCGTTGCTGAGCTCTGGGTAGATGCGGTTGATCTCGAGAGACAGCTCGCATAGAACGTCTTTCGAATGCCTTTTGAATTCGGCGAGCTGCTCGTACGAGCTGTTGCGCTCGAGCGACACAAATAGAACTGGCGTGAGGTCGAGAAAGACCGGGTTCGCCAAGAATGACTTCACCCAGCTCTCGGCAAAGTTCGGGACTGGCTCGTTCTCACCAAACCGTTTGAGGCGCTTGCTCCACGCGGAGAACCACTGCGAGAAGAGCCCCGAGAAAATGGAAAGGAAAATCTCTTCGCGTGAACTGAAGTAGCGGTAGAGGTTCGACTTGGCGAAACCGGCCTCCACTGCGATCCCATTGAGGGTCACTTTCTCGTAGCTGCTCTTTTTGAAGAGCCTCATGGCGGCGGCGCAAATCGCCGCCTTTCGCTCGTCCTTCTTTTCATCGCTTCGCGCTCGTTGCCAGTCCATTGGTCGTGTCCTCATAGGAGACCTCGGGTCTCTTACTGAAAGATAAGAGACTGATGGTGTCTTGTCAAGCAGGCAAAGCAATCACCCGAACGTCACCGCTAGGGCAGTGTAAGTGTTGGGAAACTAGCCTCGGTCGGAGGCTGCGATCGATTCGCACCGTGCGACTCGAAGGCCAGCGCCTTCACCACCTATCGCTTCACCGGCGACCACCCATCGGGACACAGGGTCTTGTGTCCAGGAACGCTCAGTCCGGGCGAGACCCAGACCATTTGCGAATTTGACTACGCGGGCGGGCCCACATATTAGAGTTTCGGTTTCGCAGTGAGCCCTAGCTGGGAGAAGTTCGACATGGCCGATTGGGGTGGCGTCTCCGTGAGTTTCTACGACATGCCAACTGCCGACATCACACGCAAGTTATATATGGAAGAACACAAAGGCTTCATGGGCTGGATGGTCGATACCTTCGGCCCCTCCCCCTACGGAAGTGAGTTGTGCTTCGCCGTTGGCCCCACCTATTGGAATGGCTTCGAGCATCCTGGCAACATCATACCCAACGACAGGCTCCGTACCAGTGGCTTCCAATCGACCTTCTCCAACCCTCGGCTCACACTACGAGCAACGAAATTGCCCACCACTGGGCGGGCGAGCAAACAACCCTTCTCGAAACCCACGACTTCGTGTGGAAAGAGGCCATGGCCGAGTACTTGGTCTTCGTACACAAGACTGAGAACATCGAGGCTAGAATCTAGGCGCTCTAGGGCAGAGAAACTAC
>JAAEPE010000376.1 GCA_024222395.1 Myxococcales bacterium
AAAACGGTGTTGATGGTTGGTGGTAGCCAAGCCCTGCTCGGAATTGCGCATCGAAGTAGTCTCGGCGCTTCATATTGAGGCGCCGTCCTTGCTTCTCTGGCTGAGGGATTTGGCCGACGGGAATCTGGCTACCATCCTTGCGCTCGACCTGAACTAGAAGCGCGCCCTTCTGCATGGTCGAGCTATCCTTGGCGTCAATGGCGCCAATAGGGACCTTTTGCAGGCGATCGAAGCCACGCATCATGACTTCCATGTTCGACTCGACCACCGCTTCGCCGAAGCGACAAAACTTCTTGACGTACTGAGAGCGAACGACTTCGTGGAACTCTTCTGTCGAGATGTTGTTGTCTTTGAGAAAGCTCGAGACGGCGAAGAACGCTCCTAGGAAGGCGTTGCCCTGCATGCGCAATTGCAGGTCGGGACGCTTGGTTGCTTTGCGGGCGATGTCAAAGCCGGGGAGAATGTAGAGTTGGATGTCATCGTCGATGACTTGCTGTCTCAGATGTGGCGGAATGCGGTGCCACGCGCTCTCCGGTGTCCGGGCGGACTCCCACACGAAGATTCCCCCCGGTCGAATTCCTTCGAGTGGGTTGGAGTGCAAGAAGGCCTTGGGATCGCAACACAGGACGACATCTACGTGTTGCAAGTCGCAGTTCACGCGCACTCGCTCCGGCGCAACCACCATGAAGTACGCAGTGGGAGCGCCCTTCTTCTCCGAGCCATAGCGTGGGTTTGCACTGACGTGCAGTAGCTCTTTTGTGTGTCCCGATTCGTCGATGGAACCGTCTTCGGTTGAGAGCTCATCACCCATCGCACCAATGATCGCTCCCAAGTTCTTGCCGGTGGTGATCATTCCCCAACCGCCGATAGAATGCAGGCGCACTGCAATGGCCATCTTTGGTAGGAGCGAAGGCGTTTCCTCCGACACCACTGCATACGGGTGAGTGATGCCGAGGGTGAAGTAGGTTTCCCCAGCCTCGGCCGAGGCACCATCGATCCGGGAGATTGCGCCAGTTGCGTATTCGTAGGCACCAATGACCGCCTCAGGACGGAAGTCGCGCGACCCGAGGCCATAGCTGCCGCGGAAGACGCGGGGGATGTCCTTGGTACCAATGGCTGGAACTCCGACATCCAATCCCGTTTCGTGATGCTCTACCGCCTTGCCGAGAAGAGCTCGAATCTCGCGCGCCATAGGAGCGTCACCCGAAAGGGCATCGTCGACACGCTCGAGCACGATCACGCGCTTCTTGCCAGCGAGAGCCTTCGCGACGGCCACTTCGGGGAAGGGGCGTACGATATTGAGATGAATCGAACCGACCTTTGCATTGCGAGATTCTCGCAAGTGGTCCACTGCGGCTTCGACGTTCTCTGCGGCCGACCCCAAAGAAAAGAATACGGAATCTGCGTCGTCTGTTCTATGCTCGGTCAGAGCCCCGTAGTGGCGCCCGGTTAGCTCCCCGAACTCTGCGTAGGCCTTCTCTAGAAAGGGAAGAATCTCTTCGCAAAAGTTGTTTCGGCGCGAAATGACGCCGTTCATGTAGTGTTCCTGGTTTTGCACAGGCCCAAGCACCGCTGGGTTGTGCAAATTCATAACGCATGGGATTCGGCGACGCTGAGGGCCAAAGATCTCCCGCTGCGCCTCGGTGGGACAATCGATCGTATCCTCTGGTGCTCCCAGAAACTCACGCATCAGCTCCGCTTCGTGCTTGTAGAACGTGCGCTCGAGGTGCGAGGTGAGGAATCCATCCTGTGCATTGATGCCGGGTGTGAGGGCTTGCTCGGCGACCTTGCGCAAGATGAGCGATTGATCGGCCGCCTGCTGGGCGTCCTTCGCCATGAGAACCATCCAGCCCGTATCGAGCGCCGCATACAAGTCGTCATGACCGCAGTGCACGTTCAATGCGTGCTTGGTGAGCGCGCGACAACCGAGCTGCACGATCATCGTCGAGAGCTTGCCTGGTGCGTGGTAGTACTGCTCGAGCCCGTAGACCAGGCCTTGTCCTGATGTGAAGTTTACGACGCGCTTGCCCGTCACGGAGTACGCAATGGCTCCGCCCTGTGCCGAGTGCTCGCCTTCGGTTTCGATAGCGAGGATTGAGTTGCCAAAAACGTTGAGTCGCCCCTGGGCAAATGAGAGCTGATACAGCTCCCCCATCTCAGTCGAAGGAGTAATTGGGTAGAAGATTCCAGCGTCTACTAGGCGTGCTTCTGTGTGATAGGAGACGAGTTCATTTCCGTTCGCAACGACGCGAATTCCGGGATACCTGGGGGTGTTCATAAGGGGTGCAACCTCGCTTTCAGCGCGCAGCATACCTCACACATTTGAAGCCTAACGCCGTGCTAGCACTGACTTTGTCTTGAGGAATGGCTGTCAAATTAGCCAGTTATAGGGGATCGCACATTTTCTGCGAGGTAGAAGCTAGCAGTCGAGAGGATCGTGCCACGAGCCGGCAGGCGATTCTATGGCGCCAGTTGCTGCGCCATCTTGACCAGCTCAAAGAACTCTGCGCGGTATCCTTCTTTGTCGCTGCCCTTGGCACCCTTGGCGAGTTCTAGAATGCCCTGGTAATTGCTGTTGCCAGCGTGCTTCGATTTGCGCAGCAACATGCCAAATCCCGCGACCGCTGCGCTGAAGCGAAGGTTGTCTGACGCCTTGTGCAGTGGCGTCCCTGCCACCGCGACTGAGCGAGTGAGCGAGTGAGCAGCTTGCTCTTCGTTCCGCCAGGGGCTTTGTAGCGAAGCTTCACCGTCATGAGTTCTGCCTGACTTGCGGCAGAGGTCGTCGTGGCGCGCTGGTACTTGAATTCGTCGATGCCAGTGATGTTCTCTTTGGATCCGCCGGGGATAATCTCGTAGAGCGCGGTGGGGATAATCTCGTAGAGCGCGGTTATCGAGTGGCCCGCACCAAGTTCGCCAGCGTCCTTCTTGTCATCGTTGAAGTCACGGGCGGCGAGCTTGCGGTTTTCGCAACCGATTAGACTCTGTCTGGTTTCCGAATAGAGGCCAAATTCTTGCCTGAATCGGGATCAAGTGATCTGTAGAGAGCATGTCTCAAAGACGCATGCCCCGTCACCAACTGACCGAACCACAATGGGAGGCGGTCGGCGGCCTGTTTGCCGCCGGCAATTTCGGGACCGGTCGTCGCCCCCGCAGCCGTCGCGAGATTCTCAACGCTATCTTCTGGGTCTTGCGTACAGGCGCGCCGTGGCGAGACCTGCCTGGCGAGTATGGCCCGTGGTCGACGGCGTGGGACCTTTTCGACAAATGGACCAAGGGCGGGACGTTTGACGCGATGCTGTGCAGACTGCGAACTCTTGCGTTTCGGCATGACGCGGACCCAGATGAACTTTGGTGCATCGATGGCACATCGATTCGAGCCGCACGTTGCAGTGCGGGTGGGGGAAAGAATGCAGACCCAGACGAACCAGCGGATCACGCTCTGGGGCGCTCCAGGGGGGATTTGGTGCGAAAATCCATCTTCAGTGTGACGCCGACGGAAATCAGCTCCATTTCCATCTCAGTCCTGGCCAAGCACACGACTCCACGATGCTCGACACCGTGTTGGAAGGGGCCGATGCCGAACTTCATGACAAAGACGGCGTCGCCCTCGCCTGGCCACTGAAGCTCGCCGGTGATAAGGGATACCGCGCCAACTGGATCGACGACTACCTACTGGATGAGTTGGGCATCACCCCAGTCATCCCAAGCAAGACCAATGAAGCTCGCGGCGTTAGACCGGTAGCACTCGACAAGCGATCCTATCGCAGGCGAAGCATTGTCGAGTGCCTGATAGGTTGGCTCAAAGAGTCGCGACGCATCGCAACCAGGTCTGAGAAGACCGCGATCAACTTTGGAGGCATGGTCAAGCTTCCCTTCATTCACCGCTATTTCAGGATCCTAGGCCTTTGAAGGGAAACCGGACGGAGCCTAGCGTCGGCGCATGAGTAGAGTCCTTCTCGGCCTCGGTTGTTCGCTAGCGCTCGGCTGTAACCCTTCCTCGCGAAGTGCGCCAACCACGGCAGCCAACCAGCTCGTGTTGTCACCAACCCAGGTGGCTGCCCACTCTGAATCGGTTTCTGACTTCGCGAACAAGCTGGCGAGAGCCAGAGCACTGCGGGCGAAAGCCGAGGCCATCACACAAGAGCCGGGCGGAAATTCTGACGCGGCGTTGGCCACTCTCAAGCGCCGCATTGAAGCCACCAAGGCTGTCACAGGGTAGCCCTTGTCCCCCGCGAGCGCGAGAGGCCAAGGCATGGCCTTCCCACTTTCCCAGTAGAGAGTGTGGTTGGCGCCATCGAGTACAGCACCGAACATCTTGGAGTCGTGCACATGGCCCGCACTGAGTTCAAAGTACAACGGGTGTCCAACGGAATCACAGAGGATGTGGAGTTTGGTGGCAAATCCGCCTCTAGAGCGGCCCAAATCATGATCTGTGGGTTCTAGGGGGGCCTGGTCTCTTTCTTTCGCCGCTGGCGCAACGAGCAGCTCGAATGGATGTGCCATCAATACACCAGAGATCGTCGGCTGCTGTGCCATCTGGGATTGCCAGGTTCCGAAGTGTTCTTAGCACTTCGTCAAAGGTTCCATTCTTGGTTCACTTGTCGAAGAAATCCCAACACGTAGACCATGGACCGTATTAGGCTGGCAAATCTCGCCAGGGAGCACCGGTCCCAAGCACCCAGAAGATAGCGTTGACGATCTCACGACGGTCGCGTGGTCGTCGCCCCGTATCGCAGTAGTCAACCTCGAACATCGGAGCGAGTAGCGTCCACTGTGCGTCTGTGAGTTGGTGTCTTGGAGAGCGTTTCCTTGCCATACCCCGACCAGATAAGAGTATTGACCTCTGGCCAAGAAAACGGCCAGAGTGTCCCTCACGCCATTTCGGACAAAGCCTAGAATTTCGGGGGCGCCCACGCTTCTTCTTACTACGGCTCGACACACTGCTTAGCTTCGCCTGGCGCACCCAGGCAAACAAGGATTGCTTTGGAACTCCGGACTGACGGGCCAGGCCGGAGATGTTGGAATTGGGGGCCAAAGTCCTGGCTAGGAGGTTTTCCTTGAACTTCTCTGAATAGGCCAAATCACGTTCTCTTGCTCACCCCCAAGGTGAATATTCGAATCACGAGAGGCGCCAACTATTCTGCCAGTGGGGACTCCGGCGGCGCGGAGCAGCCACATTAGGATGTTTGTTACGGTCGCTGGCACGTACGATCGCGAGTACTGGGGGCTCTACATCAAGACAGAGCAAATCGATAAGACGTTTCAAAAGGACCGCTTCGCAAATACTGAAGGCACGCTCTACAAGCGAGCCCGCTTCCAGTGGTTCGGTAATCAGGTTGCTGACTATGTGCCGGTGCACTTTGAACCGAAGACCAACGAAACCGGCGACCACAGCCCTATCTTGGAATTGGTGACTGCTCTAAACATGGCCCCCGACGCTACATTCAAGACTGACATCGAATCGATTATTGATGTCGATTCGTTCCTCTCGTGGCTAGCGGCCAACACGCTGCTTGGCAACATGGACAATGTCGTGAATAGAGGTGGCTCAAGCGGGTATCTCTACAGGAGCCCGGACGGCGGCAAGTTTTCCTATATCGTCTGGGACATGAATGGAGCGTTCGGAGCCGAGCCCGAGGGCCTAACGAACAGCCAAGTCGTCAATCTCGATATCGATATGCCGGTTGTCAACCCTGGCTCTCCCTCGCCAATTATCGGCAGAATCCTCGCGGTGCCCGAATTCCACGCCGCATATCTGGCCAAGCTTCAAACGCTTGTCGACGGCCCGTTCTTGCCTGCTTCGATGCACGCCAACGTTGACGCCCTTCGTGCGCTCACCCGACCAGCCGCTCTTCTCGAATCTCGCAAGGATTATTCTGGGGCACAGTATGACGCGAGCTTCGACCAGGATGTCACGGCTCTTCCAAGTCCACCCAGGCCCGCAAACCGACTCGTTCCAGGTCTCAAGACCTTCATTACCGCGCGGCATCAATCTGTGTCTCAACAGCTAGCGAACTGATAGCGCCACAGCGGGCTCTGATGCCATCGAGAATTTGGCACTCGGGCTGTAATATTGCGTAGCCCCGACGACCCGACGCTGGGTATCCACCTCCTCATTTCGAGAAACCGTAAAGGAATACCCCTCCGAACACTTCCGTCCTGAGTCCGTAGAAGGGATGTAATGAGGTCTTACGGGGCTTTGTACGAACTAGAGTGTAGTCCGTCTCGGAACGGCGCCATCAGTAGTACACCACATCAGAAGCGCACTGAGTATCTCACCTGTAGCACCAGGCGACCGAGACGATTTGTAGGTTGCATGTTCAAGTCGCGACGGTGCATGATCTCATTCATGTCCATCGGCAATGAGCGACGCTTCTCACCCAGAGTTCCATTTGCTACACCTGTTACTGTTCATATCGGCAATGACCGCTTCGACTGCCGTACCCGCGACCTAGGGAGTGGAGGACTCTTTGTGTACTTCGATGGAGTACCGCCCGACATCAGCACCGAACTCAGCATCGAGCTCAAGCTAGGGGACACTGCAAGCGCGCTGATATTCGACGGGCGTGTCGTGCGCTACGGCAGCGGGGGAAATGGCATAGGCGTCGCCTTTGTTGAGGTGACGAGCGCCGCTCGCACCAGGCTCTCCGAATATGTAGCCTCGGCCCTCTAGTTCGATCTCCACGCTTCGGCGCACGATTCGTGTTGGATCAGGCCACTTGTCTGGTACTTGACTTGCGCCTCCGAACATACGAGGTTCCGCTGGTGAAGTTCGCCCCGCTCGCAAGCACGCTACCGCTCCTCGTTGGCTGTGGAGCCGATGCGGAGGACGCGCCGGCCACTGCCGATGCCGAAGTCCTCTTGGCTGCTGATGCCGTGATAGAGGGGCCACCCGCGTGTACGGGCCTCTTGCCGAGCTACGATCTAACGAAAGCCGTCTTCACAGGCTACGCAAGGCCGCGTGATGCCGGTGATGCAACAAGCCCCACCGTGTACGGCCTCACAGTCTTTCTCGACGAAGGGCCACCTATCGATCTGTTTGAGATCCAATTGTGGAGCAACTTTGGCGCATTCGAATCAGGCGTCACCCCTGGAACGATTCCGATTGAAGGGGCCGAGACCAGCTTGAACGATTGTGGACTCTGTGCCCTTGTCTTCGGCGATATGACAGCAAATGGCAGCACCAGCATGCTTCTCGTCGCACAGAGTGGGGCCATTACTCTCGACGCCGTGAGTCTCGAAGCCGGCGCGGTCCTCCGTGGCAGCGCGCCGGAGTTGCACTACCGTCAGGTGAACTCCTCCGGAACGATTCCCGATGGCTGCGGGCTCACGATTCGCAACATCAACTTCGACGTCACTCTCGACGCTCCCTAGTTGGTCTTATTGGCGACGGCGCACTACAGTCAAATCTCGAAAACACCCGCGGCCCGATTTCCAAGGGCCGAGAAAGAAAACTGGTCGAACAATGGATCTAGGAATCGCCGGCAAGACTGCCTTTATATCGGGTTCCAGTCGTGGGCTCGGCTTCGCCTGTGCCAATCAGCTCGCGCAAGAGGGAGCCAACGTGACACTCATCGCGCGATCGGCGGAGCCCCTGCGGTCTGTTGCAGATAGCATCCGCGGCAGTCACGGCGTTACCGTCACTGCCGTCGTTGCGGACGTGGCTGACGCCGAAGGACGCACCGCAGTTCTCGAAGCCTGTCCAGATCCGGACATACTCGTGACCAACGCTGGAGGACCGCCTCCTGGCGATTTTCGGGACTGGGACGAAGAGGCGTGGCTCGGTGCGCTCAAACAAAACGTGCTAGCCCCCATCGAGCTATTAGGGGAACAGTCGATCACATGACTTCAAAGGGTTTTGGAAGAATTGTGAACATCACCTCCGCGGTCGTGAAGGCACCGATCGCACGGCTCGGCTTGTCAAACGGCGCTTGCTGCGGCCTTACGGGTTTCGTGGCTGGGCTTGCTCGCGAGGTCGCCTCCCACAATGTGACGATCAACAATCTCTTGCCGGGTGCCCTTGCCACCGAGCGCCTCCGTAGCGTGTATTCCGAAGAAGAGATCGCTCAACGCATCAAGACGATTCCTGCCGGCCGAATCGGCGTGCCCGATGAGTTCGGCGTCGCTTGTGCGTTCCTATGTGCTTATCAATCTGGCTACATCACAGGCCAGAATCTCGTGATCGACGGTGGGTCTTATCGCGGTGTCGTGTGAGATCTCTGTGAGAGCCCGCCCACCGACGTCAGTAAGATCTGGGCATTCCCAAAACGTGCTCAGCGATAAAGCTGAGAATCATGTTGGTAGAGATTGGTGCGACTTGGTAGAGGCGCGCCTCTCGGTACTTGCGCTCTACATCGTATTCTTCCGCAAAACAGAATCCGCCATGTGTCTGAAGACAAACTTCACCGGCCGCCAACACGGTTTCCGCGGTCAGCATCTTGGCGATATTGGCCTCTTCGCCCGGGTTGGCGCCGGCTTCATACATTCGAATGGGTGTAACTCTGGCTATGACACGTCAGCGCCGGAGCGGCAGCTGGATTACGTTGGCTAGCGTGGTGACCTCCATGCGGTAGTCGGCGGCAATCAGTGCCCAAGCTCTGTCGAAACGCTCGCTCTGTGCCCAGCTTCGAAGGGTGAGGATGGCCTGTCCGCCTTCGTGGCCCCAGCGCATACCGCTGTTC
>JAAEPE010000377.1 GCA_024222395.1 Myxococcales bacterium
CAGTCGCGCTCGTGTGACCTTGGACGAGTCGGACGAGTCGCTCGAGTCGTTGAATCTGGCCGGGTACTCGATTGATTCCGTGGACAAGCGGCTGGGAGCGGCGTTGGCACGTGCAGTATTCCGGCACGGTTTGGAAAAGCTGCATCTGAGCGGCAACTCGCTGAAGGATCTGGATGCGGGGCTGGGATGGCTGGTCGTTGACGAGGCAGAGGCGAGTCGCGAACCGGCCCTGTCCTCGATCTTCGTCGACGCAAACGTATTGCGAGAGGTCAGCTGGCCGCCGGCGTCGTTGATCGCCGTTCGCGAGTGCCTGAAGCACTTGGACGTCAGCAAGTCTCAAATACGGTCGATTGACGTGCTTGCGGCGCCTTTGCCGAGGCCGATCACGCTGCATGCGCTCGAGTACCTGGACATCTCCGGAAACATCAAGCTCGACACGCTTCCCGTCGGATTTTTTCCCTCCGTGCCAAACCTGCGGCGCTTGGACGCCTATTCGTGCGCTCTGAGCTCGATCCCGGAAGACATCTCCGTCTGCGAGCACCTCGAGCACTGTGGGCTCCACAGCAACGACCTCGTCAATCTGCCCGACGCTCTGTTTGCGTGCGTGAAGATCTCCTGGCTGAGCCTCAACATGAACAAGCTGGAGGCGTTGCCGGAGAGCATAGGGAATCTCACGAATTTGAAGCGCCTTTCGCTCCATCAGAACAGGTTGCGGGATCTCGCCGCCATGAGGCAGCTCAACAAGCTCTATCTGTGAAACAATGAATGGATTGATGTATGATAATCACGTAATTACGTATTAGTGAATTAGTGAATGTCTCGAACGTCGGTGCGGACTAGCGAGTAGAACGCAATGTCCCCGTGCTCAAGCCCACAGAATCGCGTCGGGGGCACCTCTGCGTCCACGCTCACCGCCCTCGCCTCGGCATCGATATCCCGAAGCAGGCTCTCGGGCGGCGGCACGGTCGACCCGTTGCAG
>JAAEPE010000378.1 GCA_024222395.1 Myxococcales bacterium
AAGGAACTTCTTGCACACTGGATCTGTCAACGCCCATGTAAGTGCTGGATCTTTCTAGGTGATCGCATTTACTCGGCCCCTATTGGAAGGCTTGGGTACCAAGGCGCAAATCAGAAACACAGGTTTATTCTACCTAGCCTCACGCCTTGGTGGCCTAGCCTCTCTTGAAAGATAGCGAGCACCTCTTAGCAACGTTGGCCAGCAACCTGGACTGGGCCTTGATGTTGGGGTGTCGCTTCCGCAATCTGGCGCTGAGGGCGGGTTTGACACCTATCGCAAGCAATCATGGTCAGTCGTTGTCGGCTCCACTATGCACTGAGCTTGGAAAACTCATCCTCGAAATCTCAGGGAACCGACTCGCCTCCAACGCCTCCTGAGGATGCCGACTATTGGAATAGTTTGCGAGCACGAGATTCGGTGCCAGACGTGCTGAAGCCAAGGTCATCATCGAGACATGGCGACGCCACTACATCCAAATCGGTCCGCACGTGACTCTGAGTGGCTTTGCGCCGACCGAGTTCGCAAGACTGAACAACTAGACCAAAAAAACAATACTCTCGGAGGCTAGTCTCTTGAAGACTGCGGTCCGAAAAACCCAGGCAGGTCAGTGCTTCACGCGGCTCAAGCTAGAACCAGGTGAACGGCCGTCTCTCCATCAGTGCCATGATGCTCCACGGCACCCCAAGAAGATACGTTGCACCACTGCTAAGAGTGCTCGAGGAGACAGTGAAGGCCCACATCGAGAGTATCCTCGCCAAGACGGGATACTTGGCAGTCCCGCCGTGTCTAGCGGGTATCCAGAGAGCAACTTGACTGCAACTGTCAGGACGCTCCTACCACTGGCGCGCTCGAAGCTAGCTATCGTGGACAGGGAAGCTCATCACCAGCGGATCGACTGAGCCATGCCGTTGCAGGGACGCGAGAATAGGAAGCTCCTCGTCGATCGTAGACTGTGCGAGCTGTTCTCTCAAACTCTGAGCCATCGGAGCGAGTTCTCCGCCTCCCGGAATCTCAACTTGCCAACGCATGGTTTCGGTACTCGAAACTGCCGCTAGATAGCTCTCGGGCACTACCATGCGCGGCGCGTCTTGGCCGTGTATCCAATCCTTGATGTTCTTCTGCAGTTCGTGTCGAACCTGCTCAGGAATAGCCGCGGCTGCTTCGGTATTCGCGGCGACCAAAGGCTCAAACGACCGGTCAAGATTCGAGTCCCAGGAGGAAATACTGTTGAGCGTTCCGGCTAGCAACCGCAACGCGTTGGTGTCCGAATACCCGTCGGCGGTGACGCTTGAAATGTGTGCGCCAAAAGCCATCGCCATTTCCATTGACAGATAGGCGCTGCTGATTTCGATCACTTTGTCTCCTAAAATGCTCTTGGTCGCGTTTGCGAAGATGGATCCGAAGCCGCAAGTGATGGCGGCCATGACGCCGCGTATGTAGAGCCATTCGTCGTGACTTGACCAGACGTTCTCTAGCTCAGCAACGAGGTCGGTGAAGACTTCACTCTTGTCCAGGGGGCCCAAGGCGGAGAGCAGCTCCAGGAGTTTCCGCCGTTCTCTGACTGGAAGCGCTTGGCTTAGAATCGGAAGTCGGTATGTGATTGCCCGAAGCATTCTCACGGATAGTTCGCGAGACATGACCACGCTGGATGCGCGTCGCTCTATTGTCTCTGCCAGGAAATCGGTGGGATAGCGTTCTAGCGACTGGGGGCAGAGAAAACGTACTCGGCCCTCTGAGACCAGCTCGAGCAGGCGTGACTTCTGCACGCCAAGAGCCTCGAGGGCCCCTTCCATTCGATCGTGGAGAGGCATCTCGAGCAGGACCTCGTCGTAGATGCTCAAGTAGGCGCCCAGGGGCTGTGGGAAGAAGGACGAGGAAGGCACTTGGATTCGCGAAACAGATGGCGCTGGATCCGCCACAGGAGCGAGAACTGTCGAACGGATTGATCTCCAAGTTTCTTCGTCCTCTAGTGCGCGTTCCCGTACAGCGAGCGGAGTATTGGGTGGCAGAAGTCGGGCAGGCAGATATCGAAGATGTCGAGTAGACTTGAATTCTCCGCGAGACGGGAGACGTGCTGTCTTTGTATCGGCTTTGAGACCAAGGCCAAGTGACAAAACGACAGCATCAAGAGTGTCCTTTTGCTCCGCCGTCAGCTCCGTCTCCGTGTGGAACTCGAAGAAACCTTGCCCGTCACTGCCAATTGCGAACGTGGGAAAGTCTCGAGGTAGCTCAGTGGCAAGCGCCATCTCGAGATCGGAGCGGTTTCGAGGAAAGCCGAACATGACTAGCCGTTCGAGGGTTGTTCGTTCGCTTGCGCGGTGTCCTAGTGGCAGGTCGTCGAGTATTTCGAATCCGATCGCAAACCCAATCGGCCGGTTGTCTTTGAACCATTTCTCGACATCCTTCTTCCGCAGTTTCGCACGCTTCAACGCTCCCTTTCGTGCAACGAAGCTGAAGCTGCCCTCATGACTCCAAATGCCTTCATCCTCAAGAGTCGGAAACGCAAGCCGAAAGTTGTCGTAGAGCCATCGCGCCACGGTCTCGCTCGCCGACGCTGGAGGCTTGCTCCTCTGAGCCAGGGTTTCCAGCCGTTCTACGAGCAGCGCGTAGTGCTCTTTCGCGAAAGGCCCAGCGACCATCCCGGGGAGCACGTTTGAGAATTCCTGATGGTCGAGGATTTCTCCTGATGACTTTCGGATATATGCGATCAGCTTTGGGTGGCTCGCCAGTACCTCGTCGATGAGCTCGGTGCGACTAACGAGGAGAGCGGCAATGTCTTCGAGGTCCTTGTACTCGCAGGCTCCCTGATCGCGTTGGAAGAGCGCTTCAAGTTTCGTTGCCAAAAGGAAAGTTGGGGCAGCTACGCGGATGCGCTTGCCACTTGGGAGTGAAATCTCCTTGGCGTGTTCAACAGTCTCCTTGTACCAGTTGTTGCTGAAGCCAGCGACGCTCGCATCGTCCGGCATGACGTCAAGTATTAGCGGGGTTTCAACGTCTCCATGGTACCGCCGGCAATGGATCTTGGCGTCCTCATGATCAGAAGGAGGTAGGCGAAAGCCCAGCTTCTCGAGTTCCTTGTCGATACGCATGTAGTTGGCTCGAGACCCGGCTGTGACCACATCGACGTCCACCGTCGCCCGCACCTCGGTAGTCGGTGAAGTGAAATGCAGGGCAACGGTTGCACCTCCCACAAAAACGACTTCGTCGATAAGCGGTCCGAGGGCAGCAGCAGCAGCCTCGAGAAGGGCGACATTGTCTCGCACCGCAGAGGCACTCATCCTTGGATTCGTTTCTCCAGAAACTGGATTGCGAGAGAGCGCTCGCGCGCACGTCCCGAGCGAATTGCATCGACGAGAGCCAGTACTTCTTGGAGCCGCTCATCGGTCGCAACGGCCCTTGGGACACACTTGTGCAGCGGCTGAAGCTCTTGCCCTTGTGCCGGCCCGGAGCTGTGTGGCCATACGGGTGGCGGTGCATCGCCCGTCAGCAGGTGATCGCGCAGAGGAGAGGCCCCGTATGAAGTTGGGATGCCGCGGGTCAGCCGCCCAGGTTCGACAGGGAAGAAGTACTTCACTGCATGCACCAAGCACTCAAGCAGGGGCGCTGCGTTTGCGCTGAATCTGTCAGGGGCCACCAACCCGACTTGGCGCAGCCGCCGCAGCGATGCGTGGCAGACTGAGGGACTTAGGTTGAGCGACGTTGCAAGAGCCTCATACGTCCAATCCTCCTGGGAAGTGACGCAGAGCTTGATGGCGATTACGATGTCTTGCCCTCTAAGCATTCTGTATTCTCGAATATAACAGAACGTTATAGTCCAGTGAAGTGCAACGACTAAATTCTCTCATTCGACAATCTCGAATGAAGAACCCTAGGGTTTTCAATATCTAGGCATCCCCACCGAGCCTCGCGAGCCTCGGTAGGTGACTAGTACCAGTCAGCCCTGAAATCACAGGGCTTTCTCAGCCTCGTCATGGCTCCGCTCTCGAAGCGCGAGGCGCCTCGAGAGCGTCCAGATGAGTCATCACCACCCACAACCGCAGACCTGAGCGCCTCCTCCAGCAGGCGCTCAGGTGCGAGGCTAAAGTGGCAAGTCCTTGAAGAAGGGCGACATTCGCCCACGTCTTCCTCTTTGGACCCGATGAGAGTATTTGCATTTGATGGTGCAAGATATGTCCGCGATGACCACGAAAAGCGCTTGGTGAGCAAGGACTCCGCCACCCA
>JAAEPE010000379.1 GCA_024222395.1 Myxococcales bacterium
TAGTGGAGGGCGAAATAACAGGCGACTCTCTTTTAGTCGATCAGGCGTGGATAGAATTGCCTCTTGTCTAGCCTGTGGCGTTTTCTCACGTTGGGGAGATAGGCTACCCAACCATACTTGACAGTGCGGACCCCCTGTGTTTTAATAGGGGTCCGTGGCCCATCGAGTCACACAACAGGAGTAACATATGACACCAGCAGCACAATACTACGAAGTTTCCGGCGTGACCGGCAAGCACGAGGGCGTGACAGCAGCGATACTTGCCGCTATCGGGCAACTAATGGCGGAGGAAGGCGCAACCGACCTTACCGCGTGGCTTGACGACAAGAGCGAGCGCCAAAACTGGCTTACCCTTACCTGCAGCGGCGACGATGGCGTATTTTCGTCTACCGCCACAATCTCGCTAGCGGACTAGCGCAATCACGGGCGTCCCTACCCGTCATTAGGAGCAAACGAAATGGACGAATTATTACTAGCTAGGGCCGACGTCAAGGCTGCTTTGGCTGCTGCTGTTAAGGCTAGCGCTGTCGAAGATGCTGCTAAGGCTGTTTACGTCGAGGCGTCTTGTGCGACCAAGACTGCCGA
>JAAEPE010000380.1 GCA_024222395.1 Myxococcales bacterium
CGAAGCTGGGCACAGAGCAAGCGTTTCGACAGAGCTTGGGCACTGATTGCCGCCGACTACCGCATGGAGGTCACCACGCTAGCCAACGTAATCCAGCTGCCGCTCCGGCGCTGACGTGTCATAGCCAGAGTTACACCCATACGTATTGGGGCAGTTCTTAACGTAATCACGCGACGCTCTCTGCGCCACTGCGCTCGCAAACCAGGTGCGCGAGCACAGCGTCTGTTCTGGATCTCGCTCTCAATTAGAGAAGGTGACACTCCGGATCAAGCTTCCAGATTGCACGCGAATTCCAATCTTGGAGTCAACGCTCCCTTTGACGAGTTCTAGAAACCCTTTTGGGGTTCGCACGCCACTACCTGCGACCGATAGAACAACATCGTTTGCCCGAAGCCTCCGATAGAACCCAGCACTCTTTCGCTTGACGTGCGTGATCTGTAGGAGCCCGTTGGTTGGCGCCATGTGCGCCGCTTGCAGTGGGAAAAGCGGTGATACCTCTAAGCCTCGCCAGTTCGCACTCGAACCGTAATACGCCACGGCCGCCGCATAGTCAGCGGGTGAGATTCTAAATTGTGCGATTACGTTGCCGCCCGATTCACCCTCCTTAACCACGGCCTTTGTGCGTTCGAGATATGCAACATCGCCCATTTGGCGATCAAAGATTTTGCGAATGACTGTGAGCGAATCGCTTCGTGTTGGAGTCTCGGTCCGCTCTTCCAGCGCCCCTCTCCCCAGATCTTCGGCGATCCGCGCGAGCAAGATGTGGGTTGCCTCATCGCGTGCGGCGGCGACCGCTTCCTCAGCCGTTCGCTGACCAGTCGAGCGCCCGACAATCAACAGGCCATCGGGTGATTTCTGCAATCGACTATCTGACCATGCAGGTTCTAGATCGGTCGTCCAAGAGTCCTTCTCAGTCTTGATGGCAACTGGTGCAACCTCTGCCCCCGACACCCTGAGAGAAGTTCGGGTATCAGCATTCAATGACGAGGGTGCCGCGGCATTGTCCTTCTTGAGCAAGATTATGCCAACCGCACCGATCGTGAGTGTAACGGCCGCTAAGAGCACCGGAACCAGGTAATTTGTTGTGCGCTCAGGTGCGATAGCCGGTGTCTTGGCGCTCGCAAAGATACTCGCGACACTTCCGGAGAGTTTGAACTCAAGAGTGTGACTACACTGGCGGCATGCCCTATATGGCGTCCCGTCTATCACATCAACCGCAGTTAAGAGGCACAGGCGTTTCGAGTCACACGACGAGCACGCCCCCATAAGATAGAACGATTCGACCGTTATCTTCTTCGGAACGTTTCGCTCCCCAAGGATTTCGACAAGTTCCTCAGGACACCCTTCGATGTTCACAGATTCGACACTCGGCAAGGTCTCAAAGATTGCGCTCGCAATATGGCGGCCTTGAACTCCGGTAATCGATGCCTCGCTAAGGTCGAAGTGGAGTGCACCTTCCGCGCCTTCGAGAGCGCGTTCCCAGGAAAATGATTCCCCGATCTTGTCAAAGGCAACGATGTGCGTTGTGTTCCCTCGAACGTCTTTCTCCACCCTGCCTGATGGACTGCTGTCTGGCGCCTCTTGGCAATCTCTAAGAAGTTCTCCCATTTCTGTCGACAACGGCCCTAGGTGCTCCGCCGCGAACTCTAGGTATTGGGAAGGGTGGTCGTCGAATACAGCGGATTCCTCACACTGTGGGCATGTAACGTCTGCGGGACGCTTTTGCTCTATGCATTCGCGGTCCTTTAGGACGTCCAGTAGTGCATCGAATGTATTGCCACAGGACCTACAGAGGTACGGCGCCGCAAATGAGAGAATACGTGCGTTCCCCGAAAACCCTCGGATCATTCCCAGCTGGGCAACAACAGCCGAGGAGCATCGCAGAAAATATAGGGTCAGAGCGTCGGCCCTAGTATCGGCAAGTAAATCCAACCAGGCGCGAACCCCGAAAGAGGTAACCCGTGTGATGCCCGAGAGATCGAGTGCAACCTTGCCCCGTAGCAAGGTCGACAATTCGTTTTGTGGGAGTCTCTCGCCAATCGAGCCTCGAAGCGAGACGACAGTAGTACTGCCAACGGTTCGCTGGCTCATGGTCAACTCCGGTGCATGAGTGGACCGCGGGGTGTGAGATCCTTCGGATGAGGCTCGAGAAGACGGCGTGGCTGGCACTGCGGATAGATGCGAGTGCACAGAAGGCGCCGGCGTGGAAACGGCAGGTGGTGGCGTGGGAACGGCAGGTGGTGGTGTGGGTACGGCAAGTTTCGGGGTCGAGACTACCGGCGACAGTTGTGCCGAGAGCGATGTCTCAGATTCTGAAGACATGCGCTTAGGCCGCTTGAGTGGAGTGGGAGACTCAGACACCACAGTTAGCGTCATCGTTTGATTGTGCAAATCGCACTTGCCGCTCGCGAATGGAGAAAGCTCTCCGTATGAGTAAAACCCGACCAGTTGAGTCGCACTTGGTAGGATGTCGCGAACGACCTCTACCTCGTCTTCGACTCGAGATCCGAGGACAAGTCTCCGTCCAACACAGCTAATGGCAATTGCAAGATGTTCCTTGCCCGCAAACGCGCCCGTTTCCTCGACCATCTTCGCCGCATCTTCGGCTCCCCCGACGAGTTTACTGAAATCTGCCTTCATGAGCTGCGCGGACCAGTCTACCGGGATATCTCCAGCGAAGGTCATGGACTGGGATTCTTCATCAACTGCCAGCAGAGTTCGTACTAGGGATTTATCTGACAAACTCGATTCCCGGATCGCCAGAGGAAACAGTAGCCCGGACGACGGAAGTTCTGATGCCTTATCACCAAGGTAGGCCTTGTACAGTGGAAGTGCAGGCTTCCCATCAAGCTCTAGAAGCACGTTCCCCTCCGACCGCGTCACCTGACGCTCAGGACCAAATGCGTCCCAGCCGCCCTTCGAGCCGTGAGAGACCATCACGTGATCACCGTAGAGTCCTACCGCAGCGACCATCCCGCTGGATATTTTTGCACCCCACATGACCCAAGTGCTTTCGAACCGATCGCCATCTCCTGCAAGCCCTCCAGTGACCAGAACCGACTCATCAAGCACATCGTTCATGCCTCGAATGAGCTCGGAGCCATTTACCAAGAGCCCCTCCGATAGCACCAGAATTGCGCGAAGCCCGGGACTTGCCGCCAACTTCGCGGCAATTTGCTTTCCAGAGTCGTAGGATTGACTCGCGTCGGAGACCTTTGCGGCAGTTGAGCGCAGCTGGGTATGTTCAAAGCGGGTAATCGCGACAGATAAACTCTCATCGGTGACTGCGGTGTCTGCAATTTCTCCCGCAGTTGAACAACCGAGAACCTGTGACGTCGGGTACGCCTTCCTCAGCTCATTTAGGGCCGCAGCCTTCGCGCCAAAGCTTGACGCTCCGAAGGCGAGAACAAGTGTTTTGGCCGAGTCCATATCCGGAAAGGGGCTCGACCATAGAGACTCCGCACTGTCATAGGTAATTGTATTAGATTCCATATCGATTCCTTGCTGTGTTTCGGTAATGAGAGGTCGTTTGAGAAACGACGCCCCTGTACTGCAAATCTTCTAACTGGCAATGCTAAGAGGCTCACCCTGGCTCAATCCCGAGGAAGACGTCGGTAGACGCGCTACTTCCGCTGCGCAACGATGATGGTTACATCGTCGTCGGGTTCGGTGACGCCTCTATGCTCGTCTACGCGTTGGACAATGGCCTTTAGGAGAGCATCTGCCGAAGTGCCATTGGTGCCTTGAATCGCGCGTCGCAATCGCCTATCCCCGAATTGCTGCCCCTTTGCATTCGGGCACTCCGTGATTCCATCCGTGTAGAGGAGTAGAGAGTCGCCCCTCTTCATCGGAGCCGTTATTGTCGAAGAACTGATATCAGGAAGAATTCCTAGAGGAGCTCCACGAGCAACCAAGGGAAACACACCACCGTTACTGTCGACAATCATTGGAAACGGATGTCCTGCTGCGGTGAGTTGTATGCTCTCCAACTGCGAGTCGATTACGGCAATGGCGCAAGTCATTGCCAAGCGTCCCTTCTCCGGACCGTACAGCAGCCGTTGAATCGCTTCGAGAATTGCCTCGGGTCCACTCTCTGCAATCGCATCGCATGCTCCTTTTGCGGCTCCAGCCATCACCGCGGACGCAACGCCGTGCCCCGTGATATCGCCCACAACAAGCATTGAGCGGTGCTTGTCGATCGGATGAAACGACCACCAATCCCCCCCACAGTACGCGGCGGGGCGAAACATACTGGACACCGAGAGCGTTGGACTTTCGATAACACCATCGGGGGGAACCATGAGGCGCTGTACCGTTCCTGCAAGCTCCATCTGATGCTCCAACTTGCCCTTTGTCGTTGCTTGCTGAGCTAGGTAAATTACCGAATCGGCCAATCGAGCGAACTCGTCTCGGATTTTTCCTTGGCCGGCTAGACCGCCGATCCCATCACTCTGCCGTTCGAGAAGCGACTCGATATGCGTAACAAATTCGATGCGGGCACTCGCCAAGGCTTCGTGATTACCAACCTGGTCGCCTGCAACAGAGCCTGCGAAATATCCAATGCCGCTACCAACAGCTTCGAGCAAGTCACGCAAGCTATCGCGCTCTGCTTCCACCTGCATCCGCAGCTCTCCCATCTCTTCTGTCGTTAACTCGAGAGTCCGCGACAACATGGAGCGATCGTTATCGCTCTCCGCGTAGTAGTCGCTCACAACAGTCGTGAGCGCCGTCCATTCGGTAAGGTTGGGTGCCGAATCGACAGAGAGCTTGAGCTTGCGAAGTTGTCGACGCATCAGTCGGTGAAGTTCCGCGGTCATCCTCTGGGTCCCCGATAGTGAAGCGATGTTGGCGCGTCCAGGCACTGACGCGCACTTAGGTCAAAGGAAGCGATCGCCGTTACACTGGTGCGCCGCCCCGCGACGACATCCGCAGCAAGGGCAATGGAGTTTGCGTAGACTCGTTGGAGCCCGAGACCCGCGCCACCATGGGAGCGATCCAGCACTCCTCTGTGTGAATTGGACCGCCGAGAAATCGATTCGAAGAAGCGATGCCGCTGCAAGCTTCCGAACGGATCGGTCACTTCGACAGCAGCGAGAACCCCGTCGGTAACGAACTGCACGACGGGCCTCTGCGCGTCCTCTAGCTGAATATTCGCCCCGCGATCATGTGCGAAACAGTAGTTGCCCGCCGCATCGGTGGGTGCGTCGTACAGAGCGTTCATCATGAGTTCATACGCGGCATCGACGAGACTCTCCACGCCGCGGCGCGCTACCCCTAGGTGCGTTACCTCGTCTCGAATGGCGTCGCACACACGATCGCGTTCGCCGGGCGAGCGAGGCATCCAGCGGCGCCGCAGGCATCTCCTCGCAAAGACGGTGTCTGCAATCGTGCCCTGAACTTCGGCGGAGGTACTGCGCACTGACATTGCGAGCTCCCAAGGTCTTGGAACGGACTCGAAGCCACACCAACCCACCACATGATTGATGCGCGAGTTCGTGAGACATAGTTCGGCAACTGCGGAGTCGGTACTTCGATCGCAAACAATAATGTGGCGAGCCTGGGATACCGCTAGAACTCCCTCCAAAGTCTCCCCCGTGCAAATGGCGATTGTTTCGGGTGAGTTGAATTCCTCAAGCGATGGTAAGGAATGCGCGCGGACGCTCGTCGAGTCGGTCGTTGCTAGCAGAATGCGCGCGACCCTCTCGCTGGCGCGGGCGTCATCTAAGAGCAGTGCGACCGGCAGCATCGACCGCTGCGACACTGTTGGAACAACAGCGGCGGACGTTTCGCCTTCGTCTTCGAGGAGCAGGTTCATGAGGTTCGCTTGCTTAGAAGAGGGAGTAAACATCACTCAGGACTCGCTATGGTCCTTGCCATCGCGGCGGGCGTGTCGCCTCCTTCGAGCGCAATCATTTATTCGAAATGCAACACCGTGCGAATGCTCTCGCCTCTGTGCATAAGCTCAAATGCTTCATTGATGTTCTCAAGCGGCATCGTGTGAGAGATGAACTCTTTGAGCCCAAACTCACCAGCGAGATACCGCTCTACGTATTGGGGAAGTTCTGAGCGTCCGCGCACGCCGCCAAATGCGCTGCCTCGCCAGACGCGCCCCGTTACCAATTGGAATGGACGCGTAGAAATCTCTTGCCCTGCGCCCGCTACTCCAATCACTACCGACTCCCCCCAGCCTTTGTGACAACACTCGAGTGCAGAACGCATGACTCCTACATTGCCAATGCACTCAAACGAGTAGTCAACTCCACCGTCTGTGCGTTCAATGACGAGTTCAGCAATAGGTTTGTCGTGGCTGTTGGGATTTATGCACTCGGTGGCTCCCAGTTGCGTCGCTAGTTCGAATTTCGACTCGTTGATATCGATAGCGAGAATCCGCCCAGCCTTCGCCAACCTGGCTCCGACTACCGCAGAGAGGCCGATTCCTCCTAGGCCGAAGATTGCTACATTATCGCCCGCCTGGACCTTCGCAGTGTTTAGGACCGCACCAATTCCGGTAGTGACACCGCAGCCCAAGAGACAGACTTCTTCTAAGGGCGCCTCGGGGTTCACGTTTGCCAGAGCGATTTCGGGAACCACTGTGTATTCCGAGAACGTGGAGCAACCCATGTAATGGAAGATCGGTTTCCCATCTTTGTAGAAGCGCGTTGTGCCGTCTGGCATGAGCCCCTTGCCCTGTGTCTCGCGTATCCTCTGACACAGATTTGTCTTGCCCGACCGACAGAACTTACATGTCCCACACTCGGGTGTGTAGAGCGGGATTACATGGTCACCTGGAGCTACTGTGGTCACGCCCTCGCCAATACGCTCGACAATTCCACTGCCCTCATGTCCCAAAATGGCGGGAAAAACGGCCTCAGGATCATCCCCAGAAAGGGTAAATGCGTCCGTATGACAGACCCCTGATGAGACGATCCGTAGCAATACTTCGCCCTGTTGAGGCAGCATCACATCGATTTCTTCCACGCTAAGGGGCTGATTGGGGCCCCAAGCAATGGCGGCCCTTGATTTCACGAATTCCTTGGACATTAGCTTCCTCCGTAATTGATATTTGAATGGTTTATGGCGGGCATATCTCTTGTGTAACTGTGAACGTCATTTTCCCGATATTGCCATCAATATCGCTGTTAGCCTCGCGTACGACTGCAGGCCAGGATCTATCTCTTTTGCGCCCGACACCAGCTCACCAATGTGCGGCATCGCCATCCAAGTCGGCCTGGCTGGGCTGAACCGGGACGACCAGCTGGTCGGCAATGAGCATCCCCGTTCTTAGCTCTTCGCGATCGGCGCCGCAGACATCAATAACAACATCGCCGTAGCGGGCTGCAAGATCTCGAACAGGGTCAATCAGATTCCCGCGAGCCTGCAAGCAATGAATGCTCTTAACCGTCTCTATCGACCGTCGCCGAGCCATCCACTTTGCTGTCGTTCCCTGCACATCGGTATCAAGCAAGACAACATCTCGCCCATCCCTTGCCAGCGCAACCGCAACATTCTGGGCGAGCGTTGACTTCCCCGTGCCGCCCTTCTGTGCTCCAAACAAGATGATCATAAATCCTTGAATCGAACCAAACCGGTTCATTCCGGTTCGAACAAACCGAGCATCGCCCACTGACCTCTCGCCAGGCAAGTGCCTAGGACAACAAACTGAACACAGCGCGCCACCAGCCCCTGCGATACGCAATGCGCAGCCGGCTGCACAGGCCGCCCTAAGCTAGCCCTAAGCTAGTGGTGAGCCCCAGCCTGGTCACACTACCTAGATGTCCGGCGGAAGTGCTGATAGGAAGAGTTGCCAACTCTGTAAGATGAGATCATAACTAAGCGAGAAGTACACGGGAATCCAGCTAGGGTTCTGGAACCACGCCTCAAAGGTGCGCGGCATTCAGGTAGGATTGGTCAACACCGCTGTATCCCTCAAGGGATTGCAATTGGGCTTCGTGAATGTCGCTTGGAACAACGCTCTGCCAGTCACCGTCATTCTCAACGCTGGCTGGTGAGTGGGGGGGTGGATCGTCCCTAGGTCCACCCTTGCATGTTATTCCTTCTTTGCCTTGGTGTGGCTTGCTCTTCCGAGGCCGGCGTTTCCGAAGCGGTCTTGGATTTGATCCATGACGTCGCCTAGGGCCTCTCCGCGGGCTCGCTCGGCTTCCGCAAAGCCAAGCTGTCTGGGCGCGTCTCTTTCTTCGAGGTTCGCCGCGCTTACGCCGCAGAGCCGAACTTTGCCTGAGCGTCCTTTAGAGGCGTCGATGGGAAGTGCACGCAGAAGGCTGCGGATCCTCTCGAAGAGGACTCTGCTATCGCTGCTGGGGTCGTCGAGAGTTTGTCTTCGGGTAACTTGATTGAAGTCGGCGAATCTTATCTTCAGAACGATCGTACGAGCTCGGTAGTCGTGTTTGCGGAGTCTCCGGGCGACTTTATCGCATTGGGCGAGCAGGATGTTCTCTATGTATTCGAGGTCGTCTCGGTCGCTTTCGAACGTTTGCTCATGGCCAATGCTCACCGCTTCACGGCCTCCGGTTACGGAGCGCGAGTCTTGGCCTCGGGCGAGGGCACCTAGGTGAGCACCGCTGTTTTTGCCGAGCTTCTTCTCGAGGATGTGCTGAGGGTAGTTGGCTACGTCGCCAATGGTGTGTAGACCCAGCTTTGCGAGTTTTTCTTGAGCAACTGCGCCCACTCCCCACAGGCGTTTGACAGGCAGGGCGTGCAAGAAGGTCAGCACATCGTCGGGCTCGACTATGCAGAGACCGTCGGGCTTGCGAATGTCGGAAGCGATTTTAGCGACGAATTTTGTTGGCGCAATTCCTACCGAGGCGACGAGACCAACTTCATCTACTACTCGGCGCTTTATGGCAAGCGCCACGTCTCTTGGTCCGCCAAGCAAACGCTCGGTACCCGTGATGTCGACGAAGGCCTCGTCCACCGATAGCCCCTCGACGAGTGGGGAGAAGTCATCGAGAATCGCGAAGAATTCAGTGGAGGCTTCTTGATAGCGGCCCATGGTTGGCGAGACTACGATGGCTTCAGGGCAGCGCCGCAGTGCCTCCGCCATGGGCATCGCGGAGCGAACGCCAAAGACGCGAGCCTCGTACGATGCCGCGGCCACAACGCCTCGCCCGCCCGCGCCTCCAACCAGCACTGGCTTGCCCCGCAGCTCTGGGGCGTCACGCTGCTCGACAGATGCGAAGAACGCATCGAGATCGACGTGCAATATCTGACGCTCGACCATAACGCGAGGGGCGAATCTAACACGCCCAGATGCGCTGGAATCGCACCATGTGCGGCCGTTTGGCTCTGTGCGCCCCGTTTGGCGCTCGGTGCTACGCTTCGGCGTGCCCGATACGGACTTGCGAATCTTCTTTCACGAGCGCTGCTTTGATGGGGCAACGACCGCCGCTCTCTTCGGCCACTTCTACCGAAGCACCCGCGGCCAAAATGCAGTGATTGACTACTGGGGCATGGCCCACAGTGATGGGGATCCATTCGAAAATGTTCCTTGGGGTGCGGAGGTGAATGCCTGCGTGGATTTTCGCTACTCAGCGGACCCGCGCATGCATTGGTGGTTCGATCACCACCAGAGCGCATTCCAGCCTTCGGAGTTGCGCGAGCACTTCGATGCAACCCTGTCCGCGACCAAATTCTATGATCCGCATGCGCGTTCCTGTGCACTCTTCGCGCACCAGGTGATGACGCAACGTCTCGGCTTTGTGCTTGAAGATTCAATGGGCCACTGGGAGGAGGTGCTCTCGTGGGCGGATCGAATCGATGGGGCCGTTTTTGATAGCGCGAGGCAACTAGTGGAGTTGGATGCGCCGGCGCTGCGATTCATGACCTGGCTCCGCAGTAATCGAGATCGAGACAAGATGGCAAAGACGATCGAGATGATTGGTCGGCACAGTCTTGCGGAGATCGAGAACCAGCCTTGGGTCGCGGAGCAACTACCAGGCCTCCTGCAGACACATCACCACAGCGTGGCAATCATTCGCGAGAGAATAGAAGTGCGCGGGCCAGTGGCGATATACGATCTCGCTGACGACAACATCGAAGTGCACAGTGGCTTCGCTGCCTACCTCCACGAACCAACCGCGCTGTATTCAATAGGCCTTGTGTACTCGGCCAGGGGCGCAAGAATCTCGGTCGGATGCAATCCGTGGGCTGAAACGCCTGGCACTAGGAATATTGCTGAGATCTGTGAGCGCTATGGTGGTGGTGGGCACCCGAAAGTAGGCGGCATCTCCGTGCCTGCAGGCCAGCTTGCTCGAGCTAGAGAAATCGTTGCCGAGGTGGCAGCGGAGCTTGCCGCCTAGTTTCTGAGCCTACACAATCGTCTTCTTGCCACCGCCGCGCCGTCTCTGCGGCAGCGGTGCTCGCTTTGGGACGGGGGCTTCGGCTGACCGATTGCGGCTCCTTCGCTCCTGCATTCGCGCCGTCTCGATGACGCCTAGGCGATTGCGAAGCTCTGGGACCTCGGCACCAGAGCAGCTCACTCTCAGCTCGAAGCTGGGCGAGCTGCTCTGGTGCCGCACGCCCCTCACGAAGATTGCGAACCGCCTCGCGACTGCGGCGCTTGAGCTGATTGTCGAAACCCTCGTCAACAACAGCCTGGAGTGCACCACAGGAGCTTGGGTCGCCAAGGGATTCCAAGGAGGCGATAGCCTGTACCCGTACTCGAAAATCTGGGTCGTCCAAGAGCTCGACAAGGCGTTCGCGAATCATGCGTACATCTCCGCCACGGCGCTCACTACCAAGAGCGGCCATCGCGCGCATGGCGGCACGCCTTGTAAAACCACCTTTACCAAGCTTCGTCTGAGCCAGGAGTGTGGGCAGGACATCGCTGCTCCTAAGGGCGCCGAGGCCTTCGCAGCACTTCTGCTGGATGATGTCCATGCACAGGACTCGCGCATCATGGCAGCAGAGAGCGTGGAGAGCGCCGCGTCGCTGCGAATCTTGCCAAGCGAGGCGCAGCATTCGGCCTCGACGAAGTAGCTCGCGTCACCGCTTTCGATTGCCGAGACGAGCACCTTGCTCACCTTTACGTTGCCGACGAAGTTGCCGAGACGTCGATTAGGACACTATCGATGAGGCTTGTGGCAGTCGTATTCTCCATGCCGCCGAAGATGAAATCAGCGACGAATACCTGAGCATACTTCATTATAGGGATAGCGAACGCCGAATAGCTGGGAGAAGACCTCAATCATCTCCGGTGTTCTTGCCAGAGTGCGGAGGCACTATCCAAGCAGGGAAACCAATAGCGGCTATCTTCGTCTTGCCCCTGGGTCCACACTTGGTTTGGCTTGTTCGGATAGTGTTCATCTGGCCCTACGAAATAGAGCCCGCGCCTTGGCACGGCTGCGTAGTCTATTGCTAGCTCCAGTAGAGTGCCGCTGGCGAGGGCTTGCGCAAACTGCACTCGCAGAATCTCACCGTCGTGGCTGTAGCTGAGAGCCTCGTCACCGATTCTGACCTGCTGGATGTCGAGTTCAACCGCATCCAGCTCGATGAAGCGTTGGTCAGGAGCAATCGGTGCGAATCGAATCGTGCAGGTTCCAGAGAAACTCCGATTCTCGACGCCGGGATCCAGTTCGAGCTTGTAGTGCTGCAAGTCGAATGGGCGATCGGGGGCATAACGAGCCTCGGTGTCTGGCAAGATGAACTCTCGTGGCATGTAGTGACGCTACCCCACTGCAGAGCAGAGCACGATAGCCTCTATTCGCCTTTTTCGAGGCGTCTTCGCTCCCTGGCAGCCGCGCGCTCGAGGCGTCGCAAGCGGATTCGCGGATCGATCGCACGCGCAAAGAAGACGACGATCTCCATCGTGAGCAGCACACTTGCACCGACGGCGTAGGTCGCGACTGCAATGTAATTTGCTGGAATGAGTAGTGCGACCCGAGACGAAGGTACTTCGACGTGCGGGGCGGAGCCATAGCTTGCCCAGAGGAGTGCCGCCGGCACCCAAGCGACGAGTAGCCCGCAGGCGACCAGGGCATTGGCTGATGCCAATCGGTCGCGAAGCACGATGCGCCCTCGGAGAGCTATCCAACCAGTGAGCACCTGCACAAACGTCGCTACGAGGCCAAAGCGTGAGAGGCTACTCATTTCCGAACCGCGATCCTGCAACGCGGAGAAGCTCAGGCTTTGGCCGAGCAAGTCGAGGAGCCCGTAGTAGCAAAGAGGGTAGGCCGGAACTGCGATGATGAGGACGCGCCAGTCGATGTTGAGAGCTCCCGCGCGCCGGCTGAGTTCGAGAGTCCCGAGGCCAAGCACTAGGAGACCCGCCAAGAGCAGGAGTCTTGAGCGTCTCTCCCCAGTGGATTCTACCTGTCGCTTTCGAAGCGAATCCTCATACCGTGTCACATTTTCCCTGATGCGAATCTCATCAGAGGCTTTCAAAATCGCAATACTCTCCGGGGGCAAGTCGAGAACCTCGGTAAGAGTTCTCCCGAACGCATGTCCGGGGGCTGGTAGACCGAGGAGAGCTGCCGCCGTTGGGGCTATGTCGATAAGCTGGGCCGACCCCAAGAGCGCTTCGCTACGAATGCCTGCGCCCGCCATGACGAGTGGCACCCGCATGACAACATCTTCTTCGCCCCCGTGTCCCCCTTTGTCAGTATGCCCGTGATCCGCGGTAATGATGACGGTGTCTTGCTGCAAGTCTAGGAGGCGCAACGACTCGCCTAGTTGGCCATCGACATCGCCCACCGCCTGCCGGTACTCGGGGCTGTCGCCGCCGTGCTCGTGTCCAGCTAAATCCACGAGTCCTGGGATGAGCACAAGCAGAGAATTGTCGGGGTCGGCCATTGCGAGCTGAGTTGACTTCGTAAACGCACCGGGCCACCCGCCGTAGTAGAGGGAGGCGAAGTCCTCGCCAAAGAGGTAGCCGAGGCTTGGGGAATCGTCGGCTACGTAGGTCGCGCGTAGGCCCGCTTGGCTGACCCGGTCCATCAGCGAGTCAATTGCGACTGGAGAGCGAAAGTTGTTGTTGCGGATGCCCGACACCAGCGGGGGCACGCCCGTAACGACAGTGGCATGGTTGGGGCGCGATATCGTTGGGTAGTGGGAGGTGGCGACGGCGTCGAGTCCGCTGCGCCGCAGACGGTCGAGGGTTTCGTGACCGAAGGAGTCATCGAGGCGTAGACCGTCGATGATTACCAAGACGACTCGTCGACTCGTGCGGGGTGGCGGTGTCTCGGCCAGTACCGGAGCATGCTTGGCAATGTCTGGAGAGAGAATGTTGAGTTCCGAGAGGTAGCGATCTGCCGCTCCCCAGCCCATGAGTGCCACAGCTCCGGCAACCATGGTGAGCACGAGCGCCATGACGACGGGCGCTAAGACCTTGTTGGAATGGCTCACCTCCTGAGGATACGTCTGATTGCCCTCTTTGGGACATGCGTCTTGGGTGATGATGCTCTGCATCACCGGTCATTTATTGCTAGGGGCGGTGTGCCCAGATGAAGAGGATGTGTTTGTTATACTCACGGCACATGCCAGTTGACGACCTTCGTTCGGGTACATGGGTTACGTATGTTGGCGGACAGCCTCGGGGCGTTCGCGTCCGTCGTTGCCGAGTCGACGTCTTGGCGGGCCCCGATAAGGGCCTCGTGACAGAGCTGGAGAGCTCTTGCATCCGGGTCGGAGCAAGGCAGGGCAATGAAGTACAGCTCAGCGATTCCGGCGTATCCGGGCTGCATTTCGAAATCGCCTTAGATGATCGGGGCTACCGACTCAAGGACCTCGACTCTACGAATGGCACATTCGTCTCAGGCTTGCGGGTCAATGATATCTATATGGAGCCTGAAACGGTGATTCAGGTCGGGGCTACCCAATTGCGGTTTCAGCCGCTGAGTGAATCGATCGAAGTCGAACTTGCTAGCGGTGCAAGCTTCGGTGGCATGACAGGTGAGAGCGTCAAGATGCGCGAGCTATTTGCCCGTCTCGAGAAGATTGCCCCCAGCGATGCCACCGTGCTCATCACAGGTGAGACGGGCGTCGGCAAAGAACTGGTCGCGGAAGCTATGCACGAGTTATCACCGCGCAGTACGGGGAACTTTGTGGTTCTCGATTGCGGATCGATTCCGCAGAGTCTCATTGAGAGCGAGCTTTTTGGCCACGAGCGCGGTGCATTTACCGGAGCGACGAGCGCGCATGCAGGCGTTTTTGAGCGCGCGCACAAGGGCGTTGTCTTTCTCGACGAGATTGGCGAGCTGCCTCTCAGCATGCAGCCGAAGCTCTTGCGAGTCTTGGAACGGAAAGAAGTGCGCCGCATTGGTGGCTCCAAGACGATCAATGTGGACATTCGCGTTGTCGCCGCTACGAATCGCGACCTCGGCGTAGAAGTCAATCGAGGGCGCTTTCGTGAGGACCTCTATTATCGCCTCGCAGTCGCACGAGTGCATGTGCCACCGCTTCGCGATCGCCGAGAGGACATTGACGCTCTCATCAAGCACTTCCTCGATATCTTGCCGGGCGCAAAGACTGATAGTTTGAGCCCGGAAACCATCGAACTCATGCAACGCCACGATTGGCCAGGCAACGTTCGCGAACTGCGAAATGTGATCGAAAGAGCTGTGCTCTTATCGGAGTCGCCGCTCTCCAAAACCGCCTTGCGCGGCGTTGGGGGCCAGAGCTCGGGCAGTGTTTCAAGTGCCACGTCCTCCTCGCAGATTCGGACCTCAGAATTCATCTCACCCGAAGCTGAAGCTGGAGATTCATCGGACGCTACCGTCGGTGAGGTGGACGGCCCGTCCGAGAACCGCATGGAGGTCGTTGTGGATACCAAGACGCCTTTCAAGCTACTCAAGCAGGAGCTCATTTCAGAGTTCGAGCGCCGCTACATTACGCAGCTTCTCGACGAGCACGATCACAACATCTCGTCGGCGGCTCGAGCCGCTGGCATCGACCGAATGTCCATCCACAAGATGCTCAATCGGCTTGGTCTGACCGCCACGAAGGGCTGAGCTTCACTCATTCCAGGGTGAGGTTTGGGACATTCTCTGGGAGGAGAATCGTGCCCCAGGGGCAAGCACCTGAAAAGACAAAGAGACTTCACCCTAATCCACAAGTTATCCTCGCGAACTCCGATTGTCGCTGTAGATCCCCGTATTAATGGAGTTCATAGAGGTTTTGCCTGTGCATAACTCTTGACAGAGTATGTAGTCGATGTAGGTGGATATGCTACCTTTGGGAGGCTTGGCCTGCCTGCAGCAAGTTGCTCCAGAAGGACTCGTAGGGAAAGCTCTTGAGAAATTGGCTGGACCGATTCGAGGGTGACACGGCGGAGACGTTACTGGTTAACCTCACCTGTCATTCGAATAAGTAGGGTACTCACTTTGCCGCGAACCAAGCCCCCTCGTGGCTTGCCGCTGTGTCGGCGACCGTCAAAGACCGCGGCAGTCCAGGAGGAGCCGAAGGCAGCGTTGGTTGATGCGAAGAACGCCGAACTTGAGCTTAGCCCTTGGGAAGCGACACTGAGATCGTCATTTAGGTACAACACTGTGCTTCCGTCGCTCGGCGTCACTGCAACCCCAGCGATTGGTGAGAACCCTTCGTCGACGACTCTGCCTATCAGAATTCCGGTTTCAGGAAAGTTCTCAAGACTGAGAGCGTCGAGAATTGCGTCGAGCGTCTCTTTGCTGAGCAGGAGGGGGGAGAGCGAAAAATCCTCGCTCGTGTTGTCAACCTCTTCGCAGGTGACGCTGGTGGTCGCCTGTGCCAGGTATTCTTGTACGGCGCTACACACCACCCCTCCTTCCTCGACGAATGGCAGCGGGATGGCTCCCAGGTAGCTCGGGGTAGCGCCATCGGTGTCAAGAGCGAGCTCGCTTAACTGCGCCTGTTCTAGGACATAGTAGGAGCCGCCTTGACCATCGGGCTTCGGTTCGGGAACACCCACCTTCACTGAGACATTGATGGCTTGCTCTTCGCGAATCTGCTGCACGGCGTCCATGTCTGTGACGGCCGCGCTCACATTCGTTGGCAGATTTGCGGCGCATGTCTTCGCATCAAGGAGATCGGGGGCGGAGCAATTGAGCGGAACCGTGATGTCAGCGTCGATGCCCGCTCGAAAGAGCTTGGCGCCAGCAAAGGCAGGTTGAGAAGAGAAGCCTTCTTTGGGGCGCCCGTAGAGGTCGAGCAAGTCGGAGAGGTCGAGCTTCTCGATGTCGTCGCAAGTGTATTCCGCGCTCCAAACCGCCACCTCCACACGCATGGTCTCTGGAGGCATGCCGTCTAGCACCATGCGGGGAGTCAGATCTGCCAAGGTGCAGATGTCTCCGTTTACTCCTGCTTCTTGGCACACCGACAGTGGCTGGCCCTGGCCATTCTGGCTATGCAGAAGTTCGCCAGTCTCGTAGTCCGTGAGCCTGAGCGAGACGGTGGCTCCGCAGCTCATTCCGTAGTCTTCGCAGGACGAAGTTTGGCAGCCCCCGATCTCATCCAGACTCAGGGCAAGGCGAATCGCGGCCTGCGACGGTGGCTCGGAGCTGCAGGCAGTGAGCATGAGCGCCGGCACTACGAGTTTTAGAAGTCGACCCATTCGGGAACCCCCACTCGGCTTTGTTCTGATGAATCGCGGGTTCCCAGGGAGAGCCCACCTACGATGAGAATGGAAGCGCCTGCTGCAATCGTCGCAATGCCAATAGGGCTGCGATACCAGGCGACGGGGGCGGGCTTCTTCAGCGTTCCGTCGAGCAGCGTGGGGCGCGGCACGGGCATCGCCAGAGCGAGCATGCGCGTGAGTTGGGGGTTGACATGGCTGCGATAGCTGAGGCGTTCGAGTTCCTGAATGAAGAGCACAGCCTCACTCGTTTCGCCGACTATGATGAGCACAGCGTCGCTTCCCACAAGGCGCGAGACTCTGGATGCCGCAATTCGCAGACTCTCGTCATCGTAGCCGCGCTCTTGTGCTTCGAAGCGCAATTCGAGTGCGCGAGAAACGAGGGAGCGGGGCTGCAAATCGATTTTCACAACCTGCGTATCCCCTGGGTCGATGTCGATGGTTTGAGCCGCGGCCTCGTACTTTGGTGCGTCAATCGAAACGATATGGGCTCCTGGAGTCACGGCTAGCGAGAGTGGAGCCTTGCCGGCGGATTGGCCGTCGAGATAGATCGGCGCTCCGTCGTAGCTCGCGCTTATGGCCAGTGTTGCGCTGGCTTTCTGGGGCAGCCGCTTGCGCGCCTCTTCGAAGGCCACGACCACACTTGGCGGATACCGAACCGGATCGATTCTCTGGTCGGGCAGGAGCCGGTGGTACAGCTGAAACTCACCTTGGGCGAGACCCATGTTGTCGGCGCGCAAGTGAATGAGGGCCATGCGAAAACTCACGTCGGCGAGCATGGCCGTGGTGCGGGCGCTCGGCGGCAGCGAGAAAAGGGACCGCCTTGCTTCACCGAGTTTGCTGGTAGCCAATCGGCTCTTGAACTGCCCAAATGCGAGTTCGCTCTCGTCCAAGGCGCGTTGGGCATCGGCGAGCACTGGCGCGTCGGGGCCAGCATCGGGGAGTCGACTCTCAAGGGCGCGGGCCAAGTCGCCACTCTCGGTTGGACGAATTTGCGGAGTGCGCCTGAGCAGCTCGCGTGCCTTTGCAGTCGTTGCTTCAGCCTCCGGGGCTGCGCTCAGATTTACGATAGCGATGGTTCGCGATGAGCCTTGGGCTGCAGCCAGCGTCGAGAACATCGTGCACACAGAGACGCACACCGCCAACACCGAAACGGAGCGTGGAAGGGCAGGGGGGCGCTGCGCGGATGCAAAAGACCGGAACATACTTCGGATTTGGAGGCCAGTACTAACTAAACCTCCTCTACTATAGCCCCGCTCTGGATACCCGGCTATGGCGCTTGCACCTTCTCGATATGAACTTCTCGAAAGAATCGCCGTTGGCGGTATGGCGGAGGTCTTTCGCGCCAAAGCCTTCGGAGCCCACGGCTTTGAGAAGACGCTTGCCATCAAGAAGATTCTTCCCGAACTGGCCAAGGATCCCGAGTTTGAAGATAGGTTCATCGCAGAAGCCAAGCTCGCTGTCGAATTAAGTCACGCTAACGTGGTCCAAGTCCTCGACTTCGGCCGCTTTGCGGGCACGCTCTTCATCGCGATGGAGCTGGTCAACGGTCTGGACCTAGCTGCTCTTCTCAAGTTCTATTCCGATAAGGGAGGGCGCGTCCCCATTCCCGCCGCGTTCCAAATGTCGATCGAGATTGTGCGTGGTCTCTCATTTGCGCATCAAAACGGCGTGGTGCATCGGGATGTCTCGCCTTCGAACATCCTGCTCTCGAAAGCTGGCGAAGTGAAGATCGCCGATTTTGGAATCGCGATGGCAATGCGCGAGGAGCTTGCCGCTGACGAGGGGCGCATCATGGGCAAGTGGCGCTACATGTCGCCCGAGCAGACCCATGGAGCGAAGCTCGGCGAGACGTCGGATCTCTTCTCTGCCGCGGTCGTTGTTTACGAAATATTCGCAGGCGCCAGACTATTCCCCGGTATCGAGTCAGCTGAGATCATCGAGAACATTCACTGCATGGAGATCCCCAAGCTCTCAGAACTGCGACCGGGGGTTCCCGAGGCCGTCGACGAGGTGCTCGCCGCGGCACTGCAACGCGACCCCTCGCAGAGAACGGGCAATGGGGCCGACATGCTTCGCGCTCTCACCGAAGCCAGCTACAAGTCGAGTATCGTCGCCACGTCGATTGGTGTGGCGGATGCGGTTGCCGAAGCGGACGAGGCGGGCGTCGCGGGCACCAGCGTGAAGCCGCCGAACGGTATTGATGCGGCGATCCGTGATCAACTTCTCAAGGCCAAGGAGTCCAACGAGTTCCGTCCAACAGAACGTCGAACTGCCGTCGCTGCACCAGAAGATGCCGATGGGTTGCAGGAGGTTGCTGAGGCCTTCGCCCACACCGAGCTTGGCCCAATGGCCGACGACGGTGGCACGATGGTTCGAAGTGGTGTCGACGACCGGGGCGTCACGATGTGGAAGCTCGACCGCGAGACGGTCGCTGCCATCCCTTCAGCCAAGCGCACTGTTGAAGCCGACAAGGCTGCCGAGCGAGCCGAGCAATTCCGTGCTCTGGTTCCAGAGAGTGGCAACGAGCGCTATGAGCAAGATCCTGGTGGCCATGCAGGTCTCCGCCGGGGAGTTATTCTATCGGCTGTCGTGTTTATCTCGTTCATGGCCCTGATGCTGAGTTTTGTCGTAGGAGGTGGAACGGCTGGTAAACGCGCCGCCGCACAAATGACGGACGCCGCCGCGGCAACTCCACTGCCAGTGGATGTAGTGGAAGAACTCCTAATTGTCGATTCTCTGCCCCGCGGAGCGAGCGTCTATGTTGGGGGGCGCAAGCTTGCCAGCGTCACGCCGGCTGAGGCCAAGGTTCCGGTCAACGTAGACATCGAAGTGCGGATTCTTCTCGATGGCTACGAGGAGTACCGAGAAACAAAGACTCTCAAAGAAGGGCGAGTTCTCGATTTTCGCCCGACGTTGGTTCCGTTTCGCAGCACACTCATCTTGACGACGACACCGAAGGGAGCCCTGGCGATACTCGATGGCAAGGAAATGGGCACAACGCCGCTAAGCCTCGCCAATCTGAGACCGGGCAAAGGACGGCTACTAGAGCTCTCGCTCAAGAACTACGAGGACTTTGAAGAGGCCATTGATCTCACAAAGGACGAGACAACGACGTTCCACAAGACCCTCAAGAGCACGATCGTCTACAACACGATCATCGTCAGCCCTCTGGGCAACTGGTTTGAGGTTCGCTTCGGAGGTAAGTACTTGGGAGACGCCCCTGGCAAGTTTAGGCTGCCAGTCGGAAAACATCGCCTGAAACTTCGCAGCCCCACCACTGGCAAGAGCAAGATGGTCACCGTTGACGTGGCCGATCCCAAGCTAAGCCCAAAACCCAAGGTCTTTCGATTCGACCTATAACTGGCGCTCCTTGACCGCTAGCGCTTCTTTCGCGACTTCCTCGGCTTCACTTCCACTGTGATGTCACCTTCGCACTCGCCGATGATGATGGCTTGGCAACTCAGTCGCAGTCTCGTGAGGTGGTAGAGGTTGCCTAGGTGTTTTTCTTCGACATCGCAGTACGGTGAGAGGCCTTCTTCGCCTGAGACAATCACTACGCGACACAGGCCGCAGATGCCCTTGCCGACGCAGGCGCTCTGGATGCCTACATCGCTCTTCCAAGCAATCTCAAAGATGCTCTGCCCAGCGCCCCCTTCCAGGACCACATCGCTCGGCAGGAAGCGGACCTTTGGCATAGAGCCCTGACCTAGGCGGCGGAGAGGAGCCGTGCGGCGTCGATGGCCGATGTGAGCTCGCGCAGGCGCTCATCTGCTGTGAGGCTCTTGGTGAGACCGGCGACGGCTGTGCGGTACTGATTGCTATCGAGCACGCCCTGAAGCAGACGGAAGCGCAAGAAGAGAAGAGCGGTCTGGGCGACGTCAGCGAGGCAGTAGTTGCGGATCTCTTCGAGCTTGCCGGCCTGATACATGCCGTGAACCTGCGAGCCATCGACTCCGATCTTGCCGGGCAGACCGATTAGCCTAGCGAGCGCGTCGAGAGAACTGGTGCGTGAGGCTCCATGGTCGGCCAGCCAGTCGCATAGATCAATGTGGCCCTCTTCGCTGTAGCGGGAGCGAACGCCGCGCTCTTTGTAGTACCAGGCCATCGGGATGCCGCATCGCAAGCTCCGCAAGGCAAGGACGGGCAAGTCGAAGCTGCGCCCGTTGTAGGTTACTAGCGATGGGCGCTTGGACTCGACAAAAGTCGAAAATGACTGAAGTATCTCGGATTCATCACATCCTCCGGCCGGAAATCCCGGGGGCAGCAAGTTGAGTTCGATGAGCTGGTAGTCGGCGTCGAGCAGCATGCAGCCGACGACGATGACCTGGTGGGCATAGGGCGGCGGGAACGGCGCGCGGCCCCCCCCTACTGGTGCTGGCGGCTGCCAGACACTGGCATCCGGGATGGTCTCGATATCGAGCACCAAGTATTGAGAGGCATCTGCCACGGGCCGGAACGTAAGCGTGGGGTCTGACACTGGTCACCTGCGAGAGCTGCCGCAATGCGGAGGCCGTGGCATGGGCGATCGCCCCGGGATCTTCGATTCTAGCTCTTCACGAGACTGGCGCTACGGCCGCTGGCGCTTGCGGCGACTATGGCGTTGGTGACCAGCGTCCAGGGCTCTGGCATAGTTCGCTTCATGGTACGTCCAAAGCGCTGCGCCAATCTTGCGCCAAGCAAGATTCTCAGCTTCTTCCTGGCCGTCTTCGGAGGCGTGATGCTCTACGTTTTCGTCGGCAACTGGATGGAGCTCTCGCTGCTAGCCTGAATCGATCACCTTCGGTGAGAGATTCAGGCTGGTTGACGCCAAAGCGTCAAAGGTTATGAGTGTTTGTGGTTGGCGAGAGAAGAAACCCTCCCAAACAGTCTGCAGTGGGAATTTCGGCAAGGTGGAAGGTGTTGTTGTTTCATGTGTGCATTGCCGAAAATCAAATTGGAAGTGGGTGGGACGATGACTGGCGGCTTGACGACGGCGACGGGCGGGCGGGCGTCGGAACTCGGCGCCGCCGAGGCAACCGTTGGTGGGGCTGATGGAGGGCTCTCCGATCTCTCGGGCGCTGGATGGTCTCTTGAGCATCCCCCGATAAGGATGAGGGACAGGAGGAACTTGGCAATGGTCATGGGCTGGACAAGAGCCTACTCCGATTCAGCGATTCCTGCGCGGATCCACCAGCAACACGATGGAAGCAGGTCACATGTATATCCACGAGCTCTTTGAGCCGGAGGTTCGACGCCGTTAATCTCTGTTTCGTCGGGGTTAATGAGGCATAGCATGCACCTTACGTTCTTTACTGAATCCGTACCGCGATTGTTTCGACCTGAGCTGGCCGAATGGTCACAGTCGCGCTGGCCTGGTTGTTCCCCTGAGAAACGGTCATTTCCCACTCGCCGGGATCGATGCCGGGAAACCGGATGACGCATCCAGACTGTCCCAGGTTATCTGGAGTGGGGAATAGCACCTTGCTCTCCTCGCCTCCCTGTTGGTTCTTCACCGTCACTCGGGCAATCTCCTTGATCTTGAGCAGACCTGTAACAGCGACTCGTAGCTCTGCCGGCATCTTGACGGCGATGCTCAGTGGTTTGCCGTCTGCACTTACGCTTGCTAGCGTTCCCTGCTCTCCGGTCACGCCCTGAGCGAACACCCGGTATGTATGGGCAGCGTTGACTCTGTTGAACGAGAAACTGCCATCATTTTCGGCAACTGCCATCTCGACTCCCACCGGCAGACTTCTGTATTGAACCCTCGGGCTGTCGATCACATAGGTGACCAGAGCGCTTGGCTGCGGCTGGCCATCGTCGCCAACGACACGCCCGGTAATCTTTCCTTCGGCGTAGGCAGCTTGGATACGGATTCCCTTAGCGAGCTCACCTTGCCCGAGCGTCACGGCGGTTTGGCCAATGGGTTTTTTCTTGCGGTCTACGAAATAGGCAGAAAAGGATCGGTTGTCGTAGCTATAGACCTGAACGTCGTAAGCTCCCGCCATAAGACCACCGAGCTGAAAGCGCCCCTTTGCGTCGCTGATGACTGGCCCAATCGGTTTGCCGTCCTCACCTTGCGCCGTGATGATCCGCCAAGGTATGGGGTCGCCTTCGAGGCTGACTACCTCACCCGAAATACCGCCCAAGTCGGGGACCTCAAAGTGCACTGGTTTGTTCCAAGGCACGGCGATCGTGCGTTCGGCAAAACCCGAGAGCTTTGGGCGAAGGTGCTCGATTCTTCCAGCTACCAGACCCTCGACTCGACAAGGACCATCGTCGCCCGTGGTGCATTCGCATGACTTGAGACTACCGTCGTGTTCCTGGGTGCAAGTGAACCGTAGCCCAGGAACAGGCGCGCCATCTTGCCGACTGGCAATGATCTCAATCCCGCTAGTCGGTTCTAGTTGGAGTTCCACGCCGGCAACATCGGCAGCCACGACTTCCACCGCTGCACTACTAAACAGAGTGTTCTTCGCCCCAACTTTGGGTACCAAACGATAGGTTCCCGGGCCAACACCCTCTATTTTGAAATTCCCCTTTGCATCCACCGCCACCTCGATCGGCCCGCCAGTGATCGAAAGGCCAGGCGGCAAAGTTCCGCTGCTTGAAACAACGCGCCCCTCGATCGCATGAGCTCGAGCGACCTCGAGCAGGATTTCGGTTTCGTTGAGATGTAGACCAACGTCCAGGGGCCTTGCCAAGGTGCCGCTCCACCCCGGACCACTCGCCGTCAAACCGTACCGACCCGGGGAAACGCGATCGAAGACGAAGTTCCCCCTCTTGTCGGTTCGAGGCCCTTGGCGAGCACGCGAAGTCCCTTGATGGGCGTTCCGTCGTCGTGAGCGATGACGGTGCCGCTGATTGTGCTTTCGGGAACAAGGCGGACGGTCAGCCGACCGTATCCTGAGAACGTAGCGCCGCGCTCAGCAATGGGGGTGATGATTTTGGCTACAGCGTGTCGCTTGATGGGGACACGCTGGCCGTGGGGGCATTGGGTGAAGCTAGCAGCGCGGTGGGTGTCGATGGTGGCCAGGCTGACAACAGCGCAATCTATGCTGGCGCGGTGTACGTCTTTGTTCGCACAGGTGGTGTGTGGACCCAACAGGCGTATCTGAAGGCATCAAACACCGATGAGGATGATTATTTTGGCGGCAGCGTGTCGCTTGATGGGGGCATGCTCGCCGTCGGGGCATTGGGTGAAGATAGCAGCGCGGTGGGTGTCGATGGCAACCAGGCTGATAACAGCGCAGCCCAGGCTGTTGCAGTGTACGTGTTCAGATGATAAAGTCGTCAAATCATGCGCACCTGGATTTTGCTTCTTGCCGTGCTGATGACAGCGACCACGTGTCGTATCAACGACGATTATGAATCAGCAAGCGGAGCTGTGGACGGAGCTGTGGACGGAGCTGTGGACGGAGCTGTGGACGGAGCTGCTGAGTCGGCGCAGCTAACAAGTCTCGTTATCACCTCCGAAGTCGTGGCTCTCAATCCTCCCTTTGAGCCACAGGTGACGGACTACACAACCGAGGTGCCTCTATCGGTGCAATCGGTGAC
>JAAEPE010000381.1 GCA_024222395.1 Myxococcales bacterium
GCAAGGATGGTAGCCAGATTCCCGTCGGCCAAATCCCTCAGCCAGAGAAGCAAGGACGGCGCCTCAATATGAAGCGCCGAGACTACTTCGATGCGCAATTCCGAGCAGGGCTTGGCTACCACCAACCATCAACACCGTTTTCTGCTGTGGGTCTAGTCCCAGCAGCCACTGGCGCTTCTGCATCCAAATACGTTGCCAGGCGTGAGACACCAATCTTCATCGCGGAGAACTGTACCCAATGCATGAACTGCATTGCGGCGTGCCCAGATACCGCACTACCGAACTCGGCGCAGGACGTAGACACGATGATCGGGACTGCCTTCGAAAACTACGTCACCGATGCTAAGGAGCGCTCACTGCTTGTTGATGCACTTCCCACGATTGAGAGCAACGTTCGAGAGGCCATGCTCGCCAACGTGAAGGCAAAAACCGCCACTCCCTTCACAAGCCTTGTTTGCGGTGCGATGTCCCAAATTGAGGGAGTCTCCGAGACTGCGCGGGGTCAAGTTCAGGAGATTCTCAGCAACGTGCCGGTTGCCTACAACAAAGTGAATGCGATCTTTGCCGGGCCCGAGAAGAAGAAGCCCGGAAGTGGCGGCGTCTTCTCCATTACGGTCTCGGACAGGTGCAAAGGCTGCGGCGAGTGTGTAACCGAGTGCGGTGACCACGATGCACTTCGCATGGTGCCCGACTCGGAAGAAGTCAACGCAGGCGTTGCAACAGCGACAGCCTTCCTAGAACTACTGCCGACGACAAGCCCTCAGCACCTTGGCAAATACGTCTCAGGCGATCCTCTCGGCTCACGACAGGCGACGCTTCGCAATCACTTGATGGAGATGTGCAACTACGAGGCACTGGTCTCCGGCGATGGAGCGTGCGCGGGTTGCGGCGAGAAGAGCGTCCTTCGGTCGATTGCGACGGTAACCGAGGCGTATATGCGCCCGCTGTATCACGCAAAAGCAGAGCGACTCGAAGCGATGGCCTCAGAGCTAGAGCAGCATGGCAGCTCGCGCCTCTCTGCTCTGGCAAAGAGCGACGATGAAGCACACCGGCTCTTCGTGCTCGCAGTCGCCCACGTCGTCATGGGCCTAGGTGGAGAAGACGAGAAGGACACCCGTGCTCGCATCGAGCAGAGCGAGGCTCTCTCCGATGACGCGATCGTCGACGCCCTTGTCGCTGTCATGCGACAGGACGCTTTCAATCATCACGACCTTCAAGCAATCGATGGCGGGCTCACAAACGGAATGAGTGTCATGGCCATGGGCGCAAGCACCGGCTGTAACTCGGTTTACGGGTCGACACCTCCGAACAATCCCCATCCCTACCCGTGGATGAACTCACTCTTCCAAGATGGCACGACCATTACTTGGATGTTCGGCGAGAGTTTCATCGTCGATCACGCACGACGCTCTGTCATCCCCGAGATATTGGCGACATCGCTACTCACCCGAGAGTCCAGTGTGATGACAGAAGCTGAGTTCTTCGATCTGACACACTTTAGCGACGCGCTTATGACTGACCTGCAAATTGATGAGCTGCCAAAGGCTTGGTACGTCGGTGGCGATGGAGCTACCGGTGACATCGGCTTTCAGAACACGTCTAAGGTAGTTCTGCAGAACCGACCCAATGTGAAGATGCTGCTTCTCGATACACAGGTCTACTCGAATACCGGTGGTCAAAACTCAGACTCCACGCCGCTACTGGGCGGCTCGGATATGAACCAAATCGGCGCAGCCACCCAGGGCAAGCTAACCGAGAAGAAGAGCGTCGCTGAGATCTTCACCGTCGGTCACGGCTCTCCATTCGTGGCTCAGGTCTCTATGGCAGATGCCCCCAAGCTCTACCGAACGATCCTCGAAGGTCTGGCATATCGCGGCACAGCGTTCCTGCAGTGTTTCACTACGTGTCAACCCGAGCATGGGGTCGGCGATAGCATGTCCACCGTACAAGCAAGACGCGTTCGAGACTCTCGAGGCATGCCAGAGTTTGTCTTTGATCCTGGCGGCGGAGAAATCTACGCAGATACGATGAATCTGAAGGGCAACCCGCAACCCGCGCGGGACTGGGCAGAGCTCAAAGCGGGCAAGACCGGCCCCAAATACCGCTACACCACAGCACACTGGGCAGCGACGGAAGCGCGCTTCCGTCGTCACCTAAAACCCACCACGGCAGAGAAGGCCAAGGACATGATTCACCTCGACGACATGTTGGTCTGCCTCACCCAAGACGATGTCGTACGCCGCCGCTTCCACAAAGAAGGCACACTAGCCTACGTACCGGACTACGGCGTCTACATTGAAATAGAGGGGCCCAACGGCGAGCTTGAGCCAAGGTCGCTATCGCGGCAGCTCGTGCTCTTCTGCGTCGAACGCCGCAAATCTTGGCGCCTACTCCAAAGCCGTTCGGGCGTAGTCAACAAAGACTATCAAGCACAGCGCTCGCTCTTGGCGAAGGCCGAGAAAGGCGAAGTCACGATGGCGGAGTTGCGAAGCTCCGGCTGGGAGATGCTCGAGGTTGAGAAGAAGGCCCTGGTGTAGGTAGCTTGGGTCAGCGCAGTTGGCGCCGGGTTCGACTCCCGGCGCCTCCACTA
>JAAEPE010000382.1 GCA_024222395.1 Myxococcales bacterium
TCCACTCCCAAAGCCCACTCCGGTCCACTCCGTCCTCATCATGTAGCGAACTCCTGACCCGAGGAGCCGTATGCGGTAGTTCCGCACGTACGGAATCTGTGAGAGCTCCGGGGAGGTAACGACCCGGGGCGACCCGGCCTGCCGATTCGACGCGTTCGTCAAAACGTGGCAGTTGTCACCTCGTGACTCCAATCGAGCAAGAACTAGGCAAGGCAATTTCCAAGGCAATTTCCAAGGCAATTCCCAAGGCAATTCCCAAGGCGGTAGAACAGATCCCTCGAACTGCATTTTCTTGCCTGGCAAATTCTCCAACAAAATTCATCGGACGTTACGCTGGGTTAGCCCCCCACTGAACACTTACCCCTACACGCGGTAGGTGCGGGTTCAGTATACTTCCGAGATGACAACTCCAGGGACTTCGTTCGCTGGCGCCTTCTTGGAAAAGAAGTTCGACCTCGCAGGTTCAGTTTTTGCTGAGGAAGCACCCTTCATGATCTCGACCCCGGGCCAACTCTGGGAGGCTGCGGGGCCAAGTGGTGTTGTTGGCATTCTGAGTCAGTTCCTAGGTGACGATGAAACAATCGAAATCATCTCGATCCTGGAATATCAAGGTAGGCTCGCTCGATCACTTCGTGTTCCGATTCTTTATGGTTAGCAAGGGTAAGAAGTACGAGTGCGAGCAGCACGGCTACTACGAGTGTGATGAGGGCGGGGCCGTCGTCAAGATGCGCATGCTGTGCTCGGGGCTGATTCAAGTAGACCAAGGCGAATAGGCTACAACTCGTTACCAACTCTCAATGCGACAGAATATGAAACTCGAAACCTGTATTCCTATCCTAGTCATGTCGATGGCCGCCGCCGGTTGCGGCAAGGAGGATGCTGAGAAGGTCTCTGGATCCTCGTCGAAGGAAGCGATGAGTTTGGAGGATAAGAAGAATTCTGGTGCCGATGGCACTGGCGCAGTATCCTCCGCGCAGAAGTTGAGGGCAGCCCTCGCCGGTCAGTGGCGCGCAACGATTACCCTGGAAGGGGACTGGCTCGAGACGCAAATCGTGCCTCTCGAATTCAGAATTGGTGCCAGTGACGAAGAGCCGAGCGTGATACTAAATGGGGCACTCGAGTTGCCCATTAGCTCGGTCTCTCTCGATAGGGGTGAGCTGACGATTTCGTTCGACCTGTATCAGACACAAATCGTGGCTCAAGTTTCGAATGAGAATACTCCGGTATTCGAAGGAACTTGGAGCATTCCTTGGGCTGGGGGAGACATGGAGTTCCCTATATCCGCTACTCGGGA
>JAAEPE010000383.1 GCA_024222395.1 Myxococcales bacterium
CCTGATGAGTACCCCGTATCCGAAGTTCGCTCCGGGTTGCGCCAGCCCTTGCGGCCGATAACGGCGTTGGGGCTCCTCGCAATGCCCCAGTATTGCTTCGTCACCCCGCCTTGCTCTCGAACCACAATGGCAAAGGCGAAAACCTGGAACGAACCTACGGCACGGGGGATTAGCGGCGACGTCGAATCGCGCCATCCACGATAGGTTCGGTCTTCGCGGCTTCCTCCTCGGGCACTGCGGCCGGATCAGGACCCATATGTAGCTCGTTGAGTCGCCAGTTCACACCCTCGAGTACGAAGACGAGCCGGTAGCGCACGTCTTCGTGATTCCACACAAGTTCGTGGCGAGTATCTGAGATGCGGTGAAAATTGGTGTGCCCATCACCGCTCTGCTCAGCGAGTCCTTCGAGAAAGGCGTGTACGCGCTCTTCTATGCTGGTACGGCGTTCTGTGCTCATGAGAGCCATGAGGGCAGGGAGGTTTTGTCGCTCCAGCGCGGCGAGCAGTTGAGCCAGTCCTTCCCCCGGTGTTGGCGTGGTGCTAGTAGAGACCAGCGCCTGCTCCAACCGCCAACCCGCGTCTGATTCCCGGAGGCGAATGCTCTGCCCGTCTTGGTATTTGACGCTTGCCCGAGCAGTGGCTTGGCCTTCCCAGCGACTCTCAACCAAGTCTGCTTGTTGCGCTCGCTCTGCCGCGCTGCCGCGCCACTGGGCTACCCAGGCCTCGTAGGAGATTGCTGCACGTTGCTCGCTTGTGAGCATCTCGTAGAGCGGCTTGGGATCGTCACTGCGAAGCGCCTGCAAATAGGATTGCAAACCGTCGTCGGCCGGAGCCGTGCGGGCGCGCGGGCCGCAGGCGGCGAGTCCCAGGACGCACGTCAGAGTGATTCGGCGAAACACCGAACTGTTGTAGCGAGGCTGTGGGGGCAATGCAAACGGCTCTTGGGCTGCCGTCCGTGCCTAGTCGGCAACAGAGGGGACGTGAAGCAATGTTCACGACTGTTGGCTAAGTACTCGAAATGCGGATACCCGCCCCCATGGTCCAGCGTTTGTATTATTCCCTGTTGTTCAATCTGCGAAGCATCTAATGACGGACGGCCACGCTTCGCGGAGGGCGCCGGGGCATGAGGTTCCGGCGCCTCATTTTGTTTTCGGCCCATGCTGCCACGAAGACCTTGGCACGGGGCCTGTTAGCAGCGAGACCCATGACCAACGTATGGGGGGCTAGACCGGAGGCCCCGAACTCTGATGCAGCACGGTCTCCTTCGCTTGGCCCGGATCCTTCTCGAGGTAGTCGAGGGTGTAGTGCAGGCCGCGAGACTCTTTGCGGCGCCGCGCGCTCTCGATGATGAGGTGTGCAACCAGAGCGAGGTTGCGAAGCTCGATAATGTCACTATTGATTTTGAAGTCCCAGTAGTACTCGCCAATTTCTTGGCGCAAGAGCTCGATACGTCTGAGTGCACGTTCCAAGCGCTTGTCACTGCGAACAATTCCTACGTACGACCACATGAAGCGGCGCACTTCTTCCCAGTTGAGCGCAACCACGATGGCATCGTTGGAGTCGGTTGCATTGCCCGAGCGCCAAGGTGCCACCTGTGACGGGCGGATGAGGTCCGTGTGACGAACAGCCGCAGCGGCTCGTGCACCAAAGACCACACCTTCGAGCAGAGAATTCGAAGCCAAACGACACGCTCCGTGCAGACCTGTGCTCGATGTCTCACCAATGGCAAAGAGATTCTTGACGGTGCTCTGACCGTTGGCATCGCAGACAACGCCTCCGCACTGGTAGTGAGCTGCGGGCACGACGGGTATTGGGTCCACGGCAATGTCGATTCCCAAGGTCTTGCATCGCTCCCCTATGGTTGGGAAGCGCTCGCGGACGAACTTGGCATCTAGGTGGGTCATGTCCAAAAAGACGGATGTTGCACCAGAGCGCTTGAGTTCGTTGTCAATGGCTCGTGCCACTACGTCGCGAGGGCCAAGGGATGAGAGTCGATGGTAGGCATCCATGAACTCGCGGCCGCCTGCGAGTCTGAGTTTGCCTCCTTCACCACGCAGAGTCTCCGAGATGAGGAACGACTTCGCGTGGGGATGATAGAGCACAGTCGGGTGGAACTGCACGAACTCCATATTGGAGACCTGTGCGCCAATGCGATAGGCCATGGCCATTCCATCGCCAGTAGCGACGTCTGGGTTTGAGGTATAGATGTAGACCTTGCCCGCACCACCTGAAGCGAGGATTGTTGCTCGTGCGACGATCGCCACGATCGAGCCCTTATCTCGATCGAGCACGTAGGCTCCAAAGCACGCTTCTTCGCCCCCGTACTTGGCCATCGAAAGCAAATCGATGGCAATGTGATTCTTGAGCAAGGTGATGTTGGCATGCTTAGCCACTGCAGCGAGGAGAGCCTCTGAAATGGCCTGGCCGGTGGCATCTTGATAGTGGGCGACACGGCGCTTGCTGTGGCCCCCCTCCCGACCCAGATCGAATTCACCACCTTCTTTGTCGCGAGCGAAGTCGACGCCGAGTTGGGCGAGCATGCGCACGTGGTTCGGACCTTCCTCGACCACACCCTCGACTATCTTGCGGTCACAGAGCCCCTCGCCGACCCGCAAGGTATCGTCTACGTGATCTTGCAGAGAATCGTCGTCGCCGAGCACTGCGGCAATGCCCCCTTGAGCCAACGCGGTATTTGAGTCGGAGGGACGCTTCTTCGTCACAATCGTGACATGGCCGTGGTCGGCGGCTTCGAGCGCAAAGTACAGGCCCGCAATGCCTGATCCTATGACCAGATAGTCGGTCTCTCTCTCATTACCGGTGGCCACAGATGTCTCCTAGCACCGGTGCAGCTTAGCCTACTTCTTAGGCACAAGGCCGCCGCTTGGCGTGTCTCTAGGTCTCAAGCGATTTCCCTGCTAGTATGTCTTTGCGATGTCTCGTACCGGAATTATGTGGGCAGTTATTGCTCTGCTAGCCCTTGGCACGGAGCCTGTTCTTGCCGATGTCTGGTCCTATACGGACAAAGACAACGTTGTACACTTCACCAACGTGCGCCCTGGCAAGGCTGATGCGGGGAAGTGGAAGCGCATCCAGAAAAACGATCCTGCCAACGGAAAAGCTTCCGCCCGCCGAGGTGATTGCGAGCGTTGCGACAAAGTACCTTCTCGAGACAGGTCGCCCGAGCGATTCACCCGCTACGACGACTACATTTACGAGGCTGCGGGGCTCTACCAATTGCCCGTCGCACTCATTCGCGCGGTCATCAAAGTCGAGTCTGACTACGATCCACGGGTCGTTAGCGTGTTTGGCGCACGGGGCCTAATGCAGCTTATGCCGGCTGTGGTCAAGGATATGGGCGTCCACAGCGTGCACGATCCCAGGGAGAACATCCTGGGGGGCACACGACTCCTCCGTGTTCTGGCCAATCGCTACGATGGCGATCTAGTGCTCACGATTGCCGCCTATCACGCGGGCGTTGGGTCGCTAGCTAAGTACGGAGACAAAGTGCCTCCGTACCAGCATACGCGCAAGTACCTGCGCATGGTTCTCGATCGCTACTACAAGTACGCGGATGCCCAGCGTACGCAATATTAGAACTCTGGCCCGAATTCGTATGGCACAGGGGCGGGCCCAACGTCTAATATCCGTATCGTGCCTGATATTTCCGCGACGAGCAGCACCGCCGACGAGTTCGAATCTCTGATCGCACGTGGTGGCGAACTATTGCAGGACGACAAGGTTGAAGAGGCCCGCGACTGCTTTCACGGAGCACTCAAGCTCGATCCGGAACACGAAAAAGCCCTTGGCCTCCTGGGCCTGACCCTCTTTCGACTGGCAGACTTCGACTCAGCCAGCGATATCTACGAGAAACTCGTAGCTAAGAGTCCGAAGGATGCGTCGTATCGCTCCAATCTCGGGCTCGTGCATCTCAAGCTCGATCGCCCGGCGGAGGCCATTGTAGAACTCGCAATGTCTCGCGACCTCGATCCGACGCAAATCGCCACGGTCAGCTATCTCGGGCTCGCCTACGCTCGCAATGGTGAGTACGAACATGCCTACGAGGCCTTCCTCTGTGCGGACCAGAGCAACCTTGCAGCGGAGATGGGGCAGTACTTGGACGAGGAGACTCGGGGGCGCATCCGTGAGCGAGTCGCCGCTGAGGCTCCTGGCAGTGCGGTCGAGCCGACCGCAGATAACAGCGCTAGCCCTGAGCTGATTTTCAGCGCCGAATCCGCTGAGAAGACGCAACCGAACCCCGAGTCGGAGTCCGAATCCGAATCCGATCCCGAATCCGATCCCGAATCCGATCCCGAGTCATCCGCATCGCCTCAGGCCGCGTCGGACGTCGGCATGATCACCCAGGCCGTCGAAGTGGCGCAGCCATCGACCAAGGCTGTGCTCGCGACGGCACCACCGGGCCACACAGCTCCGGAGGCTGTCTCCTCCTTCGCCACCAGGCGCCTTCTGCGGCCAAACGAGGGCGGTCAAACTCTCGAAATCGGCGCGGGTGGGGTGCTGATAGCTCAGGTCCATAGGCAACTCATATCTCGTACCCAGGGCGTCATGGTTAGCTCCGGAGAGTTGGGATTTGAGCCAGCGACTCGTCGCATCCGTGGCCAGCAGAGTGATGAGGTCTTTGGAAGTGGTGACGCAAAGCTATTTCTCGTGACTGGCGAAGGTTACCTCTTGGCTGCTTCTGGAGGGGAGAGCTTCACACCGCTCGCTCTTGACAACGATGTCGTCTATCTGCGTGAGGAATGTGTATTCGCCTTCGACCCCGGCCTGCGCTGGGAGAATGGTCGCATTCCAGGATCCGAATTCCGAGTCGCTTCGTTCCGAGGGACCGGATGCGTCGCTATGCGCACCCCCAAAGAGCCGCTCTCGGTTCGCCTGAGTCCGGATCGCGTGATGTACGTCGACTCTGAGGCTCTCGCGGGCTGGATCGGCCAAGTGGTGGCGCGCCTAATAGAACCTGCAGCCGGCGGTCGCACATCGAGCCCCTTTGTCGAGTGTTCGGGAGAGGGCGCCGTCTTGCTTCACGACACCCAAGGCGGCTCTTGAGCGGCGACTCCACTGGAGCCGGCGGTGCAGAGTTCCTAACCGTTCAGAAAGCCAAATTCCGGCCACTGCGTGATGAGATTACCGACATACCGAATCTCATTACCCTCTCGCGCATTGCCCTCATACCGCTGATTCTTATCTTCATCGATAACTACAGCTATCGCTACTCGGCGCTGGCGGCGCTCATATTTGCCTTTGCCGCGGCCACCGATGCTCTCGATGGATATTTGGCGAGACGTCTCAATCTTGTAACCGTCGTAGGGAAATTTCTGGATCCCTTGGCGGACAAACTCATAGTGCTCTCGACGTTAGTCATGCTGGTTGCCAAAGGGCGCGCACCCGCTTGGCTGGTCATCGCGCTGATGTCCAGAGAACTCGCGATTACAGGTTTGCGGGCAATCGCCTCGCAAGAGGGCTTCGTCATCGCAGCCGGCGCAGGGGGCAAGACCAAGACCGCTCTGCAACTCACGGGAATCATCTTCCTACTATTTCACTTTAGCTATCCGATTCTCTTCTTCGACTACGCGTTGAGCTTTCACGAAATCGGCCTGATGGTGCTCTACGTCTCGCTTGTTATCTCGATTCTCTCGGCTGTCGAGTACTTCAGGTTCTTCGCTGCCGCCGCGTCAAAACAGGCGGAGGATCTCGCGATCCAAGGCATTACTCGTGCCGGCCAAAAAGAGAAAGCAAAGACCAAGCGCAAAGCTCGCGCGCGCCTGCGACGAGTTCGTCGCATAGAGCGCGGCAAACGTGGTCGCCGCGGTCGCGGTCGGAAGTGATCGCGAGTGCCTCGTCTTGCTATTCGGCCTTGTACATCTCGATGACACCGCAGCCGACTCGCGGTCCGGATGCCCCGGATGGCTGGGACTTGAGGTCATCCACACCGCCATGAACAACGACTGCACGACCCACTATGTTGTTTGCAGCATCGGGCGCTAGCGATAGGAAACTCGAAGGCAAGTCGACGGTAAGCTCCGCTGTGCCCTCTGCATTGGCGGCGATGTTGCCAAGGTCACCGGCGTGGTGGGTTTCGCCCTTTGGGTCGCCGTGGTCGACACTGTGGGGATTGAAATGGCCGCCCGCGCTCTTTGCATCCGGCGAGCTGCAGTCGCCCTTCTCGTGTACGTGAAAGCCATGCTCACCAGGGGCGAGCCCCGAGATGGTCGCGTGCACGCCTACGGTTTCACCCTTCATGCTGAAGTGCACCGTGCCTGAGACTTTGCTGCCCGAGGCAGCGATAACCTTCGCCTGTGCCATGATGGCTTCGCTGGCCTTTGGAGCGGTGGGAATCGCAGGCTTTGCGGGCGCAGTGTCCTTGGCCTTGGGGGCAGTTGGCGTCTCAGAAGTTTTCGTAGTCTCTTTCGCCTCGTCGTCTTTACAGGCAGAAAAGCTCAGTGCGAAGAATAGGCTGGCGAGGGCAATGTGTTTGCGCATCGCGTGAGTGTGGCACAACCTCCTGGCTCACTGCAGGTTATACACGACAAACGTCAGTGCTCCAGCAAGCACGGGGACGCCCTCTACGACTTGCAACCCGCCCGCCGAAGCTACCGAGAACGACACTTCAGGATCGACTGCGGGGACAGAAAGTAACAGGGCCGCGCCTTCCTCGCCTGTGAGGCCAGTGGGTTGCCAATCATTGGGGCCCGCTGGTCCGTCGTAGAGAGGAAGGTTACCGCCGGCAGGTTGAATTACTTCGACAGCGGAAGCAGCCGTATTGTCGGAGACTATGTAGGCAGCTATGGAGGCCGTTTCATCGGGTTCAATGGCTCCGTTGGCGGTGAGCAGTTCTTGCCAAGTGACTTCTGTGAGAAGAGGGACCTGTACGTTTTCTGCGCCGACGGCAATCGGGACTAGGACGTTGTGATACACGCTTTCGCCGAAACCAATCTTGAGCCGGGCGACAGTGCCTGTGGGGGGCAGGGGAATCGTGAAACTCCCGTCAAAGTCGCTCAGTACGGTCTCGCCGGTTGTTACTTCTTCTATCGAAATACCTACGAGTTTTACCCCGGTTGTACAATTTGTGGGATCGCGCAAATCCTCGACGAGGCAAAGCGCTCCATGAAGACCCTCGACACCGGAGTCGCTTTTGGAAGGCGTTGCGTCTCCACCTCCACCACCTCCACCTCCACCTCCACCACCACCACCTGGTGGGGCGTCGATGGGATTGTCGTCACCGGCGCAGCCGAAGAGTGTAAGCGTGAGAACGAGAGGAAGAGCGCGCACGCATAAAAGATAAGGCGTCTCGGCCGACTTTCAAACTTATTTCTCTCACTTGGGGGGCGATGCTGCTCGCGCGGGGCGTTTGAGAAGCAGGAGCCCAATGCCAGCGACAAATAGGGGGAGGGCAATGATCTGGGAGGTGGAGAGAGGCCCGAGAGCACCCCTGGGATCATCGCGCAACAGTTCTATGCCCAGGCGGAAGACGCCGTACGAGGTGAGCATGGCGCCAAAGAGCTGGCCGTCCCGGCTTAGTAGCGGACGCAGAAGCCAGCGCAGAACTGCAAAGAGAGCGAGTGCGAACAGGCTCTCGTAGAGTTGCGTTGGGTGCCTCTCAAGGTAATGCCCGGGAAAGAGCACGCCTAGGCTACCTGCAGTTTCTGCCCCGTAGCAGCAGCCGTTGAGGAAACAGCCGACACGCCCAACTGCCAGGGCGAGCATGAGGGCCGGGGCCAATAGGTCGGCGGCGAGCAGAGCGCCAATATTGCGACGCCTGGCGAAGAGCATGCCGCCGGGAATTGCCAAGAGCATGCCGCCATAGAAGGTGAGTCCGCCCTGCCAAAACTTGAAGACCGCGAGGCAGTCTTGTGGCGGGTAGCACATGCTGCGCCTCTCACCGGCGACAACGGCGGACTGGGCTCCAAGGTCGCAGAGGTAGTCGCCGCCGCACTGGCTATCCGCCGTACAGAAGCGCACGCCCGTATCAATAGGATCGACGAGTTTGGAGTTCGTGCATAGATTCACGAAGTCGAGCAGGAAGCCATCACTGAGTACGGCCAAGAGCCGAGCCCCGACAACCCCGAGCATGAGCATGAGGATGCAGAGGTCGACCATAGCGACCTCGTCGACACCGGCTCGTCCCCCATCTCTGCGCGCGATGAGGGCTGCCGCAAAGAAGCCGAACATAATCATTGTCAGGTAGGCGGGTATCTCTACCGCGCCGACGTGCAAGAGGATCGGCCTCATTGGGTTACTTCACAGCGCCTTCGCAGCGCAGACAGAGGTCGGAAGGATCTGAGGCCATCTCCTCATACCAGCGCCAACATCTGTCGCAGCGATCGCCCGGAGCCTCGCTCACTTCGATCCTGCCGTCGTCTCCGTCGCCGAGAATGACCTTGGAAACGATTGCCAGGTTGGCGAAGGTATCAAGACTGGCTTCGAGGATCGCCCGATCGTCCGAGGGAGGGTGCAGCGTGAGGCAGGCATCTTCGGAACGGTGCTTTGTCGCTCGGAACTCTTCTAGTGCGCTGCCGCAAAGGTCTCGGTACTTGCGGAGAGTGGTCCAAGTCTTGACCGCAGCCGAGCTCTCTTCGAGCAGCGTGCCTTTGGGAAGATCGGAGAGGTGTACGGATGACTCTTTGCCTTCCCATTCGGGCAGGTGCTTCCAGACATCTTCGGCGGTGAAGCAGAGGATCGGAGCTGCGATGCGAGCGAGAGCAGAGGTGATGTGGAAGAGCACGGCTTGCACTGCTCGGCGGCTTGGAGCGTCTTTGCGGTCCGAGTAGAGCCTATCTTTGACGACATCGAGATAGAGGGCGCTGAGATCCACGGCCACGTAGTCGACCAAGCTGCGATAGACAGTGTGGAATTCGTAGTTCTCGTAGGCTGCGTTCACCCGTGCGACTAGGTCGTCGAGCCGGCCTAGCGCCAGAGAGTCGAGCTCGGAGAGCTGTACGTTGCCCACGTTGTGAGTGTTGGGATCGAAGTCGGAAGTATTGCCGAGCATGTAGCGGCTGGTGTTGCGGAACTTGCGATACCAGTCGGTAAGCCCTTTGATGATCGTCTCCGAGTAGGGGATGTCGTTGCGGAATTCGGTCGAGGCTACCCAAAGACGGAACACTTCAGCCCCGTTCTTGCTCATGACATCGTCTGGCGCAATGTACTTGGTCTTCTTGCCTTCGCGTCGAGCCTTCTCGATGGAGCTCTTCGAATAGGGCTTGCCATTCTCGTCGAGCACGAAGCCGTGGGTGAGCACAGTCTTGTAAGGAGCCTTGTTGGCGACGCCGAGTGCGACGAGGAGGGAGGAGTGAAACCACCCGCGATGCTGATCCGAACCTTCGAGGTATAGGTCGGCATCTGAGAGTTCTTCGCGATCCTCGACAACGGCGAGCCACGAGCATCCCGATTCGAACCAAACATCGACGATGGCTTGCTCCGGCTCAAAGTTGCTAGAACCACAGCTGCACTTGGTGCCCTCTGGCATTAGCTCCGAGGCAGGCTTGGTGTACCAAGCCTCGGCGCCTTCGCGCTCGAAGAGCTCGGCTACAAAATCCATGATGGCGGCGCTGGTGTGGGCTTCTCCGCAGTCGGTGCAGTGAAATGCTGGGATGGGCGTTCCCCACAGGCGCTGGCGTGAGAGCACCCAGTCTGGGCGGTTGGCGATCATGCCGTTGATGCGCTTCTCTCCGTAGCCCGGAACCCACTTTGTCTCGGAGATTGCGCCTAGGGCGCGGTCTCGAAGGCCTTCGTGATCCACGGAGATGAACCACTGGTCGGTGGCGCGGAAGAGCACTGGGCCCTTGCAGCGCCAGCAGTGCGGATAGCTATGAGCAATGCTCTCGCCGGGCTTGTTGAGCAGAGCGCCACACTCGTGCAAGAACTCGACGATCTGTGGGTTGGCTACGGTAGTCTTTAGTCCGGCCCAGTTGGGCACGTCGTCGGTGAATCGGCCAGCGTGATCCACGGGGGCGTAGACCTCGAGACCATGGGAAGCTCCTGTCTTGTAATCGTCGACACCATGGCCGGGCGCTGTGTGAACAAGGCCTGTGCCTTGCTCGAGAGTGACGTAGTCGGCAAACCAGATCTTGAAGTCGTTCTCGGTCTTCTTCTCTGTGACGAAAGGGTGCTTGTAGCTTGCGCCCTCGATGGCTAGGAACTTCTCGGAGTCGAGAGCAATCCACGTGGATTCGTCGACCTCAGTGCCGATGCCAGCTAGGAACTTCTCTGCCAGACCTTTGGCAACCAAGAGGTACTCGTCATCCTTCCCTGGGGCCGGGATAGCCACATACTCAAGATTTGCGTGGGCGACCACCGCTAGGTTGGCCGGAATCGTCCACGGGGTGGTGGTCCAGATAACTAGGCTAAGGTCTTTCCCCGAGAGGCCATCGTCGAGCACTACTGGATCGAAATCCACCATAGGCAAGCGCACGTAGATGGAAGGGGAGGAGTGATCCGCGTACTCGATCTCGGCTTCGGCCAGAGCGGTGTGATCCTTTGGACACCAGTAGACGGGTTTCTTGCCGCGGTAGAGGTAGCCGCCGCGAGCAAATTCAGCCAGCGCTTTGACGATAGCGACCTCGTAGCTCTTGTGCAGAGTGAGGTAGGGCCTATCCCAGGCGCCGAAGACACCGAGGCGCTGAAATTCCTCACTCTGGATGTTTACGAACTTTTCTGCGTACTCCTGGCAAGCCTTGCGAATCTCGAGCTTGCTCATGTCCCGCTTCTTCTTGCCGAGCTCTTTGTCGACTGCGAGCTCGATCGGGAGACCATGGGTGTCCCAGCCGGGGATGTAGGGCGCTCGGAAGCCGGCCATACTCTTGTACTTAACGACCAGGTCTTTGAGCAGCTTGTTGAGGATGTGCCCGTAGTGAATGTTGCCGTTGGCGTAGGGCGGACCATCGTGCAGGATGAACGAAGGCGAATCCTTGCGCTTCTCCTGAATCGCTTCGTAGAGCCCGGCTTTTTTCCATCCCGCCAGAAACTCTGGCTCACGGGTGGCGAGCCCACCGCGCATTGGAAAATCGGTGGAGGGGAGGTTTAGCGATTCGGAGTACTTACCCTTGGCCATAAGACGCCGCGGAACATAGCAATCTCATCCGGACAAGTCTCAGCCCGCTGGAGCCAACTCTCAGACCCGCGTCGTAGGATGCCGCCCATGTCTGAGACCGCCAAGCCTTCCACCCACGTGCGTGCCCCCTGGGACGACTACTTCATGAACATTGCAAAGGTCATTGCGACTCGGGCTACTTGCCACCGCAAGTTCGTTGGAGCGGTCCTGGTCCGGGATCGAATGCTCCTCTCAACCGGCTACAATGGCTCGATCCGGGGCATGCCTCACTGCAGCGAGGAGGGGCACATGATGGAGAACGACCACTGCGTCGCCACCATACATGCCGAGATGAATGCGATTCTCCAGGCGGCTCGCAATGGCGTGAACATCGATAAGTCCACAGTGTATGTGACTGCCAGCCCATGCTGGAACTGCTTCAAAGCGTTGATGAATTCTGGTGTGACCCGAATCTGCTTTGGCGAGTTCTACCGGGACGAGCGCATCTTCAAGGTCGCCGAGAAGCTAGGTGTGGAGCTCGTGCACATTCCGCTTCAGGATGGGCCAAATCCGGCCGAGACCACAAAGTAGCTGCCGAGTTGCGGCTGCGACACTCCCTTCAGGCTTATTCCTCCGAATGTTCAATTTCTTTGACGGGGGCAGGCATTAGGAGGAAAATTCACCAAATCTGCTTGTCCATTTTGTACCGCCGTATCAGATTCACACTCGCTGCCCTTGCCGCTCTCTGCATGGTGGCCGGACCAGTGCTGGTGAGTGGCGAGGGATTCCTAGAAGGTCACGGAGTTGCGGCAGCCAAGTCGTCTTCGACCAAGTCGAAGGCTAGAAAGCGCTCGGCCAAGAATGGCAAGCGCAGCCGACGTGGCCGCAAAAAGACAAGAGGCCATGCTGTTGCCAAGAGCAAGCTGAATACGACTCCCCTTGAGCGACCGTCTGGAGATCTATGGGTCATCAGCGAGAATCTCAAAGAAGAAATCAGACTTCAGCTCTACGCCGAGGATGGCAACTTCGACGATGCGGCGCTGGCCAAGCTCGACCACGAGTTTCGCTGCAGACGCACCAAAGAAGAGCGCTCCGTTGATCCGCGTCTCTACGAAATGCTCTCTCGCATCCAAGATCACTTTGGCGGCAAGCGCATTCACCTGGTCTCGGGATTTCGCTTTCAGCGCAACGAGGGCAGTCGCCATTACCATGCCTCTGCGATGGATATTCGAATTCCAGGTGTGAGCACACGAGTGCTCAACGCCTACGTCAAGTCTCTCGATAGAGGGGGCATGGGAGTGGGGCTCTACCCCCGCTCGAACTTCGTGCACGTCGACTTTCGCGCTCCAGGGCAGCCTAGCTACCGATGGGTCGACCACAGCCGTCCGGGTGGCAAGTCTCGTGGCATGCGCCGCAGTCGCCGCGCCAAGCGTCGCAACTCACCCAGTACGTAGACCAGCCGACTTAGCGCGGCTCAAGCTAGAGCCTTCCTACCTACTTGTGCTGCTGACAAGCGCCGCAGTACCAATGCCGATGCTCGGCAACCCACTGCAGCGGTGACTGGCATTGCTGGCAGGGGGATTGCTGCTGCTATCCGCACCAGAGCCGATCGAGAGAAGGCGTTGTGCGCGAGTACCGTGCCTGTACCCTCTTGTTTGATCTTTATCGCGACACCGGTCCAGCCGCTCTTGTTGATTGCGACATCCAGGCCCACGAGGGCGGACTTGTAGACCTTGAAGCCATTATGCTCCCTAGTACTGATCGAGCTCTGCGAGCAGCGACTCGGGGGTGATGTGTTGGGCAGGGCCCTCGAGAACGATCTTGCCTCGAGAGAATCCGCCGGGTTGCTTTATGTGCATGACTGAGTCCTACAGTGGTGAGTAAGAACTCATGGTCTCAGCAAAACACAGCAGTGGCCAGAATCCGCACCTGGCCATTCGGGATGACAGATCGACTAGACCGTCGAGCGAAAAGAATGACCGAGGATAGTGAGTTCTGATTTTTCGAGTGCAAGGCGCGAATGAGGATTTTGCCCGGGCAAATGACGAAATGAACAACGCTGCAATCGGGAAAGCAGGACCATCGGGCCGATCATTATTTACGCTCGGCGGTCTAGCTGCGAGCCGCCGCCAGCATCGCTTTAGCGTGAGCCTTTGCCTGCGCAGATACTTTGACGCCGCCGACCATTCGTGCTGTCTCCACGAGCCTCTGCTTCTCGGTGAGTCGCGTAACGCAGGTCTCCGTTCGCCCGGCAGCTTCGCTCTTGCTTACGTGGAAGTGCACGTCGGCGAATGCTGCGATTTGCGGCAAGTGAGTTACGCACAGAACTTGCCGCTCATTTGCTACTTGACGAATTTGCTGGCCAACGACTTCGGCGATGCCTCCGCCTATGCCTGTATCTACCTCGTCGAAGACGTAGGAGCTAACCGTATCTGCCCGCCTGAGCACCAACTTGAGTGCCAGCATGATTCGCGATAGCTCGCCGCCAGAGGCGACTCTCGATAGCGGCTTGGCGGTTTCGCCCGTATTGGCCGCAAGCAGTAGCTCCACGCGATCGTGTCCCTCGGCACTGAGCTCGCAATTTTCGAAATTGCAGAAGAGGGTTGCCGAAGGCATGCCAAGGGCCGCGAGGGCAGGGGAGACGTCGCCCTCGAGTTTGCCCGCCGCCTTCTTTCGGCGCTTGCGCAGGGTGCTGGCCGTCTTCTTCGCCACCTTCTCCGTGTTGCTCATGGCAGCCTTGAGTTCCGCGACTCTCTCGTCCCGGTTGTCTAGATCGTGCAATTCGCCTTCAAGAGACTCAACCTTCGCGACTAGGTCGTCGAGGGTGCAAGCGTGCTTGCGAGTGAGGCGCCGAATGTGCGCAAGCCTGTCATCTATGTCAGCGAGGCGGGCTGGATCTGCGTCGAGGTTGCCAACGTAATTCTGGATGGATCGAGCTGCTTCTTCGGCTAGCGTGCGCGCTTCACTAACTAGCTGGCTGCAGTCGGCAAGGGATGGGTCGAGAGCTACGCTGCTTTCGAGAGCGCGTGCCGCCAGGTTGAGTCTATCGACCGCAGAGTCATCGGCTCCGTACAGCTGCGACTCACACTCTGCTGCTGCTGCGTGCAACTTGTCGACGCTAGCTAGCACTGAGCGTTCTCGCTCAAGCTCTTCGCCTTCTCCGGCACAGAGCTCCGCCTCGCGCAGCTCTTGCAATTGAAAACGCAGGTAGTCGAGGCGCTCGTCGCGGCTTTGGGAGTCGTTCTCGAGTTGTTGCAAGGCAGTGCGTGCGGCTGCGAAGTCTTCGTAGGCCCGCTTCATCTGCGCCAGTTGCTTCTCGTTGCTTGCAAACGAGTCGAGAATCGCCCGGTGCCGCTTTGGGTCTACGAGCCCCTGGTGCTGGTGCTGCCCGCTTAGATCCACCAAGAACCCTCCCATGTCCGCAAGCCGGGAGGCCGTTGTTAGGGCGCCATTTATATACGTGCGAGAGCGACCACCTTTGTGGATAACTCGACGAACGAGGAGCTCGTCTTCGCACTCTTCGCCAAGTGGCAGCCCCGCGTCGGAGAGGATGTTTCGGATGGGCTCTCGAATCCAATCTGTGATTTCGAAGATGGCTTCTACGACCGCCTGCTCAGCGCCGGCACGTGGAATGTCTGCACTCGCTCTGCCCCCTCGCAGCAGGTTGACTGCTTCCACAATGAGCGACTTGCCCGCGCCGGTCTCGCCGGTGAGCGCATTGAAACCGTGAGCGAACTCGATGGAGACGTCGGAGAGGATCGCGAAGTTGGTGACTCGAAGGTGCCTTAGCATAGGAAATTCTCTTAGTGGAGGACTTAGTTGCTCTGAGCTAGCGAACGGGCTGCACACCCCAGTGCAGCTTGGCGCGCAGGATGTTGAAGTAGTCTGAGTCTGAGGTGAAGATGACGGCCGGAGCATCGGACGGTGTGATTTCCACCTTGTCCCCAGTTTGGAATGTATGTGCCCACTGTCCATCAATGGTCAATACGACCCCCTTCGACTCGCCACTCATCGAAATGAGCACCTTGCCTTGGCCTGGAACGACGAGGGGGCGGTTGGTGAGACCTTGGGCGCAGATCGGAGTGATGGCCAAGGCGTTGAGCCCGGGGTACATAATTGGACCGCCTGCGGCTAGGTTGTAGGCAGTGGACCCTGTTGGCGTGCAGACGACCAGGCCATCGGCACGGTAGGAGTTAATGAACTCGCCGTCGCGATGTGCCTGCAGCTCGACCAGGCGAGCCATGGCGCCCTGGCTGATTACGACATCGTTGAGAGCCGAACGGACCACCGACCTGCCGACGAGCGGGCGGTAGGTGATCTTCAGGCGCATTCGCTCGACGGTATCGAGCTTGCCCGAGATCGCTGCATCGAGGCTCTCAACAGCGTCGGCCGGATCGAAGGGGCTGAGAAAACCAAGGCGGCCGAGATTGATGCCTAAGAGTGGGACTGACCTCGCGGGATCAGCCCTGGCCATCGTAGCGCTGGCCCTGAGCATGGTGCCGTCGCCGCCCATGACCACGCAGAGGTCGACAGAGTCCCCGAATTTCGATTCGGGCACCAGGACTGCCCCGAGTGGATTGACCCTGTCTTCGGCGACGACCATCGTCTCGTGTCCTTGCTCGATAGCCCAAGCGGCCATCGTGCTTAGCACGTTCTGCGCGTCGCTGTTCTGGACGGGTTTGAGTATGAAACCAATTCTCATTTGTTGATTTGCATTTAGATATGAGCCCAGTCGCCAAGGTGGGCGTCGGCACTGAACACTTGTATCATTGGTAGCAAGGGGGTGTGACTTTCGGGTCTAGAAACCTTCTCCTGGCACTGCGACGACGGTTGCCTCGTGGGTGGCCTCATCACCTCGAGCATCCCGAACTTCGACAACAAGTCGGGTTTCCTGCTCGAAAATCTTGTCTAGTAGGTCGTCGTCGGCGATCAGGTCATCATCAAGCTGAAGAATGCGTCCCGAGGGCATCTCGAACCAGTCGTCCATCTCTGCTCGGTAGCCAAGCCGGTAGGGTGGGGCCGTGTTGTCCACTCGGCTGCCGTCTTCTAGATAGACGGAAAAGCGCGTTTGAGGGTTCCCCAGCGCGTTTGGCATGGAAGGGTCGCCTGGCAGCAAGTTCTGCATTCGCGCGTTGATGACGAAGTGGTAGCCCCCCTGGATACCAGCGACAAGCCCCAGCTCTTGTCCCTTAATAAGGGGCTCGTAGGCGGTGGTTCCCGTACCGATTTCAATGGCGGCTGGGCCTTTGGGCGGATCTTCACCACAGGCACCGAGAATACGGAGAGAAGCAATCAGTAGGAGCAGGGGAAGTGGGGCCTTGGGAACTTGCACGGGGGTTCCCGCCAGTGTAGATGATCGTCGTCGTCCTCGCACTGTGAGCATAGTCATCACGCTGGCGCCTCATCTGCCTTGACATCGTCAGGGGCTTCCTATAAACGTTCCGCCTCGCCAACTTGGTGGCCCATTTGGGCAACGAAAGAAACACTAGATAAATGCCTCAGCGTCAAAAATCTACCTGGCTAACCAAAGAAGCGGCTCTCGCACAGCGAGAATGGCACGTCCTCGACATGGACGGCGTTGTTCTCGGCCGAGCTGCATCAAAAATTGCTTCCCTTCTTCGCGGAAAGCACAAGCCCACCTTCACTCCCAATACCGATTGCGGCGACTTTGTCATCGTGCTCAACGCTGGCCGAGCGAAGCTCACGGGTAACAAGCTCAAGCAGAAGATGTACCGTCACCACACGCTCTATATCGGTCACCTTCGCGAGCGCACCGCTGAGAAGATGATTGCTGATAAGCCCGAAGAAGTCATCCGACGCGCAGTCTGGGGCATGCTTCCTTCCGGATCCCTTGGTCGCCAAATGATGAAGAAACTCAAGATCTACAGCGGATCTACCCACGAGCACGAGGCCCAGAAGCCCCGTGAACTCACCATCCAAGCCTAGGAATATCCATGTCTGATCAAAGAACGTATGCAACCGGTCGCCGTAAGACGGCAGTCGCTCGCGTCTGGATTACTCCTGGCACGGGCAGCTTCACCATTAACCGCCGTGACGACGAGAGCTATTTTGCGAGAGCCACGTCTCGCATGGTGATTCGTCAGCCATTCGAAGAACTCGATGTTCTCGGTGATTGGGATGTCATCTGCACCGTAAAAGGCGGCGGCATGTCGTCACAAGCTGGCGCAATCCGCCACGGCATCACTCGCGCACTTCTCAAGGACGATCCTGAGTCACGCACCAAGCTCAAAGCAGCTGGCTACGTCACTCGCGATGACCGCAAGAAAGAGCGTAAGAAACCGGGCCTCAAGGGCGCACGCGCACGCTTCCAGTTCTCCAAGCGCTAGATCGCGTGGTGAACAATGGTGGCAGCGTCGGAGCCCTCAGCGGATTCGGAGAGGGCATCGCTGCTACCTACCGCAATTGTCGGAGCTTCGGGCTATACAGGCGCCGAACTGCTCCGACTTTTGCTTTTGCACCCCGGCATTGAGATCGCGCGCTGGGGCGCGTGACGAGGACCTCTTTGGAGGCGTCGGTCGAGGTCGAGGCGGGGCCCGGTGATTGCTGCGTTGTGGTGGCGCGGGCTTGCTGCGCGGTGGCGCGGGCTTGCTGCGCGGTGGTGGTTGACGCCGCTTACCGTGGGGAGCGACTCGCCTCGTTGTGACCGGGGCCTTCGGTTTGTACTGCCGCGCCTTTGGCGGAGTGGGGTGGTGGATGACCGGTGGTTTGGGCGCACTCGCATGCCCTGGAGTCGGCGCGTCGGGCCTGCGGACGACGTGGCGCCCGCCCAGTGGAGCAGGATGTCGGGGCGGGGCGACTGTGTCGATGATTGGGATCTCTGGGCGCCGACTCCCGGATCGGGGCGACGGAGGCCTTCCCCTGTCCGCTGGCACCACCTCATTGCGACGACGGGGCCCGCGGTGGTCGCGCACGATTGGATCGCGGCGATGGTCGCGGATCGTCGACGGAGGCAGGTTGCTATCGTGCCACCCACGGGGATGGCGGGTTTCATAGGCGTCGTGAATCACGACGAATTGAGTGCTCCGGCCGTAGTTCGCATCAGGCGGCCACAGCACGGCCATGGGGAGCGGAACGGGGGCCTCTGGCGTGTACACGCAGTAGTCGTCGCGCCCACCACTGCCCTCGGGCCCAACGTAGCTCAGGCTTCCACCTGGGGGCATCCACTGCTGGCTGAGCCAGACCCAGTCTTCGGAATTCCAATACCAACAGCCATCGAGCCACATCCACCCCTCGCCGGGTGCGGTCGCGAGCATGTTGATGCGCTGCCCCGGTGCACCTTGGGACCACGACTGAGATTGTTTAGTCGCTGCTCTAGCGTGCTTCACCCCTGGAACTTGCTCACAGGGCGCCTGTCGGTAGCAAGCGGCAAGTGAGAGAACGAAGGACAGTAGTAGGGCTTTGTTGAATTCCATGTCGACCGGAACGATAGTGGTCGGTGTGAGAGCATGGGTGTTCCGAAAGATCCCCCCTGACCTCCGAAAGATCAGGGGGCATAGAGACAAAGGCCCTTGGAGAGCGGAGCGTAGTGCATGCCAAAGAAGTCGACCTCACCTAGCCAGCTGATGGAGCTCTTCCTCGCCGTCGCCGATGAGCTTGGATTCCAGTCAGACCAAGACGTGGCCGCCCTCGCCGATGTCGGGCCAGAGAGCGTTGGCAATTGGCGCGCCGGATCGGTGAAGGAGTTCAAAAAGCAGAAGTTTCAGGCCGCACTGGCGACCTTGCGCGTGCAACTGCGTGCTCTGAGTGCTCAGGCGGGACTTGGGCTCGACAACGACCTTGGGCTGAGCCCGCTGGAAATCGAGGATGGGTCGAGCCCGTCAGACCTGCATCGGCAGTTTCGCGATCAGGTTGGCTACGACTATCTCGGCCACCGCTTTTTGTACTTCGAGCCGCAGGGCGCCCTTGCCTGGGAGCGGCTCATCAAGGTTGGCTATGAGCAGGATTCCTGGCTGGGAGGTGTGGAGGAGTGTTGTGAGCGCTTCCTGAGCAATACTCGTGACTCGGGCGGAGCTGTCAAAGGGCCACTGGCACAGCTACTGGGCCTTGGGCGTCGGGATCGTGCCAGGGGATTGGAAGTCATCAGTTTGGGCCCAGGGGAGGGCGGCAAAGAAGCTCGCATCCTCGAGCACCTGATGTCCGCGCTCGAAGGCAATCGGTCTCACGCGCGGTACCTCGGCTACGTACCTGTCGATGTCTCGATTGCGCTCCTACTCAAAGCGGCAGGAACCGCTCGCGACCTCTTTGCAAATCGCAATGGTTCACTTTCGCGATCACGGCTCTCGGTTCTGCCGGTGTGCTCGGATTTCGAAGAGGGCAATCTCGCATTTGGATCTCGCCTTCGCGACGGTGGCGAGAACCGAAGTGAGGAGAGGCGCTTGGTATTGTTCCTTGGGAATGTTCTAGGAAACGTTCGCGACGAGGAAGTGTTTGTGAAACAAAAGCTCGGGCACATCGTCAGGCCAGGCGACGCGCTGTGGATCGAGGTTGGGCTGCGTGCACCGAAGCCCGAGAACGATCCTCTTTTCGAGCTAACCAAACCAGACCGTGAGGAGACAGCCGGTCAGGCAAATCGACGTCTATTGCTAGAGGGGCCGTATCGCCGCTATCTCGTGGCCTCAGGCCGTGCCGCTGGCGATTTGGACTTGCGCATTCGAGTGCGAGAAGGGGACGGCAGCTCGAGGGTGCCAGGCTCCTACAATTTCTGTCACGATCTACTTATCCGCGATGAGGGGCGGTCGGTGACGATGCTCTACAGTCGTCGCTACGACCTGGCGCAACTCGGCACCTGGTTTGAATCGATGGGATATGCGGTCGATGCAATTCATCGCACCAAGGATTCCCAGGGGCGTAATCGCGTCGGTCACCTCCTTCTTCGTCGCGTTGGTACATCTTGAGTTCAGAGAAGCGAACAAGTCCTCGCAGGACACTCCTGCTCAAGCTGCTCGTAGCCTTGGTGCTGCCCACGGTCGGCGTCTTCTCGCTCTTCGCCTACTTCGCCTACGAATTGCAGCGCGAGGACTTGGAGGTAGAGCTAGGGAGGCGACTGCAATCTGTGGCCAGCGCAGCATCGACGCAACTGCGCGGAAAATACTTGGTCGAGCTGGTCGCAGGCGACGAGCAGGAGGACAACCTCTACTACCAAGGTGGCATGCGACGGCTAGAGGAAATGCGCAAGGCTACGGGGGTCGAGCGCCTCTACGTATTTGATCGAGAATTCCAGACTCGTCTCGACACCGGGGGCGCTCCCATTGGTTCCGCTCAGTTTCAATCGGAAATCGACCGCGGCGAGGTAGGCCTGGTTTTCGAGAATGCTACGTCGGCGACTTCACTCCTCTTCGAGGGAGCCAATGGCCGCTTCTATAAGGCGGGCTACGCGCCAGTCTATATGAGCAAAGATGATACGCGAGTGGCTTTGGCCATCGGCGCAGACGCGCCCGCGGAGTTCTTCGAGCGCCTCGCGGAGCTCAGGAAAACTCTCATCTTCTATGGCGGAATCTTGGTTCTTGTCGTAGCCGGTGTGGCGATCTTGGTGGGGATGCGAATTACCAAACCTGTGCGTCTGCTCGCCGAGGAAGCCGAGCGCATCGGTGGTGGAGACCTAACTCACCCCATCGACGTGACTTCGAGAGACGAGATTGGTTTCTTGGCCGCGACCATGGAGATCATGCGCTCGGACTTGCGGACTCGTGACGAGCGCATGCAGCTGATGCTGGCGGGCATTGCCCACGAGGTTCGCAACCCGCTAGGTGGTATCGAACTCTTTGGTGGAATCTTGCGAGAGGACTTGGAGGGCGACGAAGAGAAGCTCTCGCACCTCGGTCGGATCGAGAAGGAAATCGCCTATCTCAAGGTCGTGGTCGAGAGTTTTCTGGAGTATGCCCGCAGGCCGGCCCCGGAACTTGAGCGAGTTGCGATGGCGAATTTAGTCCGAGAGGTCGCCGATTTGGAGGCCGGTCACCTAGCCTCAGCACATCTCATGATCGAGCTGAATCTCGAAGAACTTCACTGCATGGGGGATTCGCTTCAGCTGCGAAGAGCCGCGCTCAATCTGCTCCAGAACGCGATCCAGGCTGGCGAGGGGGCGGGCAAGCCTGTCGTGATTGCGCTGAAATCCGATGGGGTACATGCCTACCTTTCCGTGAGTAATCACGGTGCACCCATTCCCGAAGAGGCCCGCGATCGCCTATTCGAACCCTTCTTCACGACCAAGCAAAAGGGCACCGGCTTGGGATTGGCTTTTGTTGACGAGATTGCCAAAGATCATGGCGGTACCATTCGCTGTACCTCAGATGCCGATGACGGCACGTGTTTTACCCTTGCCTTACCCATAGCCAGCGTCCAACCGACGCAGTCCCTAGAGACGCGAGAGAGACCCTCATGAGTTCAACGATTCTCATAATTGATGACAACGAAACCATTCGCGAGGGCTTGGCGCATACCGTCAAGCGCATGGGCCACACGCCGCTCAAGGCTTCGAGTGGCGTAGGTGGAGTTGAACTATTTCAACAGAACCCTGCCGTCGACTTCGTCATTTCCGACTTGAAGATGGATGGCATGGATGGGGTTGCCGTGCTGCAGAAAATCAAAGAACTCGATCCCGACGTCCCTATGATGATCATCACGGGCTTTGGCACTGTTGAGACAGCGGTAGAAGCGATGAAGCTCGGTGCCTTCGACTTCTTGACCAAGCCCTTCGCCCCTGAGCTTGTGCGTCTGAAAGTCGATCGGGCGTTGGAGCTGCGAGCTGCTCATCGAGAAAAGAACAGACTGGCTGCTCACAACGACTACTTGATTAGCGAGAACGAGGGGCAGTTTGCCGATCTTGTTGGTGCTTCCAACATCATGAAGAAAGTCTTCAAGGCCGTCGAGAAGGTGGCAAGAACCGATTCCTCGGTCTTCATCTGGGGGGAGAGCGGCACAGGCAAGGAGCTGGTGGCCAGAGCTATCCACAACCACAGCAAGCGCAAGGATGGTCCCTTCATCAAGGTTAACTGCGCTGCTCTTACGGAGACGCTCTTGGAGAGCGAGTTGTTCGGACACGAGAAGGGCGCATTCACGGGCGCCATCAAGAGCAAGATGGGGCGCTTCGAACTGGCGCACGAGGGTACTCTCTTTCTTGACGAAATTGGTGATGTGCCCATGAGCATGCAGGTCAAACTCTTGCGGGCTCTGCAGGAACAAGAGTTCGAACGAGTCGGCGGTGAGCATTCCGTCAAGGTCGATGTCCGCATTGTCTCCGCGACGAATAAGGATTTGGACAAAGAGGTCGCAGAGGGGCGGTTTCGCGAGGATTTGTACTACCGCCTCCACATTATTCCCATGACGCTCCCAGCTCTTCGTGAAAGGCGCGACGATATCGGACTCCTAGTGTCTCACTTCATCGAGAAGCTGGCGCCTAAGACAAATCCTGATGTCAGGACAATTGCAGATGATGCACTTGGGCGGTTTATGGTCTACGCTTGGCCTGGCAACGTTCGCGAATTGGAGAACATGGTTGAGCAGAGCTTGGTCTTTGCCGAGGGCAGCGAAATCGGGGTGGAAGCACTGCCAGCGCAGCTTCAGGGGCAGGGGGACGAAAAGCGATTGGAGGTACCAAGAGCGATGAGTCTTCCAGACATTCTCGATGACCTCGAGAGACAGCTGATTGTCAAGGCTTTCGCAAAGGCCAAGGGCGTCAAGACCGAGACCGCCAGGCTTCTGGGCATCAAGACTTCGGCGCTCTACTACAAACTTGAGAAGTACGAGATTGCCTAGACCTGCGAGGCGGAAGCTCAGAAATCTGAGGCCCTAGTCGGCAGTCTGTGATCTAGGATACGCAATATCAGCATCTTGGCTCTGGCATGCCACCTGCTACTAGGAGAGGTGCAGATGGTATTGCATTCTCTTGCATACATTGCCGTCTACCTACCGCCGCCGCCGCCGCCGCCTACCTACCGCACGAATCGCCATGCCCGCTCTACTCATCAACTGCTTAGCCGCTATCCAGCTCCTTGCTGCGCCGGCGAGCTTGGCCGCGACGGCCAATGAGAGCGTGGTACGGGTGGCTCAGTCCGAGCCGATAGCGAGCGAGCTGACAGTGGCTGGTCGCCACAGTAATGGTGCAGCTTCTCGCTTGCGAGCCGCGCAGAAGCGCGAGTCCGTTTGGGTCCGGCGAATGGCTGAGCTTCGCGTCACCTACAACAAGCAGCTTGGTGAAGTCGATACGCTAAAGCGCTCTCGGGCCAGCTGGCGGCGCGATCGCAAGCTCCGCGAGCAGAAAGCTCGATCGCAGAATACTGCACTGGCTCTCAAAGCCGCCGATTCCCAGCTAAGAGGACAGCGCATCTTGGTAACGAGAGAACGCAAGGCGACGGTTCGCGCAGTGGAGAAGGAGTTGTCCCTCGGTCCCAGCGCGGCTCGTACTCAGTACTTGGGCGGTGTTCTGAGGAACGCCCGGCGCGGGCTCATCGCCAAGCCTAAGAAGATTTCTATGCCGGATCTCGAACTCGATGAATTCGCCGATCCGGAGGAACTACTAGAGCAAATTGCACTCATCGAACGTGCCGAAGCCAAGCTTGCTCAGCAAGAGGCCTCACTGCGGCGCCGAGCCTCGCACTACGGTCACATGGATGCACTGCGTAGCAAGCGCGACCGATCCGAGGAACTCGGGGCCTTTGACGATGACAATGTGCGACGCTCGACTGGGCGGACCAGCAATGGTCTGAGCCGTCAAG
>JAAEPE010000384.1 GCA_024222395.1 Myxococcales bacterium
GGTTGTTTTGCCCCTCGACGGCCCCCAGCGATACGCTGTCTCTGGCCTTGATCCAGTTGAGCAGCAACTGCCGGTGTCGTCGTAGTTGACGAGCCATCTTCTTCATGGGCTCGATGCGCGAGCGCATGGCCCGGGTACACCACTGTTCTAAGAATTTGCCTGCCCAGGCGGGCGACACGTAGTCCCAGAATCCCTGAAAGCTCTCAAGTATGGTTTCCACATGTCGCTGCAGATGTACTGCAGGCCTTGTGCTCGCTCTTCACCGAGCCAACTCCAAGAGCGCATGAAGCAACAGGTCGTTCGATCTGTCCCAATCCAGAGCCCGTTGCCATTCTCGGCTCGTGTGAGCCAGCCCGCACGGCCCTGAGGTCGTACATGGCTGCGGAGGAGCGAGACCCGCCGGTCTTTGAACAAAGGATGTCCGAAGCCTGTACGACTTCAGCTCGGCCTTGCTTAAGCTCCTTGGAAGTATCTTCTGGTTCGTGTACGTGACCGTGACCTTGGCTGCCCCAGCTTCGCCGACGTCGCGTACGGCAGGCGCAACGGTCTCAGGGACAGGCGTCGCCTCTGCGATAGGCTGCTTCTGGGGTCTCGGTGTCGGGTTGCGAGGCGCTCCTTGAGCAACTCACCGCAGCTAGGATGAGCGAAATGGAGCCGGCGAATAGGAGGCGTTTCATGACTTTGCTAGGATGTATCTTGCACTGCGCGATGACAAGTCCACGAAAATGAATGCGGTAGGAGACTTCGCCGAGCAGCTTGAGCGGTCTCGGATCTTTGTGGCTCTCGGCGAGAAGTCTCGGCGGGAGCTACTCGAGGCTGATACGGAGGTTCTGCGGAATCGACTAGTGCGACGCCATAGGCACTCGCTGGCGGCCTTCCTCAATCGGGTACAGCGCTCGGATCTCAATTTGCTCTGTGCCAAGTACAAGGAGAATGCCAAAGGCACTGTTGGGGAGCTGCGCGCGCGTCTGTGGATTCGCGGTGCATGCATGGAGGCTGGAGGCGACAAGCATTTGGGTAGCGGCTATCAGCCCATACCTATCGTGCTCGGCTCTCGCTTGGTGTATCAAGGGCCGCTGCACGGACTCTGCCCCCCCTGCAGCGAGTGGCCGAGACCGGTTCCACAGGTGGCGGTCGAGCCACGGCCGAGTCGCGATCCTGAGTCGCTTGAAGAGCTCCTGGCGAACGCAGATTCGCTTCTCGGAGTCCGCATGGGGGCCAAGGGCCGAGACAAGGGCATGTTTGGCACCCGAATTGAGGCACTTCTCGGAATTGAGGAGCGCGGACTGGCCGAGGCCGATTGGCGAGGCGAGGTCGAAATCAAGACGGTTCCAGTCATTCGTGACCGTGCGGGATGGTGGCGAGTCAAGGAAGACCCCGCGATTTCGATGGAGCACGTCGATCCGCGAATCAAATTGCGCAAGGTCCTGTGGGTGGCCAGAGTTGGGGGCAGCGGCGATTCCCCGATCTTGTCCTGGTACTTTCAAGAGTGGGACTCCAAGATAGCCGCTCTCGCGACAAGGTTTTTGCATCATCGTCCCAAGGGCCCCAAGAGCACAAGCAACAAGGGGTGGTACCTGCAAAAACGCTTCTTCCTTCACTCTGGATTTCTAACTTCTCTAAATGGCTAGCATCGACTTTCTTCGCCTGATTGGCATTAGTGGCACCAACAAGGTGATGACCGGCGAACTCTCGCGTCTCGCACGCAGAGCCGTGCAGGGCATTCGCGTTCCCACTCCCAAGAAACAAGGGCTCGGTGCACTGGTTTATCCTTTCGACACCCAGCTTGCGGAGGTCGCCGTGAGCTACCACCGGACGTGCTCACGAGTGCTCTGGGACCTGTTCGAATCAAGCGCGCGTCGCCTCGAACCGCTCTACGAAGAACTCGCAAGCGATATTGCGAATGACGATCGCGGATGGCTCTGGGATGGAGCCAGTCTTTCGATTCGCGCTCGCAATGTTCAGAGCTTTGCCGCGGGCGAGAGGCAAATCGTCGGCACAGTCAAGAATGCCCTGATCGATGGGGCGGCGAAGCGTGGTATCTCGCTGAGAGTCGATGCGCACGAAGCCGACATTGAGATCGCCGTTCGGATTCACGATGGCGTGCTCTCCGTATCCGTCGACCTAGCCGGCGGCGCTATGCACAAGCGCGGCTATCGCGTCGAGGCCGGTGATGCTCCACTCAGGGAGAATCTCGCAGCAGTCCTGCTAATGCTCTCTCGCTACGATTCACGAAGCGACGTGCTTATCGATCCCATGGCGGGATCTGGAACGATTGCTATCGAGGCGGTGCTCATGGCTCGCGCTGAATCCCTATGGTCGGAAGAACGACAGCCAGACTATTTGCGACTTCCCGCGTTTGAGCGAGCTACGTTGCAGACCGAGCCGTTGTTTGGGGATGCCCGCCCAGTGGTCTTGGCCAGCGACATTGATGCTCGGGCAATGGAATTCATGCGGATCAACGCAGAGCGAGCTGGGGTCATTGATGACCTCTGCATTGTTCACGCGGATTTGCGAGATCTCTCACCCAGGGTGATCGCGCGCAATCTAGGGGATCGGCTACCGGAAGGGCACAAAGGCCTCATTCTCAGCAATCCACCTTATGGCGAGCGACTTCAGGGAGGTGAACTCGATCTCTACGACGATATGGGGCAGTGGTGTGAGAGTTTTCCTGGTTACAGAGCCGCGTTTCTAATGGCGAATCTAGAGTTCGAGGAGATTCTTGGCGGTACTCCGCGCATTCGCAAACCGCTGAGTAATGGCAGCTTGCGGGCCTATTTTTGTCTCTACGAGCTGTGATTGCCCAAATCACGTACTTGTAGGTGAAAGGTTTCTTCAACCTACATGTTAAGAGTTTGGGGTCGCTGACCGTTCTCTGCTCTTGTGACCCAGCGTCTTCTCTGCATCTTTGTCTTCAGCCTCGGCCTCGTATTGGTCGGAGGGGAAGAGGGAGCGCGAGCTGAGGATGGCAGCGTCGGTCTCATGGTTGACGCCGGGCTTCCTGATGGCGTGAGTGGTTCTCTCGTCTGGCGGGCTACGCCGCGAATTCGAGCTCACGGCGGCATGGGGTACAACGGCTTTGCTCCCGGAGTTCGCGCTGGCGTCAGTCTGGCCGCGTTTCCCTACTTCATCACTCCCACTGCTACAGTTGAGGCTGGGCGATTCTTCCAGGGCAACGCCAACACGCTGGCGCAAATGGTTAGCGGCGATTCGAGCTTCGATGAGCCCGTGCTGCGAGAGTTTGGCTACGACTTCGCGAACGCCCACCTAGGCATAGAGCTTGGCTATTCGGGCATGACGTTCTACGTCCACGGAGGCATGAGTGCGCTGCAGATGCGAGTTCGGAACCTCGATGAAACTCTGGCCGCGAGTTTTGAAGATAGCGAGGGGCCGAAGCTCGAAGTGCGAAGCGACCCTGTGGTTCGAGTAATCGCGCCGTCTGCCCGAGCGGGCTTTGTCTACTACTTCTAATGGGAGCCCACTATGCGATCACCTGCACTACAAAGAACAATCAACTTGGCTACCGTACTTGGCTTGATCTCGCTGTTCACGGCATGTGATACGCAAGTAGATTGGCTGATTATTGAAACTGAGGTGCAGGAAATCTGCATGGTCGACATGGTTAGTGAGTTTGAAGGGATTACTGCTCTCGAAGGTGACCCTGAGGGGCTAGTTCGTCGGGTGCTCGGTGGCGACGATCTAGGCATTACTCTGAGTGACAAGTTCTCTGCGGAGATGTACCTGCGCGGTGTTGGAGTCTACTCCGCCACAGGAGTTGAGGACTTCGACTTCATCAACACCTTGAGAGTGGAGGTGGCATCGGGCAGTGAACCTCCTGTTGAGCTTCTCAACTACGACGCTTCGAACATCGCCGCGGGAGACGATTGGTTCGTACAATCGGAATCGGCGGTAGACATAGCCGCCTATATTGAGGCCGACGACATAGAACTCCGCGTCGAGTTCGTTGGCATCATGCCCGAAGCGGCCTGGTCGGCAAATCTAGAGGTCTGCGTGACCGCTCAAGCGGCCTACCGCGAGACGATCTAGAACGTGCTAGCCAAGAGGCGAGAGAGCTTGCGAAACGCTCTCGACCTCCAGGTGCCGAGACCGGTGTTTTGCTTTCAAAAAGCCAACCAGCTTCCAAAGGAAGCGAAATGCAGAGCGCTTGCAAGACGCTCTCAGACCTCCAGGTGCCGACTTGCTCGGCATCAGGATGTCTAAGAAAGGTCGTCGGCTTGCGGCATCCAACTCGAGATGAGTTCGAAGTTGTCCACAACGCGAGAGTGGTAGTGGCCCCAAACGTTGCTTATCAGGATGTGTGAGCCTTGGCTGAGCTTTGGGGTGAGGTAGAGAGCGAAGTACTCAGTGCCTTGATCGTCCGGAACCTCGAAGACCTGAGCTAGCGGCTGCTTCGATACCGGGCAGAAGAGCTGGCACTTGGTGCCTGGCTCCATGCCCTCCATGCCGATCTTGCGATCATCACCATGAATTGGACTGAGGTGCACAAGCCCCTCTTTGCCGTCCTCCGTCTTCACGAGCAGGGTGAAGGCTGGGTAGCCATCAAACGTCACGTCGGAAATTCCGACCAGGTTCGCAGCTGCAGGACCAAAGAGCTGGGTGACGATTATGCTTACGTGCTCGTCGTTCTCCTTCACCTTCACCTTCACGTTGCTCTGGGGCGCAACGGCGTGGGCGCCAGTGATGCGGGGCTTTCGTCTCTTGCTTTGTGGGGTGTTCATGGTCCAAGGACTGTCACCCGCCCTCTGCGATGGTGCAAGAGAATCCCGGCGGATTACCGCGCTCGGCTAAACTCGTAGGAGCGCTAGTCCTCTGCCTCGAGCTCGTCGCTAGCGCGTCTAAGTTCCTTGAAAAGCAGACGGTACGCTTTCGATTCACGCCGCACTGCAGTATCCATCGAGTGTAGCGAGCTGCACAGGTCGCGAACGAGGAGGACATCGAGCTGCGGAAGGGATTCGGTGGCGCTGTCCAGAGCTTGAGAGGACTGCTCCTCAGTTGCTAGGGCTTCCCGGAGGGCTTCCAGGTCACGATTCTCCTCATCTCCGGTGATGGGAGTGAAGGCCCGGCCATCTAGGTAGGCTTCGATTGCTGCAGCTTCGTTCGGACGATTTCGCAGCATGCCGGATAGATGGCGGAGGTGACGACGGCGAGCCGCCTTGGATCTAGTGTCCTGTACGTTCTTGAGGCTCGCACGCAGCTCTTCTGAAACCGGCAAACGTTTGCAACGGTCTGCTGATAGCTCGATGAGCTTGAGCGCAAAGGCATCGTAGCCTAGGGCTTCGCGACGGTTCGCCGAGCGTCCGCGTCCCGGGTCTGGGATGTCATCGTCGTCGTAGTCTTTGGGGGCTTTTGCCATGGGGATACCTAACCTCTGCGCCAGAAGTGACTGCTGAAGATTACCAGTAGTGGGTAGATTTCGAGACGGCCAAGCAACATGCCGCCGCTGAGAAGGTAGAGGCCGGCATCGGGCACGGAGGAGAAACTCTCAACGGCGCCAACCGTGCCGAGCCCTGGTCCAATGGAGTTCATCGCGCTCACCGCAGCGGTGGTGCCGCTGATGAAGTCGAGGCCAAGAGCCGTGAGCCCGAGCCCCAGTGCGGTGATGATTGTGAAGTACAAGAGGTAGTAGCCGAGGATGGCCTCGGTGGTTTCTCTTGGAACTTCTCTGTCTCCGATGTGCAGTGCTTCAACGAGCCTGGGGCGGACGAGCTTGCGGATTTGCACGACTGCGTGCTTGGCTACAACATGGAGGCGCACAACCTTGGAGCCACCTGCGGTCGAACCTGCACAGCCGCCGATCAGCATGATGCCCACGAGTAGGACTCTTGAGAAATCAGGCCACAAATCAAAGTCGGCCTCTGGGTTTATCCCGAATCCCGTTGTCGTGATTATGGAAACCGTTTCGAAGGTTGCGTAGCGTAGAGCGGCGAATACCGAGTCGTAGACGCCTGCGCCGTAGGTATTGATCGTGAGAAGGATAATCGCGATGACGATGATCTTCATGTAGAGGCGAACCTCTGGCGATTGCAAGAGCTTCTTGGGTTGGCCCAAGAGAATGGCTCTGTATTGGAGCGTGAAACTGATGCCCGATATGAACATGAAGAAGACGATAACCAGCTCAATGTAGAGGCTGTCGAACCCACCGATACTCTCGTTCTTGGTTGAGAATCCACCGGTAGCGATCGTGGCCATGGCGTGATTGATGGCGTCGAAGACACTCATGTTGCCAAACCAGAGCAGTACAGCTTCCGCTGCTGTGATGATGAGGTAGAGCACCCAGAGCCTGCGAGCGGTGGCCGCAATACGTGGTGCGAGTTTGTCTGAGTCGATGCCGCTGGCTTCCGCAGAGAATAGTTGCATGCCGCCGACGGAGAGCTCGGGGAGAATCGCAACCGATAACACGATGATGCCCATACCCCCAATCCAGTGGGAGAACGAGCGCATGAAGAGAATCGACTTCGGCAGCGCTTCGATGTCGTTGATAACCGTCGCGCCATCGGTGGTGTAGCCCGACATGGCTTCGAAGTAGGCGTGGGCGAAAGAGTCGAACTCGCCGCTCATGTGATAGGCCAAGGCGGTGAAGAAAACGAGGACGAGCCAGCCAAGGGAGACTGCAAGCAAACCTTCCCGCCGCCGCAGGGAGTCTTTGGGAGCTTGCAAGGTGCTCGGCAGATGGGAGATGCCATAGGCGGCGAGGGACGCGAGTGCCATAGCCATGCCCCAAATCGGCCAATTGGCTTCGCCATAGGCAATGGCAAGGAGCATGGGGAAGAGAAGCCCAAGGCCGGAAAACCAAAGCAGACGGCTCAGGATCCGAAATACGACACCAACGCGCACTATCGAATGAGTTTCTCCACTGCAACGATGGCAGCGGGGAGGGCGACCACAAGTAGGGTATCGCCAGCCTGGAAGAGAGAATCGCCGTCGGGAATGAAGACCTTCTCACCGCGAATCACACCGCCGACTAGGGAGCTACGTGGGAAGTCCAACGCCTTGAGTGGCGTCGTGATTAGGTGCGGATTCTTGGGGGCCGAGGGGACATGAAATTCAAGGACCTCGCCTTCGTGGTCACCGAGCATGTGCGCTGTGGAAACACGACCACGTCGTACAAATGCCAAGATGTGGTTGGCCAATGCTCGCCTTGGGCTGATTAGTGCGTCGATACCCATCTTGTGAGCGATAGGGGCGTACTCGAGTTTGTCCGAGCGCACCACAACCTTCTTGGCGCCGAGGTGCTTGGCCATGAGGCCAACTAAGACGGATTTCTCATCATCATCAATGAGCACTACCACTGCGTCCGCGACTTCTTCGTGCAGCTCCTTTAGAAGCTTCGGATCCGTACCGTCGCCCAGCAAGATGATGGATTTGGTAAGTTTGCGAGAGAGCCACTCCGCTCTCAACTTATCCATTTCGACTATGGTCGGGTAGAGTCTCTGCGCTTCTAGCTCACGGGCGAGGCGGTAGCCGATGGACCCGCCGCCAATGATGAGCACGTGGCGAACATGGTGCCATGGCTTGCCTGAGAGGATGATGAACTCATCGACGTTCTCAGGGCTGGTAAGAATCTCCGCTCGCTCGTCCGGCGTAAGAATGTCGTCGCCCCTGGGGATCCGCAGGCCGTCCTTGCCCGTGATACCGGCGACGAGGGAGGGGGCGGGAAATGTGTCGGAGAGCTCCGAGAGGGTCTCGTGGCATAGTGGAGAGTCTTCGCTGAGCGGCAGCTCGAGCAATACGAGTCGCCCGTCGGCGAGGGAACGAATTTCGCCAGCGCCTTCGAAGGAAAGCTGGCCAACGACCTGTTTCGCGACGCTGTGCTCAGGACCGACCAAGAGGCTAAGCCCCATGTCGGAGGCCTGCATATTGCCAACTTGGTAGTGTTCCAATTCGCGAACGCGAGCTACCGTTAGCGGCTTGTTGCCAAGGCGAGCAGCGATCATGGCGCTCACGAGATTAACTTCGTCGACTTGAGTGACGGCGATGAAGAGATCTGCTTTTCCGATGCCTGCGCGTTGCAGTACTTCGGGATTCACGCCGCTGCCATGCACGACCAGACAGTCGAGCGCACTCTCTAGATTGCGCGAAACATCTTCGCTCGCTTCGATCATCGCCACGTCATGGCCTTCGTCGACGAGGATCGTGGCGACGTATCGGCCGACTTCTCCGGCTCCAACAATAACTATGTACATCTAAAACTCACTCGGGTCGTCGGGGACGCAGACTTGCATTGGGGCATCGCACTTGAAATCGGGATTGCAGGAGCCATCATCTAGACAACGCCCACCTTGAGAGCCTGGGCGCCGCTCGCGTGCTGGAGGAGGCGCGGTCACAGGCTCAATGAGGCCCGCCTGCTCACGGGCAGTGCGACAGCGCCTTACGTGATAGATGCCGTAGACGGCGGATGCGGCTGCCGCTAGCGCCGTCGTCCCGACAAGAATTCCCGCCGTAGGAGTCTCGCCTTCGTCTCGATCAACGGAGACGAGGCTTATTGCCACCAAGCCACTGAGGGCGGTGCCGGCCATATCTATCAGAGGGTAGCTGAGAGAGTCGGTGCACTCGAGCGGCGCCGCTCGCTTGGAGGCAGGGGGCAACCGCTTCAATGCGATCACTGAGCATGCCGACATGGCCACAGCAGTCGTGACGCAAATTGAGAGGCATCGATGGTGCATGGGAGGTGAAAGCTACAGCCGCGCAAGCCGTTGATCCAGGGGCAGGGGTGTGTAGTCGCAAGTGCGATACAACTGGGGGCCTGGCCTCCACGGGGCGGGGAGTCTGTCCGCAAACATATGTCAAAGCCGGCCAATTGGTTGTAGTTGCAAGCGTGATGGACCGACGCCCGGTTTGCATTACAATGTCCCAGATGTCGAGCAAGACGTGTCTGCTTTGTCTAGCCTTGATCTGCTGCTCTCTTTTGGCCACGACAACTCTGGCTCATGCGGAAAAGCGGATCGCGCTGTTGAAGATCGAGGGAGCACGCAGCGATGGGTTGGAGGAGACCATTGGCCGATTGATTCGGCCGAACAAAGTTCTGCGCGCCAAGACCTATCGAACTGCGGCCAAGCGACTGCGGGCCCCAAAGCTCAATCCCAACAGTGTCATTCGCGTTGCCAAATACTTGGAGGCGGACGGAGTCATCGATGGAACCATCGTTGCGCGGAATGGCAAGTACAAGCTGACGGTGCGGCTTCGATCCGGCAAGACTGGTGCGATCTCGAAGAAGATCGAAATGTCGATGAAGAAGCCGAAGCTCAGCGACAAGATGCAACGTGGCCTTCGGCGCCGTTTGATGGATGCGATCGACAAACTTCCGTCTCTTGGGGGCAAAGGCGACGATTGGGACGACGATGGCTTCTCGGATGACGATGCCGACGGTTTTGGTGACGACGATGATGACGATGATGATGACGATGATGATGACGATGACGATGATGATGACGATGATGATGACGATGATGATGATGATGACGATGACGATGATGATGACGATGACGATGACGATGACGATGACGATGATGATGACGATGATGATGACGATTACGATTACGATGACGATGACGATGACGATGACGATGACGATGACGATGACGATGACGATGACGATGACGATGATGATGATGATGATGATGACAGCAGCAAGAGCTGGCAGGACCCGCGCATGCGAGCCGCGATTGTCATGGCTGGTTTATCACTCACCA
>JAAEPE010000385.1 GCA_024222395.1 Myxococcales bacterium
GATCTGATGCTGGCATGGAATCAGAGAAAGACCTGTCGAGTTTGAGCACAGAGGCGCTCATTGCCGAGCTGGCCAAGCGGCAACAAACGTTAGGGGTTCGCCCTGCCGTAGTCGAAGAGAACTTTCAGAAACAGGGTCGGAATATTGAGAATCGCTGTTATGACAACTGCTTGAGGGGGCTGGAGGCCGAGCAAACCTCAGGGGAAGCACGGTGCCCCGTGTGCAAAACGATGGCGAAGATTCGAGTAAAGAATCGCGCCAGGACGATCTACACGCTCTCGGGGACCACAAATTTCGGCGCCACTACCATTACTGCGGTAGCTGCGAGAAGGGCTTCTATCCCCTGGATCGGAAGTTGGAGTTACAAGAGAAAGGCGAGGTAAGCGAGGCATTGGGAAAGCGCTTCATCGACTGCGCTTCACTACGGCTTGGAGGTTTCGACTAAGTTGCTCCGTTGTGTGACAGAGCGCGTGGGCAGTGACGCCGTATTGGTAGCCGGCGTCGCGTTGCATGAGGAAGTCGTCCCGAACCGTCCGGTTGCACAGAGGCTCAGTGTCCAAACAGACGGTTGTATGCTACCGCTATTGGACCGTTGGAAAGAAGCGAAACTTGTCGTTGTTCTGCGAGAGGATTGCCATCTTCGAGGTAGTAAATCTCGCAAGGGAACAACTACGGAGATGTGCCAC
>JAAEPE010000386.1 GCA_024222395.1 Myxococcales bacterium
GCATCGCGAATCATGGGTGTTGCTGCCCTGCGAGATGTTCTAACTGCCTTCGAGGCCAAGGGCATGCCATCGAAGAAGAAGATCATTGCCACAGTGGATCGGGACATCGAGCGGCTATCCGCGCTGCAGAATGGGGATGGCGGATTCGCATTTTGGGTCAGGGGACACGAATCCTGGCCCTACATCAGCATTCACGCAGCTCATGCGCTCACCCGGGCCAAGGCGAAGGGGTTCTCGGTGCCCGAGCGCATGCTTGGTCGGAGCAAGAACTACTTGCGACGTATCGAGCAGCACATCCCTCACTACTACAGCGTACGCACCAAGCGCATGCTCAGAGCCTATGCTCTCTACGTGCGGGGGCGCATGGGAGATACCGACCTAGGTAAGGCCAAGAAGCTCTTCGCGGAAGCCGGGCTCGAAGGCATGTCCCTCGAGAGTTTGGGATGGCTCATGTCCGTGATGCATGGGGATAGGTCCTCGAAAGCCACGTTGCAGAAAATGCACCGCTACCTTTCCAATAAGGTCACTGAAACCGCTGCAGCGGCAAACTGGGTTGATACCTATTCAGACGGTGCCCATCTGGTTTTGCACTCGAGCCGCCGCACAGATGCGGTCTTGCTTGAGTCACTGATCGAGGAGAAGCCCAAGTCCGACCTCATTGCCAAGGTCGTTCGCGGTCTGCTCGCCCACCGCAAGCGAGGTAGGTGGGGCAATACGCAAGAGAACGTCTTTGTGCTCTTGGCTATGGACGCGTATTTCCAAGCTTATGAGAAGGCCACACCCAACTTCGTCGCTCGCATGTGGTTGGGAGATCAATTCGCGGGAGAGATCGAGTATCGCAAGCGCTCGACCGATCGCAACGAGACCAACATTCCTATGAGCTACCTCGCCGGCAAGGGCGACCAGAACCTCGTCATCTCAAAAGAGGGCAAGGGGCGTTTGTATTATCGCATCGGCATGACCTATGCGCCGAAGTCGCTCAAACTTGCGCCTGCGGACCATGGCTTCGCTGTAGAGCGGCGCTACGAGGCTGTCGACGATGAGGGGGATGTGAAACGCTTGCCAGACGGATCCTGGAAGGTTAGGGCGGGGGCGCGAGTTCGTGTGCGCCTGACCATGGTGGCGGAGAATCGCCGCTACCACGTCGCGCTTGTTGACGCGCTGCCAGCAGGGCTCGAGCCCATGAATCCTGCTCTGGCCGTCACTGGCACCATTCCCCAGGATACGTCCGCACAGAATTCTCGCGGTCGCTGGTGGTGGTGGAATCGAAGCTGGTACGAGCACCAGAACATGCGCGACGAACGGGTCGAGGCATTCTCATCTCTGCTCTGGGCAGGCGTACACAAGTACGACTACGTAACTCGGGCAACTACCCCTGGGCGCTTTGTTGTGCCACCAGCGAAGGCTGAGGAAATGTACTTCCCCGAGACATTTGGGCGCAGTAGCAGCGACGTTCTTATCGTCGAGTAGGAGGGGCGCGGTTCGAGTTGCTAGAAAACTGGTGCCAATCACCTTGGCGCCAGTTTCTACGTAGTATGTTCCTTGTCGATGTCGTCAGAGGAACTACCTGAGCCACATATACCGGCCACTACTTCGCTCCCTGAGATTACCTTCAAGGCGCTCGTCACGGGAATTGTTCTATCGGCGGTGTTGGCTGGAGCCAACGCCTACCTTGGTCTCAAGGTAGGGCTCACTGTTTCCGCGTCGATTCCGGCAGCCGTCCTCTCGATGGCGATCTTGCGCATGTTCCGGCGCCACAACATTCTCGAGAACAACATTGTGCAAACGGCAGCCTCTGCTGGGGAGTCGCTTGCAGCTGGCGTCATCTTCACTCTGCCCGCGCTCATCATGCTGGGCTACTGGCAGAAGTTTGAGTATGTCCCGACAGTGGCCATTGCCTTCTTCGGAGGGACTCTTGGTGTCATGTTCACAATACCTCTCCGGCGTGCCCTTATTATTGAGGCCAAGCTCAAGTTTCCTGAGGGGGTAGCCACCGGTGAAGTTCTTAAGGCCGGCGAAGATGGTGGCGGGGGAGCCCGGCTCATCGCGATGGCCGGCATCGCCGGTGCAGCTGTCAAACTCTTGCAGACGGGTTTCCAGGTGGCAGCCGGCGCTCTCCATACCGCAATTCCCCTTGGCGAGAAGAGTGCCATAGGCCTTGCGTCCGAGATGTCTGGGGCACTTCTCGCGGTTGGCTATATCGTCCGCCTCAACATTGCCGTCCTGGTCTTCGCAGGCAGCGTGCTGTCCTGGTTCTTCGCCATCCCGATCTACATGGCTGTGGTTGACGAGAGCACGTTGCAGGCTGTCATTGGCAACGCTGAGGGGTTCGCCGCAGTGAAGACTGTTGCCACCGAGAAGATCAGATTCCTCGGAGTTGGCGCAATGGCGACCGGTGGTCTCTGGGCAATCGTCTCTCTCTATCAGCCGATACGCGATGGCATTAAGTCCTCCTTCGCGGCAATGAAAACGGCCAAGGGCGGTGGCGTCGAGGATATTCCGAGAACCGAGAGAGATACCCCCATCAAGTTTGTCTTGATAGGCACCATTGCGCTGGCAGTGCCGATTCTCATCGTCTTCTTCTACGTCATCGATCGCGGCGCACTAGGTATCGATACCGGTCGCTATATCGCGACCATTGTGGTCGGTGTGCTCTTCAGCCTCGTTGCAGGTTTTCTCTTCTCTTCTGTTGCTGGGTATATGGCTGGTCTCGTCGGGTCGTCGAACAACCCTGTCTCGGGTGTCACGATCGCTTCGATTCTGACCATTAGCCTCATTCTACTGGCAATTCTCGGCAGTCACGTCGACTTCGCTGACGCAGACAAAGCCGCAGCCGCGGCAGCCACTGCTCTCATGGTCGGAAGCATCGTGTGCTGCGCTTCCGCAATTGCCGGTGACAACATGCAAGACCTAAAGGCCGGCCAGATCGTCGGCGCCACACCATACAAGCAACAGATCATGCAGATCGTTGGCGTCGCGTCGGCCGCCCTGGTGCTAGCTCCCGTGTTGCAGCTTCTCTTGGATGCCTACGGCCTCGGTGGAGTCGGAGGCAATGCCGGGGCAGAGCCTCTCGAAGCCCCGCAGGCCGCTCTCATGGCGACCGTTGCATTTGGTGTCTTCAATATGGATTTGCCTTGGGGCCTCATGGGCATTGGCTCCGCCATCGCGATTTGCGTGATCCTTCTTGACCAATACCAGAAGGCGCGAGAGAGCAGCTTCCGGACGCCGGTGCTCGCCGTGGCCGTAGGGATTTATCTGCCGATCGCCTCCACTGCTCCAATCTTCTTGGGCGGACTCTTGGCCTTCGTTGCTGGCCGCGCCTTGAAGCGCAAGAAGACGAGTGAGGGCGATACCGTCATCGCCAATCGCCGAGGGTTGCTATTCGCTTCAGGCATTATTACGGGCGAAGCACTCATCGGCATTACCCTCGCGATCCCCTTTGCGATCTACGAAGACGCAAACGTGTGGGCTGCAGACATGAGTGGTGCTCTCGCTATTCTGGCGAAGCTCCTTGGGGCGGCGAGCTTTGCGTTCTTCGCTGCTTGGATGTATCGCGTCTCGACTCGTACGGAGTAGTTGGCTAGTGCGGACGCGACGCTAGACCGCCGAGCGTAAACAATGATCGGTCTAATGATCCTGCTTTCCCGAGTGCAGCGTTGCTCATCTCGTCATTTGCCCGGCAAAATCCTCATTCGCGCCTTGCACTCGAAGAATCAGAACTCACCATCCTCGGTCATTCTTTTCGCTCGTCGGTCTAGCTCCGAGGTGAGGTCAGCAATGCGCTCAGATAATGTTGCACGTAGTCGATGCGGATTTCTTCGCCACGGCGCTCGCTGGCAGCGTCTGCGGAGCAAGAGCGGGGGACTCCGCCTCGAGAGGATCCAGAAACTCGAAGCTGGCACTGCATTAGGAAAGCGATGCCGCGTTCGATGCTCGAGCGCAGCTCTGGATCTAGATCTCCCCTCGCACTTTGAATGCGGGCGAGGGCGCTTAACCCTTCGATCCGTGTGGCCGCAGGAGTTGATCGCGGCGCCTTTGCGAAGTGCCCGCCTGCGTGCTGTGCGCGCATGATCTTCGCCGCCATCACAGTGATGTGATTGCGCAACTCATCTGCCCCAAGGGCGGGATTCGGAATGTTCTCATAGCGCTCGAGAAGCGGCAGGCTCGCCAGCATCATCCAGTGGTCGGCCGGCCAATCACGCGTGTCCCTGCGGCTCTCCACGAGCTGCGCAGCGCTGCGAAGTGCAGCTTGGAGCCAGCGAGAATCGCCGTCCACGTCGTAGAGCATAGTGAGCGCCAACATCGTCTCGCCAGGATAGTAGAGCGAGTGAAAGTTGGGATCGAAGCCATCGCCAACCAAGTACTTGGAGTGGAAGCTGCCATCGGGCTTCTGCATGAAGAGTAAGAATGCACCCATCGCTTGTAGCTCTTCGACGGAGATGACGCTTGAATCGAGCGCGTAGGCCCCGCGGAGCGCGATTAAGGCAAGGGCCGTACCACCCAGTTTGGCAGTCTCCGAAGGCAGGGTTTCCTCGCCCGGGCGTGAAACTGCTGCGAGTAGCTCTGGATGCTCTGGCAACCGTCTGACGTAGCGTTTTCTCAAGTATCGCGCTGCCCGCACGATTGCCCCTTGCAACTCGGGGCTGGGATTCTCGTGGGTGTACTGAACCAAGGAGTGAATCGCACCGGAGTGACGGAGGATATTGTACTTCGCCTCCGAAACGCTCGACCGGCGCACGTAGTCGAACCTGCCGTCCGCGTTCAAGTGACGGATGAGGTATGCAGCAGCTTCACTCGCTGCCTGGTCTGCATCCCATGGGGCGCCCGGCAGGGGATGCGACGTCGCTTGAGTCCTCGTCGTTCCTCCGCACGCGACAGCGGTGAGCAGGGACATAAGAATAACCCTCAACTCGCGACAACTCGCTCTTTGGGATCCGAATCGCCGTCGATGAGGATTACGGGAACCGATTTGGAGCGCCCTGGGCTCCAGTGTTCGAGCTTACCATTGCTGCCCTGAACCCGCAGGAAGGTGTATTGCACCCGTTCTCGCGGCATGAGGGAGTCGGGGGTGAAGACGGCGATCCAAGTCCCAGTGTTGAAGTACCAGGCACCTTGCTCCAAGCTCAGTGGTCGAAGATCCTCGTCGTGGGTGTGCCCAAATGTGACGATGGGAACATCAAGTATCTTGGAGATCTTCTTGGCGGTGGGCGCTAGCCAAGGATCCGGCCCCGGCCCGGATGGACGCAAGAGAAAGTACATCATCGTGACCAGGGTGAGGACCAGAAAACCAAAATTGAGCCCCACGAAGAGTAGGGCCTTGAAGCCTACGCCAAAAGTAGCCGTGCCGATGGATTGAGCCCCGAGTGTCCAGAGCCCCGTTGCGAGTACGGCGGCGAGTAGCACGTACGCTGCGATTTTTGCGGCTCGGCTGATGGCCTGTTTCGCCAGAATCGCAGCATCGAGTTCGATGCGCTTGTAGCTCTCCACCTCTCGGAGCTTCTCGCCAAGAGGGGATGTCTCGACCATCTCGTTGAGTCGCTTCTCATGACACTCGCGGAGCTGCACTGCCTTGCTTCCGGTCTTGGCAATACGGCGAATGATCTGCCAGAAGAAGGGAAGGTGAACTGTGGCCACGTGGGCGAGAAGCCTTGGCCGATTGATGGCTAGCCAGCGGAAGTAGCGAAATTGCGAACGCGAGTTTGGGACTAGGAACGTGATATTGCCGAATTGGTTGTAGAGATAACGCTGAAAGAAGGTGCCCAAGGGCATGTCGACTTCCGCCTTGTGAATCGCCTCTTCCCGGTCCGCGAGTGTTCCGCGCAAATAGAACTGAAAGGCGTTCTCGGCATCATATTGGCAACCATGCTCGATCCAGATACGGCCTTCCTCGTAGTAGTACCACTCGCGAAATTGCAGGCGCTCTGCGGCGCTCCTCTCTTGCTCTTCGTCGCCTTGCCGACGCACCTCGTCGATCAGGGCGCCCTGAATGACCGCTTGAACATGCGCCCATTGCATCTCGATATCGTGGTTTCCGGGCAAGAAAATCACGTCGTGTCCGGCCGCCAGCACCTGTGCCAGCGCCTGCATGAAGACCGGATGACCGTCGATAATCTGCCGCATGATGGATGCTGCAACAGACGGAGTAAGTGCAGGACCATAGCGCTTCTCTCGAAGACTCTGGTCGCTAAGAGTGTCGTGGTCGACACGCAGTAGATCAAAGGTGTCGCCGTTGAGAACCAACTTGAAACGACACTCGCGGAGGCGAGCATCCTCGATGAGGTACTCGCAGAAGTGGAGGAAGTCGGCATCATAGAAGAAGGCCTCTAGCCGATAGTAGCGACCCGTTTCCCGGTTCTTGCCTCTGCCGATGTGCAGATCGCTCACTACTACGATATCGTGTTGGGTCACCACAGGGCGGAGCGTACCATCCGCTGATACACTGGCCGAGATGGCGCAGGTGAAAGAGGGCGATAGAGTCGCAGTTCGCTATCGCGCAGTGGCAAAGGACCGGCGCGTCTTGGCGAGTACAGGGAGCGGGCCTCCCTTGGAGATTACTGCGGGCGGAGAGGACGTGCTCTACGGTCTCAGTCATGGGGTTATCGGCATGGAGCCCGGTGAGGAGGCCGTCCTCACCATCGATGCCGAAGACGCATTCGGTGAGGCCTCCGAAGCCGTAGAGCGAACGATACCGCGTTCTCTATTTCCCAGGGATGTCCGAGTCGGGGATGCGTTGCGCATCTCCAATGGCGACGCCGTCGTGCTTATGTGGGTGACAGAGGAAGGCGCTGGCGATACCTGGCGTCTCTCATCTCAGCACCCATTTGCTGGACACGACATTGAAGTGCACATCGAAGTCGTCGACTCGTAGTTGTCGATACGACAATTTCTGTGACCCGAGAACAGTTTCTGGAGGCACTACAGGCTATCATGGAAGCCAAGCAGCATTGGGCGTGGGCTAGCTTCACCGATGGGACGGTGATCCGATACAAACTCTATCTGCACTTTGAGCAAGAGTACGAGGTGTACATCCGAGACTTCCCTGTTCCTATTGGTCACGCCTACGTGCAATGCCCGGATGCTCTGGCTCGCAGGGAACTCGCCGAGAACCTCTATGAAGAAGAGACGGGCGGCTTGGACGCTGGACGGCCGCACTCGGAATTGTTCTTGGATCACCCTCGCGGCCTAGGTTTCGACCTCCCTCGCTTTGACTGTGTTGAGCTCTTTTCCGCTGCCCGCGCCTATCGCAATGTCATCGACGACTGCGCACAGCACAGGGATGGGAGGCCGCCGCAGCCGTTACGACGCTCTTCATCGAGGGCACCAGATACGAGCGGGGAGGTCGATAGCACTTCCCCTAAGAGGCTAGGAGTATCCGGATTTGAGGCTAGGGTGAAGGTCGCGTTTTCGTCAAAGTGTAGTTCCACCTCGCTCTCAGTGAAATATCCAAAGAGCCCGCCGTGGCGTCGGCAGATGGAACAATTGCATGAACCAAGGTCGACAGGAGGACGGACAAGGGTGAAAGAGACCGCACCGCAGTGACAACTGGCTTTATGCGACATAGGAAACTCAAGCAAACATAGCAGGGAACATTCTCAAGCAATCACGATATTGCTACGAGACACGGAACCTTTTACAGTAACTTGGTGAAGAGTATCCAGCCAATGCCGCAACGAAAGGGAAGTTGCCTGTGTGGTGCTCTTAAGTATGAAATCGAAGGCAACATTGATGGCGTCTGGGTGTGTCATTGCTCCAATTGCCGCAAAGCGAGCGGGGGCACCGGCAATGCCATTGTCATCGTCAAGCGAGAGCAGTTTCGATGGATTGCCGGGAAAGACCACCGCGTTACCTACGAGCTGCGCCCGACCTATTCCATCACTCGCTGCAAGACATGTGGCACACCGCTTCCAGCCGAAGAAGATGAAAACAATATCTATCGGCTCCTCAGCAGAATCTTTGGGTCATCGGCTTCTCCGGTAGCTGCCCCATGGTGTGATAGAGGGCGATTTCGGTGGCTTGGAGGGTTCTAAAGCCGTAGCTTTTTCTGAAGGTCAGTTTCAACCGGTTGTTTTGCCC
>JAAEPE010000387.1 GCA_024222395.1 Myxococcales bacterium
CTTTTCGAATCGCAAGATCAGACCGACTTCACTCACGCTCAGCCGGTACCCGCCTTGCTCCTCAAGTGAGCGAGCAAGCGACTCGTATGTCCATATCTCACGGAATGGCGCGGGAGGCTCTTGAGCCGCTGGTCGCTCGCAAGCAATCGGCACAAGCTTGCAGCGGATCTCAACATGAACTTGCGCCGCTCGCCCGCTACGCTCTTGATCCTCCAGAGTTCTCACCGAAGGGTTCGCGATAAAACTAGCGCTTGATTCATTGACATGTGCGGGCCACGGAAAGCGGTGCCAGCTTGCTTGGCAACGCTCTAGGGACCGTCGCTATCGCTCTCCCAATTGCCCCTAGAAACTGGCTTTGGGCGCACCTCATCGCATGGAGCAGTCGTATGCCCGAGCCTCGAGGCCCTGCAATATGCCTCCTTGGACTCGTCATGCCTCTTGAGTTGCTCTAGCGCGAGGCCGAGGGCGTCCCAGGCATTTGCATTGTTCTCTTGTTCTCTCACCGCATACTGTAGATCTGCAACAGCAGACTTCGCATCGCCAAGTTGCACGGCATAGTGCCCGCGCAGAAAACGAGCTCTGGGAAAATCGGGCGCTTGCTCGATCACGAGGCTCAGGCTTTCCACGGCTGCGGCGAGCTGCTGAGATCCAATTTGCGAGACAGCCAGATTGTATCGAGCATCGACGTAGTCTGGTTGCAGCTCCAGGGCTTTCTGCAGCAGTCCGATAGCCTCAAGATGCTTGCGCAGGAACGCTTGAGCAGTGCCCTCTGTCGCAAACGCTGAGGCCATGGAGGCACAAGAGCGATGGGCCAAGCGAGCGTTTCGACTCGCGGACTGGGTGTCGCCCATATTCAGGTTCGCCCGAGCGCGCCACAGGTAGACCTCCGGGCTGATGTCCGAGTCGATGGAGTTCATCTCGCTGAGTGCTCTGGCGTCGTCGGCACGTGCGGCCCCCGGTTTGCCCCCTGCCAAGAGCTCGGTTGCCCTCTGGAGGGTCACGAGAGTCGCGGGATCGGTGGTCTGGCATTCCACTGGTGTTGGAGGCAGCCCAGATGCTGCGATGCTCGCATCGAGTGCAGCCCTATTGCTCTTCGAATCTGAGGTGCCAATAGCAACGGGCGATGAGGGCGATGAAGTGCGAGTTCTTATGAGCCACCAGCCCGTCAGCGCTGCGACAGCGAGAACAGTGGCGATGCCTGCAAATACCCGCCCTGGTGGAAGTCCAGATGCCGTTCTCTCCTCCTCGGATAGTGCTCGTGGTGCTTGAGTATCCTGATCCCAAGTTTGACTGTTGGTGTAGTTTGAGGGAGGGACGAAAGTATCGGATAGCCCCCGAGCCACTGCCATTTCCTCGGTCATAGTGAACTTCGCAGGCTCGCCCCAGGATTCGAGCAATTCACAGACTTCTCTCATGCTCTGCGGTCGTTCGCTTGGGGCCTTGGCCAAGCATCGTGAAATGAGGGCAGCCATCTCAGCGGGTATCTCCGGCACTTCTAGAGGCTGAGGTTCATCGGCGATGTGCGCCATCATCATCTGCACGGCGGACGTTCGAGGGAACGGCCAGTGTCCCGAGACCATCTCGTACAGAAGAACACCGAGAGAGTACATATCTGTCGATGCGTCGACCGCCACCCCCTTGGCTTGCTCGGGCGACATATAGACGGGGGTGCCGATAATGAGCCCGCTCTCAGTAGCCTCTAGGCCCCCACACTCGGGGAGCAGGCGCGCGATGCCGAAGTCGAGCAATTTGACGTAGTCGTCGCTAGATTTGCGCCGGATGAGAAACACGTTCTCGGGTTTGAGGTCGCGATGGATGATTCCACAGCCATGAGAGGCACACAGCGCATCCGCAATCTGCGCCCCGATGTGAGCGGCACGAGATGCGGGCAGAGGTGCGGATGATTTGATCAGGTCACCGAGCGATCTGCCCTCGAGCAGCTCCATGACTATGTGCACCTGCCCCTCGGCATCGGTGTAGAAGTCGGTGACCTCGATGATGTTCTCGTGGCGAATGAGATTGACGGCACGCGCCTCATTCTCGAAGCGCTTGACCATCGACTCATCCAGAGAGAGATCGGACTTCAGGCGCTTGATAGCAACTACGCGACCGAGTTCAACGTGCACACCTCGAAGCACTTCGCCCATACCACCTGCGCCCAAGCGCCCGACGATGCGATAGCGCTCGGCGCTATCACCACGGATATCGGAGGCACCACCCACGACGCGGAGGATACACGGTTAGGCCAATGTGGGCCCGCAGAGAGTCCTCGGCTCTGTGATACACAGCAAGCGTGAGTACCAACCTAGCGGCACGGAGCTTTGGATTCATTCTCGCTATGAGCAGCATCTCATGCGCGGGCAGTGCAGCTGGCCCTGAGGCGAACGCCCCAGCGCCCGACAACTCAAGTCATGAGCGCCTCTACAGCGCGGTTCCGGTGGAGAAGGTCGATATTGGCATCGGCGCTGAGCGCTCAGGTCACTCGCTCGTGGTGCAGGTCCACGGGGTCGGACGAGGCCACGAGAGCGGCGGTGCGATCGAGAACCCAAAGGCCTGGCACGTCACAGCGACCCACGGAGCAGCGCCGCTGCGGCTGGTGCTAGCTGGCCCTGCAAAGGTCTCGCGCGCGCCCACAGGTGCTGCAATGGGAGATCAGTGGAACATTGAGGTGCACTTCATGGTGGCCTTCGCATTGCCGGACCGGGCGGGTGCGGTGGAGGTGCGGGTGCAGGCTCCTACGGGAGAGAGTAATTCTCACCAGTTAGAAGTTCCGGCCCCCACAGAGAAACTGTCAATGCGCCTGCAGAGCCACAGAGCAACTCCCATCCCCAACTAGGCACACCTTTCGGCCGTAACACCCACAACAGCCCTAGCTTCATACAGTTGTGGTTATTCTCTCTTAAGAATACGACAATTCAGTAAGCATGGTTACTTCGTTTGCATACGACGAAGGCGTACTTTTGATCTCGTGCCGCGCCTCATTGACGAAGCGTTCTTGCGTGGCTGGTCATTGTCATGATTTGGGATTTCATAGTGAATCAAGCATTGCGCAGCCGCGCTGTCGGCGGCGTTCTGGGGAGGGCGTCCGTCGGCTCGATTCACACTTCACGGGGCGCTTGCGACCCGGGGGATCGCAGTATCTGATGCATATCTGGGGGGATAGAAGTTTGACAAGCACGAAAGCATCGCGAGTCCTGGGCTCGGGCCATCTAGCAATCTGTCTCGACACTGTCGGGCCGCTTCCTGTGCGATCTGGGGGGATTCCACAAAGCTAGCGGTAGTTTGCGCAGGCCCGGCAATGGATTCGCCGGCATTGGCTACGCAGAGTGATCTGCGTGGCCATTTTTTTGCCTTCGCATTTCCTCAATAATTCTTTGCGATCACCGAACCAATGAACAGAAGACCACTCTCGATAGGAGGGTGAATCTCCTCAGCTGTCATGAGCGTAGTCCAAAGCAGTCCCCAAGCTCCACTTGCGAGCGACAACGACGAGCCGAATTCGGATGCGTATGATTTTGGCGTTGCAACATCCCTCGTGGAGGGGCTCGCAGATGCAGCAATACTTCTCGACAGAGAGCGTCGCGGCGTCAGCGCCAGTCGCCCCTTCTTGCTGCTCGTGGGAATGCGCGCCAAAGCACTCAGCCGAGCCTATGCGCGTGGCAAGTCTCTTTTCGACCTCTTCGAAACGTTGGAGATACCGAGAGAGACGTTGGATACGTGTATTTCACGCGGGACGCGCGCTTGCCTCTTCGACGTCCGCTGTAGCAATCATGACGGAGAAGAGTTTGTCGTTATCGTTACTCTCATTCCTGTCCGAGATTCCGACGGTACAACCTATGGCGTAACTTGTGTGCTGCGAGATGTGACCGCTGAAGTTGGTTTGCAACACAACTACAAGGAGCTACATGCCGCAGAGCAAGTGCGGTCCGAAAAGCTCGAAGATACCGTTCGCAGACGCACCATAGATCTACAGAGGGCGCTCGACGCGGTAACCGCACAGGCAGCTGCACTGAAAGAGTCGAACCTGCGAGAGCTTGCCCTTCAAAAATCGGTTTTTGCGGGTCGCCTGGCGACCGGCCTAGCACACGAGTTCAACTCTCCTTTGGCATGTGTTCTTGCAAATCAGAGCTACCTCCGAAGCCGAATGGAGGGCATTGCCATCAACATCGTCGGAGCACCACCAGAGTTCGCAGAGTTCTTGGAGGAGGCAATCGAGATCATCGACGAGGACTCGGGTTCTATGAAGCGTCTGAGTGCGACTGTGAGCGCCCTGCTGGGTTCCTTCTGCCAAACTATGGACGTATCCGAAGCTCCGGGCCCTGCCCTAACAGATCTCGGAGAGCTCTTGCTCGATGCACAGAGAGCGCTGCGAGGCGCCGGAGTCGCGGTTGGAGAGGTGAGCTTCTGCAACAATGAGCCCGGAGTGATTCTCGCAAATGTGGCCGACGTCAGTTTGGCGCTGGTCACTCTCATTCAATTCTTGCGAAACCACGAAGCCGCCCCGGAGAATCCAGATAGTTCGATGGCCGAGAAAGACGATAGCTCCGGAAGCCGACACGTTGCGGTGAGCACAGCCTTCGACTCCCTCGCATGCATCATCTCTCTCGCAGCTCCACAGCTCCATCTCAATACGGACGAAGCCGAGAGTGCCTTTGACCCGAGCCTGGTCGTTGGCGAAGATAGCAGAGTCAAACTCTCTGTCGACCTGAGCGTCTGTGCGGCGCGGATCGCTAGAAGTGGCGGGAGCGTGCAGTTCACCGAAGATGAAATGGGCGGCACCATCGTCGAAGTACATCTTGTGAAGGCAAGTGACGAGGAAACCGAGCTCGATACGACTTCGGCTGCATGAAATCTCCGCAAGAGCCAGGCGCTATCCGCAATGATCGAGATGGAGTGCTTTTCGCAGTACAAAGCACCTCTCGCAGCTAGCTCCATCGCGGCGAAGGCGAGTATTGTCTCTCGTGGGCGAGGCAATGGATCTGAGTAACTTCGGGACGGCGATGCGATGCGCAATAGTAAGTGCAGTTCTCATACTTGGTGCTTGTGATGGCCTCACACCGACGCTGATCTCATAGATTGATCACGACGCAGGTGATGGTGGGCTGGGGGGCAGCGATCGACCAACCGGTACTCTTGCCCGCTGGTTCCTTCGCTGTGCTTGGCATCAATATCCCCTATGCCCGGCTAGAGTTATGTAGGGAATTGAGTGCGTAATGGGGAAGTATCAGGTCAGCGAGTGCATCGGCCGCGGGGGAATGGCCGAGGTCTTCTTGGCGCGCCAAGAGGGCATAGGTGGGTTCGAAAAGCTCGTCGCGCTCAAACGCATCTACCCCCATCTTGTGTGCGACGCGAACTTCATCGAGTTGTTCCTTGCGGAGGCACGAATTGCGGCACCCCTTCAGTACCCCAAAATCGTCCAAATATTGGACATTGAGAACGACGATGAAGGCGTCTTCATCGTTATGGAGTACTTGGCGGGCGAATCAATTCTGCAGATTCTCAAGATGCTATCCGACCGCGAAGAGGTGATACCACCGGAGATTATCTGTCGTATTGGCTCCGACGTCGCGACCGGGCTGCATCTCGCCCACACAGCTTCAGACTCGAACGGCAATGCACGGCCGGTCGTGCACCGTGACATGACACCAAGCAATGTGCTCATCAGCTTCAGTGGCGAAGTGAAGGTTCTGGACTTTGGAGTAGCAGAAGCCGCCGAGTGCCACGTGACTACCGACAGAGGAGTGCTCAAAGGCAAGACGCCGCATTCTAGCCCTGAGCAAGTCGACCTGAGAGCCGATGTCTTTCAGCTGGAATGAGCTTGCGTCGCTAAAGAACAAGCTCGCCAAGCGCAGTGACGATGCGGATGCGCAGCTCATCGATCACACGAGTGAGCTACTGGAGCTACTGCGAGGCGAGGTTGCGCGACTCAATGCTCAGGTGCGTTGGCTCGAAGGAAAACCCCTACCGCTCCAAGCCCTAGACCGTGGCAGAAGGACAACTCGCGACCGAACTCATTGCCTCCATCAAAGATGGGGCCGACAAAGATAAGAAGAACTCGAACCCGCAAGAGCCCCCTCCAACCAGTCCGGATGCAAAGCCCTCGGGAACCACGAAGAAGAGCAAAAAACGCAA
>JAAEPE010000388.1 GCA_024222395.1 Myxococcales bacterium
CCCAGTGGTAGGCGCTATATTCGCCTGCGGCAACCTCAATATCTTCGTCCTGTTGCGCCCAGTTATAGGCGAGATCAGCGCTTGCGGCAGCTGCAATCGCGTTGTTTGCTGTAGCAGTGCCGTTCGTATTGAACGTGGTCGCATCGATGCCGGTCGACTCCTGCCCGTCCAATGCTGCATTATACCTGATGACCGTGTTTGCCTGCGGCGAGACAAGATCGTAACCGGCAAGCTGCGTGTCGATCGGTAGCTGCGGTATCCGGCTGACCGTTTCCTCAAGCTCCTGCACAAGCATCGTTAGCTTGTCGAGTGCGTTCTCGTGAGCTCCTTCCGCAAAAGCGCCGTCTTGGCCCTAACCGCTCTCCTGGTCGGCCCCAACCTAGCGCCGATTACTCACACTGACGCCCGCCGCCGGGGCCGCGTCAAAGGGACCGGACCCGCCAGGCTGCACGTCTTGGTCTGCACTAACCGCCGCAGCGTACCCACCGACCACTTCCACGCCATGGAGATAGGCAACTATGGCTGCCGCTTCAAATGTTTTCGTAGTGAAGTCGAAAACGGTTGTCACGCCGTCGCCGATGTGCTGCTGGTTGA
>JAAEPE010000389.1 GCA_024222395.1 Myxococcales bacterium
TCATCGCGTGGCCGATACAGCGCGCCAAAGCCAAAAGCCGGCACGAAATGGTCTTTCGCTTCTGTCGAAAACTGAACGTCGAGAGACTCCCACTCCTCGTAGTTCCGAAGCCCCCAGAGCGACGTCTCTGCTTTGACATCCGCAAAGCCCCAACTCACTCTCGCGCCGATGTCGAGCTTCTTGCTCAGAGAATAGGCAGCGGCTACCGATGGGTAGAGCACAGCCACTTCCTGGCTCAGAACGTCGTAGCGCCCCGGCGGTGGTGGGCGATTCCGATCGTTCTCGATGATGTAATCCGGGGCGAACTCACGATCTGCGGAACCTACGCCTGGTGCAAATATGCCGGCAGCAAATACCAAGGGAATGTCTAGACCAAAGTCACTACTCGCCGAGAGCAGTGGCACCACCGCAAAATCGCCGATGTGTACCTTGCCGTGGCTCTGATTTTCTATCTGCTCGTAGCTCTGCCCCTCATACGGCAGAGGAGCCACAGGACACTTCATGTGGGTGCACGCGTCGTAGGTTCCGGAACGCTGGAACTTCTGGCTGAAGTTCATCAGGTTGACACCGAGCTGGATGATCGTGCCCTTGAGTTTGGCGAGCCCGGCAGGGTTGTGAAAGATGGCCGAAGGATCGTCTGCCTTCGCAACGAAGGCGCCGGCTCTGGGCTGGGCCTGGCTTCCGTAGCCTGGATTGGTGATGCCGCCGGCGTGAGCAGAGGCGGCTGCCCCCACGGAAAAAAATGCAACGGTGGCGAGGGCGAGCTTCGTATTCATCAGAAAATCCTAGCGGGGGGGTCCTCGCTTCGGCGACGCGCCATATCGAGATACGTCATGATAACCGTCACGGCCACCGGCGTCACACCGCTGATGCGAGATGCCTGCCCAACCGAGCGAGGCCTTACCTCGGAGAGCTTCTCGATGTCCTCATTGGAGAGGCCTCGAATGGCCTGGTAGTCGAGATCTTCTGGCAAGAGCAGGTCCTCGAAGCGGGCCAGCCGCTGGGCCTCGACTTCTTGGCGCCTTAGATAGCCAGCATATTTAATCTCGGTCTCAAGCCTCTCGGCGACATCGGGGGAAAGTTCGGGAAACGAAATCCCGCCAGCTTCGGCGATGGCCCTAAGGTGGCTACTGCGCACCTCGGGCCGCTTGAGAAGCTCTTCGAAGCTGGCTCGCTTGTCTCTGAGCGGGGCCGAGCCGATTTTGGCCAAACCATCATTGACCGCTGCGGTTCCCGTAACCGACAGCTTCGACATAACCGCCCTGGCCTCACCTAGGTCGTGGCCGAAAGACTCAAATCGGCTCCAGCGCTCGTCGCCGACAAGCCCGAGCGCGCGGCCCATGGGCATGAGCCTATCCGCTGCATTGTCTTCTCGAAGAATGAGTCGGTATTCCGCCCGGGAGGTGAACATGCGATAGGGCTCCTTGGTGCCTTTGCTCACAAGGTCGTCCACCAAGACACCTCCGTAGGCTTGGTCTCGGCGAAGGACGAGCTCGTCAATCTCACTCTCGATATGGCCCGCCCCTTGGGAACGAGCGTGCAGAGCCGCATTGACTCCAGCCAACAGCCCCTGGATGGCGGCTTCCTCGTACCCTGAGGTTCCGTTGATCTGGCCACCTAGGAAGAGCCCTTTCACCCGCTTGGTCTGTAACGTTGGCAGAAGCTCCCTGGGGTCGCAAAAGTCGTATTCGACGGCGTAGCCGGGCCGCGTCATCTCGCAGTTTTCGAGACCTGGAATTGTTCTTAGAAATGCCAGTTGTATGTCGTACGGAAGCGATGTCGAGATGCCCCCAGGGTAGACCTCGCAGGTATCGAGTCCCTCTGGTTCGAGGAAGATTTGGTGCCGCTCGCGATCCGTAAAGCGGGTGATCTTATCCTCGATACTCGGGCAGTACCGAGGACCGGTGCCCTCGATATCACCGCTGAACATTGGCGAGCGATGGAGACCACTGCGAATGATGTTGTGGGTGCTGGCATTGGTATAGGTGACATAGCAGCTGCGCTGCTGCAGAGGCGGCACTTCTCCATGAGGAGCGAGCACGCGAAACCTCGGCGTGGGCTCATCTCCGCGCTGCTCTTCGAGGCCTGAGTAGTCGAGCGACTTGGAATCCAATCGGCAGGGCGTTCCGGTCTTCAGACGCGCAAGTGGGAACCCGAGTTCTTCGAGCGAGCGAGAGAGCCCAAGTGCAGGTGCCTCTCCTGCACGGCCGCCATCCCCCTTGGCATCGCCAACGTAGATCTTGCCTCGTAAGAACGTGCCCGTGGTGAGAATGACTGTCTTGCTGAGAAACGCCACGCCCATCTTCGTACCCACGCCGCAGATGCGCCCATCTTCTACGAGAAGTTCTGAGGCACTAGCCTGGCGCAGACTGAGCCCATCCTGGCTATCGAGCACCGAGCGCATGCACTCGCGGTAGCGGCGCTTGTCAGCTTGTACGCGGGTCGCCCGCACCGCAGGCCCCTTGCTCAGATTGAGACGCCGACTCTGAATGCCAGTCTGGTCGATGACCTTTGCCATCTCGCCACCGAGGGCGTCGATTTCCTTGACGAGATGCCCCTTGCCAACGCCGCCGATCGCCGGATTGCACGACATTTGCGCAACCATGTCCAAGTTGCCCGTGAGTACGAGCACCTTCGCGCCCATGCGAGCAGCTGAAAGCGCGGCTTCGCAACCGGCGTGGCCGGCGCCGACGACGAGGACATCAAAATGTGTTGGGTAGGTGAACATCGCCAGCCGCCTGCCCTACTTCTCAGTGCACTCGGCAGAGCCGGGCCGGTGATGAGGAAGGAACTTATAGATCTTCATGTTCGCCTCCAAGTAGAAGTCTGCGGGATGCAGGTTGTCGGGCATGCGGCCGGTCTGCCACTCAACACCCAAAATGCGAACGGAGCCGCAGGGATCGTGCTTGCCCGCGTCCACGTCTGCGAGTTGCTTCTTCCATCGCCGAAGACCTTCGGCATCACAGAGCCCGGGCGCGCCACATCGGAAGTCGAAGCTCCGATACCACCATGGCCCCTTTGCCCCCATTTCGCTCACTTGGAGCCGAGCGCCAAATCCGGACTCCCCCTTTGCCCTCATGCTGATGGGGTGATCCCCAACTTCGAGGTCGACGTAGTAGCAGGCGCTCGCCCGCTCCACGCTCTTGTAGAGTTGGTTGCCATCCACGGTTGCCCACAGCTCATGCTCAGTCGGCCCGAGCTCGAACTTGAAGCGTTTGAGGCCCTCTGGAGCTGACCCAACAGCCGCGTGATCCTCTGAACACTTGCACTCGGTATTCTCACAGAGGGGCCCGACAAGGGTCGCTCGAGTATCAGGTTCGGGCGCAGGCGGCATAGCCGGGCCTGATTGAGCTCCTGAGCAAGCCCCAAGAGCTAGCCCAAAGACGAGCGAAGTGGTGGCAACAGTTGAGAAAAGAAGGCCGGGCATGGGTGCCCCTTATAGCTTCGCGGGCCGACGATGCCAATGCCTACGAGCCAACCCCTTTGCCTCAAGATGAGTCCTAGGAGTAGCGCCTTGACCGCCCAACGCCGGGCAGATATAGATTATGCTCATAACACCGCAATTTCAGATGAATACTCGCTCCACATCGCCGTCCGTGCCCAAGTCTCTCCTCGCCACCTTGTTGCTCGGAGCACTCGCGCTCGGCGCCATCGGTTGCGGCGCCAGCCGAGCTGACAACACCGTGAAGTATGCGGTCACCGCCCAAGAGAATTACACCAAGGGCGAAAAGAAGCTCGAGAAGAAAGCATGGGTCGGTGCGGCCAAGTACTTCGCCTTCGTAAAAGCGCGCTTCGCCTATTCCAAGTTCGCGGTGCTCGCTGAGCTTCGCCTCGCCGATGCCGAGTTCGGGGCGGGTCATCATCTTGTAGCCATCGATGGCTACAAGATGTTCACCAAGTTTCATCCCACTCACGACATGGTCATCAACGGCTACTGCGCGTTCCGCATCGGTGAGGCCTACGTGAAGATGCTGCCGGGCGATTGGTGGCTTCTGCCGCCGTCCCATGAGAAGGACCAGTCAGCTACAGCCGACGCGCATCGCCAGCTCACGACCTTCCTTAAGAAATATCCCAAGTCGCCGTATCAGGAAAAGGCTCTTGCGCGGCTTGCAAAGATCAACTGGCGTCTGGCCGAGCACGAGATGTACGTTGCCAAGTTCTACTGGGAGCGTGGGCGCGCAATGGGTACGGTCATTCGACTGCGAAAACTGCTTGAGTCTCACGCCGGCACTAAGCTTGACGCACCAGCGATGTACTTGTTGGGCAAGGCGTACGTAAGAGTGAAAATGTACGCTCGTGCCAAAGAGGTTTGGATTAAGCTCGTCGAGACTCACCCAACACATAGCAAAGCCAAGCAGGCACAGGCCGCACTCGCAGGGCTTTCCGGCTAACTCAGTAACTTGGATAACGATGCAGGACGATCTTAGGCAGCGCAAGAATTTGGCCCGCAAGCACTTTGCTGCTGGCGAGTACACAGAGGCCCAAGAAATCCTATCGCAGGTGCTGCGAAAGGACGGCGGCTATGCCGACTTGCTCAACATGCAAGGCGTCATCTATCACAGCCAAGAGCGATTCGATGAGGCCGAGCGCGCGTTCGAGAAAGCGCTCTCCATCAATCCAAACTACACAGACGCAGCACTCAATCTCTCGGTTACCTACAACGACCGGGGCAAGTACAAAGAAGCCCGCGACATCTACAGCCGCGCTATCAAGAACTCCTACGAGAAGCGTGAAGATGAGGGTGTCGACCCCTTCGCTCGGGGAAAGATCTCGAATATGCACGCCGAGCTTGGCGACGCCTATGCCGATATGTCTCGCTTTGACGACTCGGTTCGCGAGTACGAGCGAGCCCTCGCTCTCTCCCCAGCGTTCGTGGACATTCGCACCAAGCTTGGACACGTGCTTCGCGACATGGGCCGAGCCCGCGACGCCCTCGTGCACTACCAGCAGGTCAAAGAAGAGAAACCCGAGTACTTGCCAGCACGACTAGCCCTTGGCGTAACTCTCTTCTCGCTAAGGCGCAAAGAAGAGGCGGTAGCCGAGTGGCAGGAGTGTGTCTCGTTGGCCCCCGCCGATAGGCGTGCAGCTATGTACCTGCGAATGGTCAACTCTCAAGACGACGCTGCTGAGCCAGGTTCGGCTCTTTAGAAAACTGGTGCCATACCCGGCGTTCTGCTTCGCAAACGCTGTAGTTGACGCCAATTCTCAACGCACTCTGCTTCGTAGAACGCGGGTGTTGCGCCTTCGGCGCTTTGGTCTGGTGTTCGGTCTAGGAATCTGGTGCCTTCGGAAGCTGGTTGGTGTTTTGAAAGAAGAACACTAAGAAGCGCGAGAACAAGCGAGAGAGGACCAATGTCAGTGAATCAAGCACTGGCCTGCGCTACTTCTTGAGTTTCTCCATCACGAGGAGATAGGAGTGCGCAGGCGCGGTTAGCAGGTCGGCGACTTCGCCCTTTCCGGTATCGACGACTGGGCGTACGGAAATCACCGATGTAATGCCTCGACGCCGCATGCGCCGAATGATCGCACTCTCGCGACAATGGCCGTGTCCCGCGAGTATTACGATTCGGCGACCGGCCTGTGCAAGGAGCCACTTGGCTGCCGTATCCGCCATGGTCTCGTCCCATAAGACTTGCACTGGGTAGATCTGATCGATGAAATCCGACTCTGCAACGCTGGCGGCATCAGCATCAGTGTTCTCCGGCTCAGGCCCCTCGACGGCGGAAGCTCTGCCCGCCGGAACGTGCTCTCCTTCGGGCCCCTCAGGATCCCCGACGAAGAGAGCATGCCCCCCCGCCTCGGTTTTGCTGCCGTGCTTCTCACTCATGCTCTCCATCAGGGTTCGGAACCAAGTGCGATGCTGCGCGTCGTCCATATCGAGCTCGGGCAGCTTTGCCCGCTGTTCTGGGCTCAGACCTTCGGTGCCAAGCTTCTTCCAGGAGTCTTTGAGTTCCTTAGAAATATTGAGTGCGAGAACAGCTCCCCCACGCTCGATGGTGAGCCGGACCGTGGGAGCATAGAAGTCCCAGTCGTAGGTCCAACGGCGTTTCCAATCAGTTCTCGCCAGCATGGTCTCTTCAGTGATCGTGCCTTCGGCGTAGTCATCAAGCACCCCCTGAAATGGCAGCTGAAACATCTCCAAGCCAGTGCCAAACGCACCGCCCTCCTCGGCGACTACTTTGAGGATCTCCAACTGCGCCCAGTGGTGATGAGGGTCACCATGACTCTCGCCTACGCAAATTGCCTGAGCCTCTCTGAGGTCGTCAAAGAACTCCTGCGGCGAAATCTCTCGGCCGTTGGTGGCCCTCAAAATGTGGAAAGGCAGCCCGGCTTCTTCGACCTTGAGCACCGGTGGGGCCCCGACCCCGCTTGAAGATGCGCCGCCGCATGCGAAGAGGGCCAATAGCGAGCAGACAAGCGGTATTCTCAGCACCCAGGCATCCTAGCAAAGGGCGGGCGCGCTATCCTCAGACAGCTGTCATGACTACCGCCGAACCGTCCCCACCGTCGCCACTTCCCTACCTCACAGCAACGCTGCCAGGCATCGGCGGTCGCCTGCGATCCGAGAATTCCGACTTCGCAGTCGAGGAAATCTCCGCCTACTTGCCCTGTGGCGAAGGGGACCACGTATACGTCTGGATCGAGAAACGTGAAATGACGACAGTCCACGCCATTCGAGAGCTCGGCAAATGCTTGGACATTCGAGAGAGCGATATTGGCGCGGCCGGCATGAAGGATAGATACGCGGTGACTCGGCAGATGCTCTCGCTTCCTCCTCCCACCACTCCAGAGGCTGCCTTGGCCTGCGAGATTGATGGGCTCAAGATTCTGAGCGCCGAACGTCACGGCAACAAGCTCAAGACTGGACACCTCAAGGGCAATCGCTTCGTGCTCAGAGTTCGAGATTTGAATTGCCCAGCGCAAGAAGCAGTGACGCGAAGCCAGGCAATCCTCGAGTGCCTATCCAACGTACCGGGGGCACCCAATTGGTACGGGGCGCAGCGTTTTGGACGGGGTGGAGGCAATGCGTCCGTGGGCAAGGCCCTTGTCATGAAAACCAAGACACCCGGCAAGCCTCCCCGTGGTCGCCAGCGCAGGCTCTTCATCTCTGCCTACCAAAGCCAGCTATTCAACGAATGCCTTGCTGAGCGCATGCGCGATGGCCTCTTCGAGACCGTCCTAGCGGGGGACCTTCTTCAGAAGCGCGACTCAGGGGGAGTATTTGCCACAGACACGCCAGAAGAAGACCAAGTGCGCTTCACTGCAGGCGAAGTGGGCCTCAGTGGCCCGATGTTTGGGCATCGCATGAAGATGCCAAGCGAAGACAGCCCCGCCCTCGAGCGCGAAGTACGAATACTCGAACGCGAAAAACTCTCACTTGAGAGTTTCTCTCATCTTGGCAAGCTCGCCAATGGCGCCAGGCGCCCCATGTCGATATTGCTCCAGGACGCAGAGGTAAA
>JAAEPE010000391.1 GCA_024222395.1 Myxococcales bacterium
CAAAGCTACCAACCAATATTGCCCTCTATCACACGATTGGGAAGCTTCCGGAGAGACCAATGACCCACAGTTTCTGCAGACGAGCCATACTTCGACGGGGAAAACGTCCTCAGAAATTGCCTACTACATCGGCAGCGAGAAGACTCTCCAAGCCAAAGAAGCAGCCCGTATCATTCGAAGACACTGGGGCATTGAAAACGAGTTGCACTGGGTGCTCGACATGGCATTTCGAGAAGACGAAGCTCGTCACCGGGCAAAGAACACAGCCCAACCCCAACCACCCTCCGCCACTTCGCTTTGAACATGGTGAAGCAAGAATAAGACGCGAAAGCTCGGAGTTGCGATCTGCAGACAACGCGCTGGATGGGACAAAAACTATCAAATTCCGCTGCTTACGGGGACGACAGGATAGAACTCGATTGCCCTGCGGCAAGAGTGATGGACCAGCCTAGCTTCAACGACGGCGGGAAGATTTGTGAGGTTAATGACTGGAATCAAATGGTGCGCCCTGCCTAGGAGGAACGGACAAAGCGAGCTAGCATTCCGCACCGTGTCTGAAGTCTCTGGAACTCGAATTCAACGGGACGGTGGTGTGCCGACCGTCAACTTGCGCCAGTGCAAGCTCGTGGTGCTCAAGGGGCCCAAGCGTGGGACCGAGCATGTTGTCCAGAGTGAAGTGGTTCGAGTTGGCAAAGGCGAAGACAACGACCTCGTTATGACGGACGAGACTGTCTCTCGGTATCACTTTGAAATTGTACTGGACGCCAAGGGCTACCTCCTCCGCGACTTGCAGTCCACCAATGGGACGCTCCTGGATGGCGCGGAGATTCGCGAAGCCTATATCCGTGCAGGCGCCGTAATCGCCGCAGGGGCTGCAGAACTCAAGTTCAGCCCATTTGAAGAGCGCATTCAGATTCACCCCTCCGAGAAGGAAAAACTCGGGGTCATGGTGGGGCGGTCGCTGAGAATGCGACAGATCTTTGGACTGATCGAGCGAATCGCACCTACTGATGCAACTGTTCTTATCGAAGGAGAGACTGGGACAGGCAAGGACATCATCGCGCGCAGCGTGCATCAGCTCTCAAAGCGCAAAGACGCGCCATTCGTCGTCGTCGACTGCGGAGCGGTGTCTGGGACCTTGATCGAAAGCGAGCTATTCGGGCACGAGAAGGGGGCATTTACCGGTGCCAGCACCCAGCGCCTGGGGGCGTTCGAGTACGCCAATGGCGGCACGGTCTTTCTCGACGAGCTAGGTGAGCTATCACTTGATTTGCAGCCCAAGCTGCTTCGAGTGCTCGAGCAGAGGGAGATTCGCAAGGTAGGTGGATCCCAGACGATCAAAGTGGATTTTCGCGTAATCGCCGCAACGCGCATGGATTTGCGTAGCGAAATCGAGAAGGGCAAATTCCGAGAGGATCTCTACTTCAGGCTTAATGTCGTGCCCATCGTTTCTCCTGCGCTGCGAGATCGCAGAGACGACATCCCTCTCTTGGTGAACCACTTCTTGAAGGAGCTAGCGGAGGGCGATCCTCCTGAGCTCAACGACGCTAGTTTGGCTGCACTCATGGCGCATGATTGGCCCGGAAACGTTAGGGAGTTGCGCAATGTTCTTGAGCGTGCGCTTGCGCTTCGCGCAGACCCGGGAAGTCTCGTGGCGCCGCTAGGTGATCAACGGGGAGGCAGTCAGGGCCCCGAGCAGGGGCCGAGTCTCAGCTTCGAAGAGGGAATCTCATTTCGGGAGCAAAAAGAGCGCTGGACCAACGAATTCGAGTCTCGCTATCTCCGCTGGCTACTTCAAGGCGCGAATGGGAATATTTCGAAAGCTGCCCGCGCTGCGGATATGGACCGCAAGTACCTTCACAAGCTGCTCAAGAAACACGAGATCGATCCGCGCGACTTGTAGCGGCTTGGTGCTTGGTTTAGTCACTGATGGGCCACTTGCGAGCCAGCCACCTTCCGGGCGTGGGTGCTGCTTGCACCTTTCACTGAAGGGACGATGCGTTTGCTTGCAAGCGCACTAGGTGGCTGTTGACGCTCGCCGAGTTTGTCGTACCCCGGGCGCTTTTCGTCGCAACCTGAGCACACTGCGCGGCCGTTGGCTCGCGGAACCACCGTGATGAGTAGCGCTGGCTCGACCGAAAACACTCCGCGTGGTTGGCGTTTCTGTGTTGCAAAAAATGGAGGATGGGTCATCGCAGTACGTGGACCTCTGGCTGGTTACCAATTTATCTCCGGAGGTGATTTCTGCCGAGCAGCTCGCAACGCTATATCGCTTGCGATGGGACGTGGAAACTCTCTTCAAGATCCTCAAGAGCGTAAGTCGGATGGACAAGCTTCGCTCTGCCAACCAAGACGCTATCGATGCGTTTCTCTACGCTTCCCTACTCGGATTGGTCCTAGCTCAAGGTATTTGCGCAGAAATGCGCTGGGACCGCCCGAACATTGAACCGAGCTTGTATCGCGTGACAGCGCTCGTCCTCGGCTACCTGCCTACGATCCTCGCCGCGGGTACGGCGAGCGAGTTTCGCAAAGTAGTCGAGCATTTCGAACAGGCACTCTGGCGCGAGGGCGTG
>JAAEPE010000392.1 GCA_024222395.1 Myxococcales bacterium
CATCTCTCGAGCGAGATCTTCGGTCAATCGACCATCAGCAGCGGGAAACCAGCTCGGCTTCGATTTCTTCTGAATCATCCATGATCTTTAACCACGCCAAGCGCAGGCGACGCCAGATGGGTGGTGTCGGGCGGGTACGTTTCAACTTCCCCTCTGACGTTGCGGTCGACTCCGCTGGCAACATCTACGTGGCTGATGCCAACAGCTTCGCCATCCGAAAAATCGACGCGCTACGGGGGTCACATCAACAATTGCAGGCGGGCCCGCCTACAACCCCAATCTCGGGCTTTGCAGAAGGCTCCGCAGCAGTCTCTCGCCTCACCGCCCCTTATTGCGTGGCCGTTGACTCCGCTGGAAACGTCTACGTAGCTTGACACCGAAAACTACGCCATTCGTTTGATTGATGCACTCTCAGGTGATGTTTCGACGATTGCAGGCGATGGGCCGACCACCGGGCCGACCACCGGCTTCATCGACGGCGACGACGCGACAGCTCGCTTTGACTACCCAAGTTGCGTTGCCGTCGACTCCGCCGGAAACCTCTTCGTGACTGATAGCTCGTCAATCCGAAAGATTGACGCCTCTACTGGGGACACTTCAACAATCGCGGGGGACCCGCCGCCCACCGGGCCAACCTATGACTTCGTGGACGGGGACGGCCCAACCGCTCGATTCGGCGATGCTTACGGCGTTGCCGTGGATAGCCATGGAAGTACCGTCTGGGTTGGAGAAGGAAAGAACGGTGCCGTCCGACGATACGGTAGATGAGCGATGAGTTCACGCTGCCTCCCTGTGATGGCACGGCGGCAGATCCCCGGGGGTAGCCGCAGCGGCAGCGGCGGCGAAAGCACCTGGGATGAGTTGATCGCCGCCGAGCACCCAAGCTAGATTCACTTCTCACTAGGAAGCTAGTCCAAAGCGGCTACCCTGCGGAGTCTCGTCATGAAGAACACGATTAAGCTGGCTGCGTTCGCCCCTCTCTTTGCTTTGCTGATCGTTGGTTGCGGAGACGGACCTGTCACGTCCGTGCCCGAAGCGGCATCCGAACTTGCGGCGGTAGCCCCGACGGCAGCACCTCTGGAGGTGACGCTCACTTGGACCGACAATAGTGACGACGAGGCGGGTTTTAGGCTTCAGCGCAGCACCCTGCCCGGCGGCAGCTTTGCCGACATCACGACCACCGGGGCCGACGTGGTCAGCTTCGTCGATGACGCCGTGGAACTCGGTACCGACTATGAGTACAGGGTGGTAGCGACCAATGCGGATGGCGATGCAGCCCCATCCAACGTGGCAAGCGCTAGTCTTCCCCCCCTGGCCAATGCGGCCTCCGGACTCGCAGCGGTTCTCCCCCTGGCGACGCCTCCCCAAGCTCAGCTTAGCTGGACAGACAACAGCAGCGACGAGACCGGTTTCAAAGTGCAGCGCGGACCAACCGGCGGCACCATGGCAGACATTGCGACCACCGCCGCAGACGTGACCTACTACGAGGACACGACGGTAGTTATGGACACTGTCTACGACTACCAAGTCGTCGCGACCAATGCCTTGGGTGATGGGCAAGCTTCAAACCTGATAAGCGTCGACGTCTCTACTCCCATGGTCACGACTGTCGCCGGGTCGCCGCCGGCGAGTGGATCGACTTCGGGCTATGTAGACGGCCCCGCCAATACTCCGTCCCTCGTTCAATGGCGAACCGGTATAGCGATTGATGCCGCTGGAAACGTCTATGTGGCAGACGGTCCCAACCACGCCATTCGAAAGATTGACGCTGTAACTGGCGACTTGGTCACCATAGCCGGCATCCCACCAGCTACGGGACCAACCAGTGGCTTTGAAGATGGGGCAGCTACAGTTGCTCGTTTCGACTCCCCCTACGGTACTGCAATCGACTCAGCCGGGAACATCTACGTGGCTGACAAGGAGAACCACGCCATCCGAAAAATCGACGCCGCAACTGGCAACGTATCTACCATTGCAGGGGCTCTGCCCGGAACGGGCCCAAGCGCAGGCTTCGTCGACGGCGCAGCTACGGCTGCTCGTTTCAATCGCCCCTTCGACGTCGCGGTCGACTCCGCTGGAGACATCTACGTGGCTGACCGCAGCAACCACGCCATCCGAAAAATCGACGCCCTAACTGGCGACGTATCTACCATTGCGGGTGGATCGCCGGAAGCGGGGCCAAGCTATGGCTTTGCAGATGGCTCCTCGGCTGTCTCTCGCCTCAACTTCCCTCGTTGTTTGTCGGTCGACTCCGCTGGCAACATCTTCATAGCGGACACCAACAACTACGCCATTCGCATGGTTGATGCACTTTCAGGCGATGTTTCGACGATTGCGGGCGATGGCCCGACGATGGGACCAACCTCCGGCTTCATAGACGGCGACGCCACGACAGCACGCTTCAGCTACCCTCGTTGCGTTGCCGTCGACTCCGCCGGAAACCTCTTCGTGACTGATGGCTCGTCAATCCGGAAGATTGACGCGTCTACAGGAGACACTTCCACAATCGCAGGGGATCCACCGCCCAATGGGCCAAGCAATGGCTTCGAGGATGGCGACGGTCCAAGCGCTCGATTCAGTGATGGCGTGGGTGTTGATGTGGATAGCAATGGAAGCACTGTCTGGGTGGGAGACGGAAAGAACTCTGCTGTTCGGCGATATGGCAGATGATCTAGGTTCCCTGTGAGGGGTTGGAGTTCTTCTAGCTCTGTCGCGCGCTCGCTTTGTTTCCTAGTCTTCGTCTCAGGCCTGAGCGCAATGGTGATCCAGGTGATCGCTATTCGTGCATTCTCCATACTCTCGGGAAACACCCTCTTTTCGCTTTCCTGTGTGGTGACCAGTTTCATGCTGGGCTTTTCCGCTGGGAGCTTCTCAGTGGAGAAGCTTCTTGCCTGGCGCTCGAGCTTTTTGATCCGACGCAGTCTGCTCTTCTATGGACTAGCGGAACTCGGAGTCGGTCTCTTTGCGCTGCTCGTACTGCCACTACTTTTTTCCCAGCAATTAGAACTTATCCGAGCCGGGTTGCAGCTATCCGATCTCTTGGGTCCGGCCGGGGGCAATCTTCTCTTTGCCCTCGCCATTCTTGTACTTCCAACCGCACTCATGGGGGCCGCACTTCCCCTAATCGCTCTAAGGCTTCCAGCCCGAGAGGACATCGGCTGGCTCTACGGATCGAATCTTCTCGGCGCTGCGGTCGGCGCTCTGGCCGCTAGCTTCGTGCTCATTTCAACCCTCGGATGCAATGGGGCAGCTGGGGTCGTGATGCTCTTGAACGGCGCTATTTGCATCTGTTCCATTGTCCTGCACCGAAGGCTCAAGGCTTCGCCCAAGAGCGCATCCATCATCGAGGCACCTGGCTCTGGCTCAGACATCAAAGGCGGGCCGCTACCGCGTCCGCTCCTCTACGTACTGGCGTTCTCCTCTGGGGTTCTATTTCTTGCCGCTGAAGTCCTGTGGACGCGGCTTCTGTCGCTCATCCTGGGAAATCGAGTCTACGTTACCAGCGTAACGCTCTGCCTTTTGATGCTTTGTTTGGCAGGGGGCGCGGTGCTGGCGCGATGGCTCAGCAGACGCATTGGGCCGCTCAAGATCATTCTCGGTTCCTACTTGGCGGCGCTGCTATTCATCCTTGTGGGGCTTTGGCTAAAGACACCAGCCCTTGCGGCCATGGTTTCTTCCCCTGAGGCAAGCCCTGCCCAGAGGCTGGGTGGCCCCATTTTGTTGGTTGTGGTGTCCACCGTGTTGCCAGCCTTGCTCATGGCGACAGCTATGCCCACGATATTGATGACGCCCCCAGAGGGCTCGATCGCCAAAGGAGAACTCATCGGCAAGCTACTGGGCATAAACACTCTTGGAAGCGTCTTGGGCGCGCTGTTTAGCAGCTATCTTCTCTTGCACTATGTCGGCACCGATGGCGCTTGGATCCTACTTGCCGCGCTCATCGTTCTAATGGGATTTACGGTGATATGGATAGCCGAAGATCGCAAGCTCGACAGAATGTTGGCACCTATTCTAGCGCCCACCGCTCTCTTTCTTGTTCTTTCTGCTTCCAACTTCTTGGGAGAGTTCCAGTCGCCATACTTCTCCAAAGAAGAGGTCGTGGTCTTCTCAGACGACGAACATGGGGTCTTCCAAGTCATCAAGGATGGCAAGGCACTCCGCGTCTACAATAACTCCACGGAACTCGTTTTTGACTTCGGCAATCGCAGAACCCAATACGTCCAGGAAATGCTCGCTCGCCTTCCCATGCTCTTTGCTACCCGGGCAACGAAGGTCTTGGATATTGGAACGGGATATGGGATCACGGCCGGCGCTTTCAGTTCGTATCCGCAGCTCGAGCAGATCGACACTGTGGAAATTGTCCCCGCTATGATCGACAACGCACACCTCTTTGCTACCGGCAATAGACGCTACTTTGAGAACCCTCAAGTGAAGGTTCACCAAGCCGATGGCAGACACTTCTTGGTCCGAGCAAAGACTCGCTACGACGTCATCTCGGTGAATGTCTCAGACCCATACTTGCCAGGCAGTGCCAGCCATTTCAGCAAGGAATTCTATGCGCTAGTGCGCTCACGCCTTGGGCCCCAAGGTGTCTTCTGCCAGCACCTCTTTGGGCCTGATGTCGCAGCACTGGTTCACGGAATAGCCAGGCAGTTCCCTCATGTTCGCGCGGTCAAATCCTATGCCAATGGCCTTGTGGTTCTCGCGTCCATGGAGCCACTGGAGCCGCCGGAGGGTGACGCAATCAAGCCAATCGCGGATCTCGTGAGCCAGCTTGATGTGTATCAGCCTGAGCTCTTCACACAGAAGCTCCAAGAGGGCGACATCGAAATTGCGTCCATTCTTCAAGAGGAGCCCCAGTTCATCAACACAGATGCGCATCCGGTGCTCGAATTCAGAACGGCAGCAGGACGCCTGGACCTCTGGAGTTCCAACCATTGAGACCAACGTGTATTGAGACCAACGTGTATTGAGATAAGCGTGTGACTAAACCAGATACCACCCCAACAGATTCAGAGCCCGCGCTTGCAGCAAGCGGCAGAGCATCGCGATTTATGGTTTTGCTCTTCGTCTCGGGCTTCTGTGGCATCTCCTATGAAGTCTTGTACGCACGACTGCTAGGAAATCTGATCGGCGATCAAATGGCGGTCAGCGCATCGATCCTGATTACCTTCTTGTTGGGGACAGGCGTTGGTGCGCTCTACGCATTTCGTTTATGGCGCCACCTATGGTTGGTAGAGCTTGGTATCGGTCTGTGCGGCATTCTCTTCGCGTTGGGCGATGACCTACTAGACACGATCCTCTACGCAAGCATCCCGATGTTTGGAACCAGCCTTGGCGGCTCGGTCCTCATCTGCATTGTCATCACCTGTGTTCCCACGTTTCTCATCGGCTGCACCCTGCCTCTGCTTATTGGCTACCTCAACGCCCTAAGGACCGGCGAGGGGTTCGCCAAGGGCTACATGCTCTACAACCTAGGCGCTGCGGCTACTGCTCTGCTTATCGAGTTCTGGATTCTGCGTTCGCTCGGACTTAGCTCTGCGCTCTTGGTAACCGCCTGCGTGAACATCGTGGTCGCGCTCGTCCTGCGTATCCGCTACGCAGCTCTACGCGGCGCCCGCCCAACCGAGAAACGCTCCGTCGGCAAATCGATTCCCGGGCGCGACAAACTCGCGCTCGCGCTGGTGAGCGTTGCGTCTGCCATCTTTCAGCTCATGATGATCAAGGTCGCAGAATGCCTGTTGGGGCCCTTTCACGAGACCTTCGCACTGGTGCTTGCCAGCGTCTTGATCGGCATTGCTCTTGGTGCTGCGGTCACAGCGCGCTTCAGGCTCAGCTTCGCAAACGTCGTGGTCATCAACCTAATCGGCCTGATTCTGTTTATGTGGGGGTTCGGCGAGATGGCCGAGGTCTACGCCAACCTCTATGGCCGAGCTTCCGAGCACTACTGGTCCTCCATCGTGCTCAAGTTTGCAGCGGTGTGGCTGCTCATGATGATTCCCTCTGCCAGCTTCGGTGCCACCATTCCGGCCTTGCTAAATATTCGCACTGGCGTGACGCAAGAATCGGGTGAGCTTCTCTTCGTCTCATCCATCGCCAACGTGATGGGCTTTCTGCTGATGGCCTTCGGACTGCATCGCTATCTCGACTACTGGCAGATCGTCGGCGTGGTGGCCGCATTCTCGATCGTTAGCATGTTCGTGCGATACGGCGTGACCCGAGCGCTCATCGCGTGGGCCCTGGTAAGCAGCCTTGTACTCAGCATTGCCGGGACCTTCTGGGACGAAGACACCTTGTACCTAGGCCATACCTCGTTCCACAGCCGGGCCCAGCTAGAGAATGTTCGAGAAGTGTTTCAGATTGCAGACAAGTTCAAAGGGCAGCAAGACGTCTTTGCCATTGTCAAAGCAAACGACTTAGCCTTCTTCTTCATTAACGGGCATCGGAGCATGCCGCTCAACGCGTTCTCAGAAAAACTCCTTGGGGCCTTCTCGACGATGTTCGCCCCCGCAACCGATAACGCGCTAATTCTAGGCGTGGGCAGCGGCGCGACAGCGAATACCGTGGGGCAGGTTTTCGACCACACCACTGCGATTGAAATCAATCCGGTTGTTTTAGAAAACCTCTTTCGCATGAAGGAGTACAACTTCGACATCGAGTCGAACTCCAGGATGTCCCTCGTCCTCGACGACGCCATCCACTACGTCAAAGCGAGCGATGAGAAATTCTCTTTGATCGTCAACACGGTAACCACGCCGCTCTACTTCAGTTCATCCAAGATTTACACCAACGACTTCCTAGGCTCCGCCAAGAAGCGTCTGACTCCGGGCGGCATCTACGTCACTTGGGTTGACGCCCGGGTGGGCGATCGAGGCATCGATATCATCCTCAACACAATGGGCAGTGTCTTCGGGCAGTGTGGGCTCGGCTGGATTAAGGCGGGCTACTTTCTTCTGATGTGCTCCGATGAACCCATCCGCGCGCGTCAGGCCAAAGCGGTCTGGTCCAACGAAGTGTTGCGTGACGACTTGATGAAGAGGTTCGGAATTGTCCCTGAGTTGCTCCCCTATGGCCTGCTTACGCCGGATGTGATGCCGCTCGTGGGCGATGCCGACGCGCCCATCAACTCGCTAAATCACCCGCATCTCGAGTTCCACATGAGTTGGTTGCGCGAAAAGAGAATGGATAGGTTCACCGAGCGTCTGAGTGAACACATGAGCCTCGAGGCTCAACGCCAAGCACTGGGAACTCAAGTGCAATGGAACCCCTTCGACTTGCTGGCCCACGTAAACGCTCTCGCTGGCGGCTCTACGGTTTCGTCACGCTGGGAGGAACTAGTCAAGGGTGCGCACGCGTCTCCCGACTATGAGGCTGGTGTGGCGAAGGGCGAAGAGCGTCTGTATTCCCGACTGGCGCACGCAACGAGCGATCCAAAACACTACCTTAGCCACGCCTACTCCTTGCTCAGACAGAAACGCTATCGCGATGCCATCGCGCCGCTAAAGCGAGCCTCAGAGCAAGATCCAGAACTCAAGAACGTCCAGTACAACCTGGGTATCAGCTACGAAAGAATCGGTCGCTTAGAGGAGGCTCTGAGCGCATACCAATCCGAGCGCAGGCTCAACCAGGCCGACAACGATGTGACTCCTCGCATAGGGAGTGTGGCGCTGAGGCTCAAGCGATATCCTCTTGCCATCAAGTCCTACGGTGATGCCCTTGAGCACAAGGATGGCGCCGCCAGTTGGAGGGGGCTGGTCCGGGCACTGGCCCAGTCGGGTCAAAGGAAGAAGGCCATCGAGACTTGCGCTACAGCGCTGCAGCGCTATCCGCAGGACCGCAAGCTCCACGACGAGCTGAGAACGCTGAGAGCGAGTGAGACGTCCGCCAGCATCCCGGAAAACTAGCGCGCCGGTACGGATTGAAAATTCGGGGCCGACCGGCAGGGCGACGGAGCTTGGCCACCTCGATACTACACGCTTGGGCCACCCGCATCCGGGCTACCTGGCATCGGGTCGCCTCCGTCAGGTGTGCCAGTACCAGTGTTATCTAGACAGCCGAGCGTAAATGATGATCGGTCGAATGGTCCTGCTTTCCCGATTGCAGCGTTGCTCATTTCGTCATTTGCCCCGGCAAAATCCTCATTCGCGCCTTGCACTCGAATAATCAGAACTCACCATCCTCGGTCATTCTTCTCGCTCGACGGTCTAGGCCACCGTTCCTAGACCTAGCAAGCAAAAGACTTGGCCCACACGCTTCCTGCGCGAAGGCGCATTGCGCCTTCCTCATCGAGATGCCCGCGAGCCCGAGTTCTTCAACCGCTCGGCGATCGAATTGCCCGGGATAGCTCTGATACAGGTACCTACGGTTGAGAAGCAGGATCGATCTTCCCTGTGAGTGCGCCTAGGAATGCCACCATGGCACCAAGTTCCCCGGGTGCAAGATCGACTGTATTGCGAATACGGGCCTCTCGTACCATGTATGCGATAAGCCGGCGCCCCAAGTTCGACTCCAGGGTCGGGTGTCGACCATCATGTAGATAGGGTGCTGTCTCGGCGATATTTCGCAGCGGGGCCACCTTGAACATATGGGTGTTGCCCAGCTTCTTTCGAAACTCAAAGAACTCTCCGGCGGGGGTATTGGGATACTCTTCGCTCAGGTGGAGATTCTGTCCTCCCAACAAGGGGCCAGAGTGACAAGAGGCACATCCCTCTCGCAGGAAGACCTCCAGGCCCAGCAGTTGTTTTGGAGAGAGCGCCTTCAGATCACCTGCGATGAAGCGGTCGAAGTCCGCGTCTCCTGTCAGCAGAGTCCGTTCGAACGCAGCCAATGCAAACCTGATGTTCCTAAAAGTGATTGGCTGCTCATCGTTTGCGAATGCTGCACGAAACTCATCGCGATATTGGGGTACAGCTTCAACTGCCGACACCACGGCCTCTTCGTCGGGCATCGCCATCTCTTTGGGGTTCAGCAGAGGCCCCCCTGCTTGGGTTTCAAGCGTATCTGCTCTGCCATCCCAGAACTGAGAATCTTGTAGGGCGGTGTTGAAGACGCTGGGTGAATTGCGGGTACCGTCCTGCTCCCTAATCCCCTGGGCCACCCTTCGTCCATCCATCCCAAAAACATCGAGCGGATGGCAGGTACCGCAGCTCACGGAACCATCAAGGGAAAGACGGGGGTCGTGAAAGAGCCGCTTCCCGAGCGCCACCTTTGCCGGGGACAAAGGGTTTTCAGCCGACTCTGCAGCCTGCGGAAACGTTCCAAATATCTGTCTGGATTGACGCAGCAACAAGGAGGTCCTTGGGGTTGCCGGCGAGGCCGGTACTTTGGCGGCACTGACCTTTCGGATCCTGTGACCGAAGTACTCAGCCACATACAAACTCTTATCGGCCGCCTTGAGAACGGAGAAAGGTCCCTGCAATCTTTGATTGGTTGCCAGTCCTTGTTCGCCCGAGCTGCCGAACTCCCCCTGCCCTGCAATCGTCGAAATGACTCCAGACTTAGGGGCCACGTGTCGGATGCGGTGATTTCCTGCATCAGAGATGAAGAGCCCTCCCTGCTCGTCAACGAAGACGTTGTAAGGATTGTTGAGCTTGGCAAGAATCGCCAAATCTCCGTCTCCTTCATCACCTTGTTCACCGGTGCCTGCCACCGTAGAAATCAAACCGGTCTTGCTATCGACCTTCCTGACCCTATGACTTCCGTAGTCTGCAATGTAGAGGTTGTCGGCGGCATCAACACTTAGCCCCAAGGGTGTCGCCAAAGCCGCAGTGGCTGCTACGCCGTCGTCTGAGTATGCCGCTATACCTGTGCCTGCAATGGTCTTGATGACCCCGGATCTTGCATCGAGCATTCGCACCACATGGTGATGCCAGTCGGACATGTAGATGTTGCCTATTGAGTCTATTGCTATGTCCAAGGGCACATCGATTTTCGCAGTGGTGCCTGGCCCGCCGTCTCCCGAATACCCAGCGCTGCCGTTGCCGGCCAAGGTAGAAACTCTGCCGGATGCTGCTTCAACAATACGGATGCGATTGTTGTAGTAGTCAGAGAATATCGTGTCCCCCTTGGCGGTGAGCGCAATCCCAAAGGGCCCATTGAGCGTGGTCTCTAGTGCTGTATGACCATCGCCGTTGAAGCCTTGCTTGGCCGTGCCCACCAAGGGACGTATCACGCCCGAAAGAAGATCAATGCTCCGTAGCGCGTGATTGAAATAGTCCACAACGATGAGTTGGTTATCTCGCAAGGCCATGCCAAAGGGGGCGTTGAGTTGTGCCCCCAGCGCAGGGCCATTGTCTCCGCCCCAGGCTTGGACGCCATCGCCGGCAAAGGTGGAAGACCAACCTGTGGCCACCGCGGTGAAATACGCGGGGGTATCATCTTCAATCTCTGTGGTGGCCGTGATGCCAAGCGCCCCGTAATCCAAGACCCTGGGCTGAAATCTGGCTACACCCGCTTCGTCGGACTCCACAACAAGGCGCGATGGCTCCGTTGTTCCTATGACCGTTTCAAACACAACCTTGACCCCAGATAGGCGGGATCCGGCCGAGTCAACAACATACGCGGAGAGGGGCGCATCAAGGCGGCTGTTCACCACCGCTACTTGCATGTTGCCAAGCCCGACCGATGCACCTCTCTTGGGACGGACCGTGTACTTCATGCGAAGAAACCTAGAAGAATCCACTTGCCCGATCGCCTCGAAGGTCACCTTGGCCTGGTGCGTACCAGGCGAGAGCCCCCTAGGTGAAACTCGCAGCGCCACGTCCCGCGAGCCACAGCCAAGATCCGGGCCAACCTTCAGCCACCGAGCGTCGGAGCGGGCCCTCCACCGAAGGGCGTCCCCCGACATCCGTACCGAGAGCGTCGTCGACTGTGGCGCTCCGTCCATGTCGGTGACCAGGGACAGTTGCTCTTGAGACAGAGACACCGTCTCGACTGCAGAACTTGCAGCGGAAGTGAGGTTGTCTTCGCCGGCAGGTTCCGAGGCGCTGGAGCAGCTGCCAACAAGACACAGCGACACACAGGCGAGGATGAGCGTGGCTCCGATAAGGCGGTCGCCAGCACACCCAAGGTGTTGTTTCGCATGTGTGGGGCCAGACACGTGAGAAGGGTAGCGTATGCGGAAGACCTAGACTATCCAGCCGCCGAAATCGCATTCGGCGCCGAGGTGCCTAAGTCGCCTATCGATGTGCGATCGAAAAATCGGTCCACATCAAGCTAGAGGCTTCTATCACATTGAAAGGACAGAACATGAGCAAGAAGAGATATACGGAAGAGCAGATTATTGGATTCCTAAAGGCGCCAGAAACGAGTCGTCCCGTAACTGAACTTTGCCGCCAGCACGGACTCTCGAACGGCAGCTTCTACACTTGAAAAGAGAAGTTTGGAGGCATGGAGGTCTCGTATGCGAGACGGCTTCGAAGTCTTGAGGATGAGAATCGGCGATTCAAGAAGCTAGTCGCCGACCTCTCGCTAGACAACAAGATGCTGAAGGAAGTGAAATCAAGAAAGTGGTAGGGCCGAGTGCACGTCGACAAGCTACGGTGCATTTGCAAGAAGAGTTCGGGGCGAGCGAACGTCGCTCGTGCGCTGTGCTTGGCCAACATCGCTCTGTCCAACGCCACGATTCAAGGGACCGGGAATCGGCTCCAGGGCTCGAAGAGGCCACAAAGAAGGAAGCCTCAGGGAATCCGCACTGGGGCTATCGAAGCATTCTAAGATGCCTCCGCATTGCAAGCCGCGTCGTTAGCGAGAGACAAGTGCGTCGCCTGTACAAACAGCTGGGACTGGCTCGCAAACGCAAGCAGAAGCGTCGTTTGAAGGTCACGGCACGCCATCCGATGACGGTGCCAGACCGCGCCAACGATGTGTGGGCAATAGACTTTGTCTCCGATCGAACCGAGTCGGGACTCTCGTTTCGTATCTTTGCTGCGATTGATGTGGCCACCAGAGACTGTCTGAGCCTTCGACCGGGTGCATCACTACCATCAGTCGATGTGACGCGTCTTTCTCGACGCAGCCATTCGGGTACAAGGATGCCCGAATGCAATCGACTGCGACAATGGTCCAGAGTTTCGCTCCAAGCATTTCCAAACCTGGGCTGCCAAATACGGAATCGAGATCCAGTACATCGAGCCTGGGAAGCCCACGCAAAATGCCTTCATTGAGAGCTTCAATGGACGGCTACGAGATGAGTTTCTCAACACCCATTTCTTTGCCCTCTCTTGACGCGGCAAAGGAGCTACTTCGCGACTGGAAGTACAAATACAACCACCGGCGAGGCCATTCCTCTCTGGGAGGGAAATCACCTAAGCAATACGCGTTGACCTTAGCTGTCGCCGCGTGATGAGATCAGGCATGAACTTTCCAGTTGAACGTGGACCTAGAGACGATCCACCCTCACCTGCTGCGCAACATCCCGAACTGGGGCTGAGAGTCGCGTATGCTGCCGGAAACTACTTGGAGTTCACCGAACAGCCAACACGAATATGACGGCCAGGAGAGCGTCCCAATGGAGGCGATACGCCCAGGCCCGCTTCTCCCGTCGCCATCGATTCACGGGGTCAATTTACCGGTAATGAACGGGCATAAGCGACAGCAAACGGTGCGTTTCGAAGAGCTGTGAGTGTTCGACACCCGTAGAAGCGTGAGTACTACGTCAGCAGCAACCCAATGGGCACCACGACCAACATCAAGAGAAAGACCATTGCCGTATAGCCAATAATGTCCTTCGCCTTAAGCCCCATAATGCCAAGCAGCGGCAACGCCCAAAACGGCTGAAGCATGTTGGTCCAAGCGTCCCCATACGAGAACGCCATAATCGTACTCGTCGGATCGACGCCGAGGCTCTGCCCCGAGCTGAGCAAAATGTCCCGCTGCACCCCCCACTGCCCTCCTCCAGACGGCACGAAGAGATTCGTAACACCAGCGGAAAGGAAACTCAGAATAGGAAAGCTGCTCGGCGTCGACCAACTCGCCATGCTCTCGGAGAGCCAGCCAATCATGCCGCTTATTTTCATGACGCCGAGGATCCCGAAGTAGAGCGGGAACTGAAGAATGATAGCGCCGGCGCCCCGCGCACCATCGGTCACAGCCTCGGTATAGCGGCGAAGACTTCCTTGCAGCAAAAGCCCCGCGAAAAAGAACAGCATATTTACGCTGTTGATCTCGAGTTTGCGGGCCCCAGAGAAGATCGCAACTCCGACCATCCCGATGCCGAGCACACCAATGAAGCGCCCAGGCCAATGGCTCTCCTGTAGCCATGCAACCGGCGAGTCCACCGTCGCTACTTCATATTCGGGCAAGGGGCCAAGCCGAGCCGGATCTGCGGACACCATGGCCGAAGGCTGCTTCGGCGTGAGCGCCCAGAATAGAAGCGGAATGAAGACAACGGGACTGCTCGTCACAACTAGATTGGCTGGCGAGAGAAGGAGCTCCGACAAGCTCACCTCGCCAACCCACTGGGCGCCATCGCCGCCGGCAACCTTGAGCGGCGCCGACCCAGAGAGCCCACCGTGCCAGACCGCCATGCCTGCATAGGCCGCAGCCCCCAAGAGCGGATAGTGAATCTCCAACCCTCGAGCGGGGGCGTGTCGTCCGATCTCTCGCGCCAAGAGAGCCCCCGCGATTGCTCCCAAGCCCCAGTGAAGGAGGGCGCTCAGACAGGCCACGAGTGCAACCATTGCCGAAGCCGAAGCCGCATTCTGAGGCACCCTCGCGATTCGGACGATCGCTCGCTGCACCGGTGGGCTTAAAGCCATAGCGTGGCCAGTGACCAGCACAAAGCACATCTGCAGCGCAAACGCCAAGCCGCCGCTTAGAGCAAAGCCGTCCATCCACCCCAGGGCGAGGGATTCGGCGATTCCACTCTCGCCAAGCCCCATCATTCGGCCAGCGCCGGCGCAGAGGACTAGGGCTGTCAACAAGATAGCGAGCACGAAGGGGTCAGGGACCCACCTTGCGCTAAACCGATTCAGTGCATTGCCAAGCCGTGCGACCATCGGCCGCAAGCATACGTCTACCGTGCTATGAAGGGGCCGACAAGCCATGGACAATCGCAGCTACTACGACGACTTTTCTAATTGGTACGAGCGCGAGCGCGGCGCCGGCTATCACCAAATGCTCGACGACCTCGAGCTTGCCGCCGTGGAACGATACGGCCGCGGCAAAGATATCTTGGAAGCTGGGTGCGGCACCGGCCTCTTGCTGGAGCGAGCCAGAGACTTTGCCAAGAGCGCCTCAGGCGTAGACCTGAGTGCCGGCATGCTAGGCAAGGCCAGAGAACGGGGCCTCCAAGTAGCACAAGGTTCGGTGACCGAGCTGCCCTACAAAGACGCTAGCTTCGATGTCGTCTACTCTGTTAAGGTCTTGGCCCACGTCGAGAACATAGAACTAGCCCTGTCCGAAATGGCCCGAGTCACTCGCCCAGGCGGATACGTACTGGCCGAGTTCTACAACCCCCGTTCCCTGCGCTATCTCATAAAGTCTCTCAAGAGCCCGACAGCCATCTCGAGTGCGACCAACGACGAGGCGGTCTACACCCGCTACGACGATGTCGCGCAGATTCGCCGCTACTTGCCTGCAGACCTCACTTGGGAGAGCAGCCGAGGCGTTCGCATCGTGACTCCGGTTTCCCATGTGCACAAGGTCCCCGTACTGGGGGCGGCTTTCCGAGCAGCAGAGTGTGCCCTCGCCGACGCGAGCTGGGCTCGCAACTTCGGCGGCTTTCTCATCGCCATCCTGCGCAAGTCGTAGTCTGCTATTCTTGTCGCCGTGGGACGAATCCTAGTCGTCGATGACGAACGCTCGATGCGCGAGTTTCTCGCCATCTGCCTCAAGCGCGGAGGGCACGAGGTCACCGTGGTGGAGTCCGGTGTTCAGGCCGTAGCCGTCTTGGATAGGGCGCCCTTTGACATCGTCATAACGGATCTGCGCATGCCCGGCGACACCGACGGCATTGGTGTTCTCCAGGCCGTCAAAGCTCGCGAGCTAGATACCGAGGTGGTCATGGTGACAGCCTTTGCGACCGCTGAGACCGCACTTTCCGCGATGAAGCTGGGTGCCTACGACTATCTCACCAAGCCGTTCAAGGTTGATGTCATCAATACTGTCATCGCTCGGGCGCTCGAAAAGCGCTCTCTCGTGGAGGCCAACGTTGCCCTTCGAGAACAAGTAGCAGGGCGCTACCGCCTGGCCTCTATTATCGGCAAGAGCGCGCGTATGCAGAAGCTCTTCGCGCTTGTTGTCAAGATTCACTCGACCAAGACCAGCGTTCTCATAACTGGCGAGAGCGGCACCGGCAAAGAGCTCGTGGCGCGGGCCCTGCACACCGAGGGCAATCGAGGTGAAGCCGAGTTTGTCGCAGTTAACTGCGGTGCGATTCCTGACAACCTGATGGAGTCAGAACTCTTCGGACACATCAAAGGCGCCTTCACCGGCGCCGTGAGCGACAAGGTAGGCCTGATTCGTCGCGCAGACAAAGGCACGCTCTTCCTCGACGAAATTGGTGAACTCAGTCTGGGCCTCCAAGTGAAACTCTTGCGTGTCCTCCAAGAGAGGACCGTTCGCCCTGTAGGTGGAGAAGACGAAGTAGCAGTCGATGTACGTGTACTCGCCGCCACCAATAGGGAATTAGAGGAAGAGGTCGCGCGCGGGGCATTCCGCAACGACCTCTACTACCGCCTCAACGTTATCGAGTTGCGTATCCCACCACTTCGGCAGCGGATCACCGATATCCCCCTACTGGCCGAGCACTTCCTAACGAGGCACGCAGCTGGGCTCCCTCGCGAAATTCGCGGCTTTACTCCGCAAGCCCTGCGCCACCTCGAGCAGTACGACTACCCGGGCAATGTCCGAGAGCTCGAGAACATGATCGAGCGCGCGGTGACGCTGGCGGACGGCCCACTCATCGACGTACTAGATCTGCCCGAGCGCAAGACCCCAGCTCCTCATCCAGGCGAGCACCTGCCCTCGGTTTTTCCCGAGGATGGTATCGATTTGGATCGGGCCATTGCCGATTTCGAACGAGGCATTGTGGAACAGGCGATGACACAGGCAGGTGGCGTGCGCAAACGCGCGGCAGGACTCCTAGGCATCACGTTTCGCTCCCTTCGGTATCGGCTCGCGAAACTCGGGCTAGACACTCACGATCCCGCTGGCGAAAATCCCAACGCCAAATAACTGACTACCCCTTCAGATTTGGAAACGGGGGGTCACCGATAAATCTCCTCTCGAATTCAGAACAAAACTTGTCCCTCGACCAAGTCTCGGGTGACAATTTGCGGCACCTTGAGTCGCCCACCAACGTGGCAATCGACGTGCTCTCTCCGATGAGTCATTTGGTACAGGTACTTAGCGAAGTGAATGTTGCCCAGCCCCTACGGCACAAGCGTTGCATAAAGGCCAGCGTGCACAGGGCTCAACAAGGCTACCTAAGCCGCGGCTTCACGCTCATCGAGTTGATGGTGGTTGTAGCCATTGTGGGCATCTTGGCAGCACTTGCGGTCTACATGTTCGGTAGTCAACAAAAGAGGGTTAGCGCCAAATCAGAGGTCACCTCGATGTTCGGTGAATTCAAGATGCGTCAAGAGCAGTTCCGGCTCGAAAACGGTGCATATATGAGTTCGGCCAACCCACACCCAGCGAACCCCAATACAACCGGCGGCAAGTCGGCGCTCCTTCCCCTGCCCACCGAGTGGACCACGCTGGGCATGGCTCCCGATGCATCGAGTGTGCACTGCAGCTACATCACGATTGCGGGCGCAGGCGGCGATGCCTCCAACGTCGGCACCAAGGCCGAAGACGATTTCAACTACGTGCCACCACCGACCGACTGGTACTACGTGCTCGCACAATGCGACATGGACCAAGACCCGAGCGTTGATTCGTTTTACTTCCAAAATTCCGAATCATCCGACCTCTTCTTTTTGGATCAGGGCAAGTAGCGTACGACCGATTTGCCTATTCAATCACCTAGCGACGACTCGATTAGCGGCACTACCAATATCTAGATTCGACCGGCGACATTCTGTCTGTACTGGCCGAAATATTTGAGAGAATCACGTAGAATCATTCAAGGGGAATCAATACACATGCTCAACAGACTAAAGAACAAGGCGCAACGAGGTTTCACACTTATCGAACTCATGATCGTGGTCGCGATTATCGGCATCCTTGCCGCTGTCGCCATTCCAGCGTTCATGAAGTACATGAAGAAGTCCAAGACGGCAGAGGCCAACCAGTTCCTCAAGAAGATGTCGGACTCGGCTCGTA
>JAAEPE010000393.1 GCA_024222395.1 Myxococcales bacterium
AATGACCGAGGATGGTGAGTTCTGATCTTTCGAGTGCAAGGCGCGAATGAGGATTTTGCCGGGGCAAATGACGAAATGAGCAACGCTGCAATCGGGAAAGCAGGACCATCAGACCGATCATTGTTTACGCTCGGCGGTCTAGGGCGCTTCTTCTACCAAGAAAATGCCCACCGCAGCTCGGTCGGGGGCCCTCCTTTTTTGGGGAAAGTCCCCCGTACATCAATACTCACCTTGAAGCTACGAGGCCCTTTTATCGAAAGTCTCGGCAGGGACGGGGTGCTTTTTGGAAAAGCCCCTACGCGGATGTGTGGGGGCCCTTTTCTACGAAAAAGTGCTCTTAAGCAGGCACCCGTTCTGCGAACTTTTCGCAGAGGGCGAGCATGGCGTCGGCCATCTCGGTATCGCCTGTAGCATCCTTGACGCTCTCAGCCATTCCGGCCAGGGCGTTGATGTAGAAACCGCGCATCTCGTCGAGAGGCATATCCTTGGTCCACAGATCTATGCGCAAGGTGTTCTGCTCCTCGTGGTCCCATACTGCGATACTGATCGCCTTGGTCTCATCCTGCTCGCCGGGCTTGTTGGTGGCGTTCCACAGGATGCGCTCTGGGATCATCTCATCATCGGTCTCGACTTCGAATTTGATCTCGGATTTGCTCATATTGAATGAACCCGAGACTACAGAAACCTAGTCGGATTTGGGGGAGAACATAGTCAGACACGCTAGAATATGCGCTCAACCAGGTGGCCGCCCTGGGAGTGCAATCAGTGGAATACTCGCGATTTTGGCGTCTTGCCATGCCAACTCGCAATTCCCCTGTTTTCAAACAAGAGAATCCCGCAGGTCTTGAGACCTGCGGGATTCGCACTTCAGCGGCTCAGAACCGAGAACTACTTCTTGATGTTTCCGTCAGCGTCGAGAATGACCAGTTTGCCTTTGCCGCCCTTTTCCGAAGCGGCGAGCTCGGTGATGGTATCGAGCAACGTCATTTGCGTCTTGCCATCCGCTTTCATGCGGGGAACGTCCTTGTTCTCTTCGTTGCGGAAGATCTGAGGAACGCTGGCATCACCGACAACTAGGATAATCGAATCTTCGGGGTGGAGAAGCTTGGTCGCCGCCGCATTGACCTGCTCTAATGTCACGGCTTTGAAATTCGCCACGTAGTCGTTGTAGTAGGTCGTAGGGAGATCATAGTAGACAAGGTTGCGGTACATGCTCAGTACTTGGCCAGCTGTTGCGAAGCGTGCGGGCAGACCGAGGATGGCGCCATTCTGCTCACGCGTAAGCTCTTCAACTTTCGCAGGGCTCGTACCGCTCTGCAGAAGAGTCACTTCGGTGAGCAGCTCAAGTAGCGATTGGTGTGTGGAATCGCTGCGAACTGAGCTAGAAGCCCTGAACGTGCCAAAGTGACGGTTGTAGCTGAAGCTTCCTCTGGCACCATAGCTGTAGCCTTTGTCTTCGCGAAGGTTCATGTTGATGCGGCTTGAGAAGCCACCACCAAGAACACCAACCATCATTTGATTGGCAAAGAAGCTTGGATCTTTGCGGCCAGGGCCCATGTGCCCGACACTGATCGTCGACTGCGCTGCGCCGGGAATGTCAATGAAGAAGACGCGACCTTTGCGAGACTTTGGAGCAGGCACCTTTGCGAGCTTCTTCGGGGCTCCTTTCCACTTGGCAAGAAGTGGTGTGAAGGCTTCGGTGATCTGTGCCTGAGTCATGTCCCCAACGACGAAGAGACGGGCCCCCTTGGGCTTCACGTAGCTCTTGTGATAGCTCTTGCAGTCGCCAATCTTGATCTTGCGAAGAGACTTCTCTGTAACGATCTTTCCGAATGGGTGCCTCTCTCCGTAGGCGATATTTCCGGAGACGCGTCTTGCTACCGATCCGGCAGAGCCCTTCGACTGCTTGAGTGACTCAAGGCTGCGTTTGACCATGCGTTCGAGCTCCGCGTCGCGAAAACCTGGCTCGAGCAAGGTGTCCGCAAAAAGACCAAAGGTCGCATCAAAGTTCTTGCTGAGAGTGCGCATCGAAATGCCCTGAGACTCTGCGCCCGCATAGCTGGAAATGCCCGAAGCAATATTTGCTTTCGCCTCTTCGAAGGCGAGTTTTTCGAGCTTCTTTGTGCCTTCACTGACCATGGACATGCAGAGCGATGCGGTGCCTTCGCGACCCGTTCGGTCGCTTACCGTTCCACCATCGAAGTTGAGTTCGAGAGAAATGGTTGGCAGTTCGTGACGCTCTGCAAGGAATACGTCTATTTGGTTGCCGAGTTTGAACCGAGTGATACCTGGCAGATTGAAGGCGCGGGGTTCAGTCGGAACTGGCTGTGTCTTTCGAAACTCCTCTTGCGGGAAAACGACTGGGCTGACTTCGTTGCCCGAGGTGTCACCTGGCTCGACGGCCTTTGGATCGCCAATCGGTTGCACGCCGGACTTGTTGCCGGCCGATGGACACGCGCCGAGCAGCGCGGCCAGGCCGAGAGAGAGAACGCTGGTTTTGAGCATTGTGCTAGTCATCATGAACCTACTTGCTCGCCGTCTTTGCGGCGGGAATTGTAAGAATCTCGACGCGCCGCTCGGGCACGAGGTATTTTGCTGCGACCTCTTGGACCGTAGCAGCATTGGTGTTGCGGTACCGGTCGAGATCGGCGGTGATTGAGTCGGGGTTGCCAAGGAAATGGTTGTAGCCCTGGAGACGCTCGGCGCGTGCCATGAGTGACTCGAGCCCCCATACAAAGCCCGACTCGAAGCCGGTGAGAGCTCGCGCGAATTCGTCTTTGGTAACAGGAGCACTGATGAGCTTGGCGACTTCTTCTTGGACGATCTTCTCGATCTCGGCGAGGTCTGCGTCGCTCTTGGCGGTGACATGCACGGTGAACGTGGAGGAGTAGTTATGAGAGGATTGGTACGCGGCGACTCCCTGTGCCAGCTGCTTCTCATGTACGAGAATCTTGTAGAGGCGGCCAGTGCCACGGCGACCGAGTGCGCTAGCTACGATGTCGAGCTCCGCATCACCAGGCTTGTAGAGCCCTGGAGTCGTCCAGACGTAGTCGATGCGACGTAGCTTGGCGAATTCATCCTTCACCTCGATGCGCGTTGCCTTTGGTTCGGGAAAGGCGGGGACGACGTACTCAGGTTTGGCGATCGTAGGAAGTGTTCCGAACCATTTCTGCACGAGGGTTTTTGCTTGGTCGTTCTCAAAGTCGCCGGCAATGACGAGAGTTGCGTTCGCCGGTACGTACCACTTCTTGTAGAACGCGGTCACGTCCTCAAGCGTTGCGCTGGTGAGATCTTCGTGTTTACCAATAGTGAGGTAGCGATACGGGTGATTCGCGCCGTAGAGAGCCGCTGCTGTTGCAAAGCGAGTCTTGCCATAGGCGACGTTGTCGTAGTGCTGGCGACGTTCGTTGCGAACAACTTTGATTTGATTGTCAAGGCTCTTCTGGTTGAGAAGCGGTAATAGGTAGCCCATTCGATCGGACTCGAGCCAAAGGCCTGTCTCGAACTCGTGGGAGGGAACGATCTCGAAATAGTTGGTGCGGTCTGGATTCGTCGTGCCGTTGACGCTGGATCCACCGATATTCTTGAGAGTGTCGAAGTGCTTGTCCTCGCCAACGTGCTGCGAGCCCTGAAAGAGCATGTGCTCGAAGAGGTGGGCGAAGCCGCTCTTGCCCGGCGTCTCGTCGCCACTTCCGACGTGATACCAAACGTTGACCGCAACAAGTGGGACGCTCTTGTCTTGGTGAAGGATGACTTCGAGACCATTTTCGAGCTTGTACTTCTCGAAAGCTAGCTTGGGGTCTTCTGCCTCGGCAGAAGCTGGGAGAGCCAGTCCCATTGCCAGTACGACCCCAAGGGCCGCGAGTGTTCGTCTTGATTGCATAGTGTCTACCTACGTATCTGAGAGGAGGATTCTTGAAGGGCTCACCCTTCGAAGGACCCACATTGTGTGCATAGGAGGATAGTAGAGGGGGCCCAGGGCGCAACCCCATGAGGCCTTTGATGCGGTAGGATAGGGGCCTTGGCGCCAGCGACACGCATCTCGGTCGGAGACGTACTTGACGGAAAGTACGAGATAACCAATGTACTTGGGCAGGGGGCGATGGGGGTTGTCTATGCCGCCAAGCATTTGCGCCTGAGGCGGGCTGTGTCCCTCAGGACCCTTCAGGAGGACATTTCCGGAAATTCAGAGCTGGTTGCCAGGTATGAGCAAGAAGCTCGTGCTGCGAGTGCCATCGGGCATCCGAATATAGTTCAGGTCTTCGATGCCGGGGACGTTCCAGTGCCATATTTGGTGATGGAGCATCTCCAAGGGCAGAGCCTCGAGCAGCGTCTGAATCAGTCTGGCCCCCTTGCTCCTAGCCAGGCGGTGGCCGTTGTAGGGCAATGCCTAGGTGGCCTTGCTGCTGCGCACCGCAGCGGAATTGTGCACAGGGATCTAAAGCCCGAGAATCTCTTCATCGCCTGTGACGAAAGTGGTGGCAAGCAGAGCGTCAAGATATTGGACTTTGGGATTTCCAGGATTCTCGATGCGACTGGCGGCGGCGATGGCAGAGCGACCCAGGCTGGGATGGTCATGGGCACGCCCCTCTATATCTCGCCGGAGCAGACGCGAGGTCTGCCCGATATCGACCATCGCGCAGACCTTTGGTCCGTGGCCTGTGTGCTCTATGAGTGTCTCGCTGGGGAGCCGCCGTTCGGAGGGGATAATCCTAGTCAGATCATGGCATCGGTGTTGGATGGTGGATACGTATCACTCTCGACTCGATGCCCGTCTGTGCCTGCGCAACTTAGCGCCGTGCTCGACAGGGCATTACAGGCCGACGTTGATAAGAGATTTTCTAGTGCAGACCAGTTCGCTGAGGCTCTCGAAAACGCGGCTCATTTCGCGCCGCAAGCAGATCCGGTCGAAGTCGCGGCCTTTGACAATATCGCCGATAGGTTCTTGGCGCAGGAAGCGGAGGAAGCGGAGAAAGCGGAGAAAACGACTCCGACCAGTGTTCCCTCCACGGATAACAAACCGACGCCCCCAGCATCCACGGGAAACCGCTTTCGCCCACCCGAGTCCAATGCGCCCGTGGCCCTGGCCCTCGATATTGAATCGTCTGTGCCGCGCCGCGAGGCCCCAGCCTCGACTACGACGGAGACACCAACGGCAAGAGCCAAGTCTCAGTGGGTAACGCGGGATGAGCCATCTAGGCTTGGCGCAAGGATTATCAAACTACTACTGTTTCTTGTTGTGCTTGCTTGCGTGGGGGCGGGATATCGGTACTTCACGCAGGGGTACATCTTGCCAAGGGAGGCTCCTGCGACGGCTAGCTTCCAGCTAGAGGTTGAGCCCCCGGAAGCGGTCTTCCTACTTGGCAAAGTGAAACAGGATTCGCGGCAAGTCGTACTTGAAGTCGGCAAGGAATATCAGGTGATGGTGGAGGCTGAAGGCTATCTCACGATGCGTGCTGAGATTCCGCCAACACCCGGGCAGGTCCTGACTGCCAGAGTCAAGATGCCTCTGATGATGCCTACAATGCACGCCGGCGTGCCCGGGGCACCCGCCGGCGCATCGCCGGTAATTCCAGAGCTTTCTTCAGCGCAGGTCTCACGTGGTTACGAGAAACTCGCAGTATTGGTAGATTGTGGTGTGCGGCTAAGCTCGTCGCTTCAGAGTGCTCTTCCTGCATCGAACGAGGGAGAGCCAAAACCTGTTGCGTACAACCTCATCGATGAGTGTCGCTTAGTAGTCGAGGTCAATGCACCAAAGAAGCCGGCGATCGAGCCGCTAGATAGTGCCTCTAGGCAGTTAGTTGCGCGCATTGAGGCGCTCAATGAGGCTCTTCGGGATCAACAGTCTAGTGCAGGTGCGAGTAGCAAAGTGCGTCGCGAAGTGAGGGCGGCAGTAAGAACTGCGAGTGCGGCAGCTCGAAAGAGTCGCAAGGCATGGCTTTCAGCTATGAATCAGTCGAAATCTAGATGGTTGCTCGACGATTTGGCTCGCACCCGGGTTCGAGAAGGTGAGTCGCTGCACTCGCAACTGCGAGGAGTCGTTGTTGCTAGCGATGTCTGGTTGCGCGCCCGCCGAGCGCGCGTAAAATCCGTGCCCACTCTGCATGAGGCGTTCGCTGGAGCCTACGCCGAAGCGCTTGAGGACGCCGAGGATAGGGCCGACTTGTACGAGGCCTCGGGCGGGGTGCTGCTACTGCAAGCGGTGGCTCCACTGCTTGCGAATCCTCTTCCCGAGGATCTCGTCTCACATCACAATCGGGTCGTAGAGCGCTTCAATTCGATGGTACTACCGCTCGTTTTGGACAGTGCCGCTGAGGTTGGCTCGAAGTAGTGTGCCCTCTAGGTGAAACTCTGTGCTCTCAAGACGGAACTCTGCCGGTGCTCCTGGCGCGCTGATAGTTCTCTGAGTGAAGAGATTCATGAGGAGCTCTCGAAGCAGTGTGCCCAGTCGCTGTTGCAGATGCTCTTGGTTCGCTCGCAACTGCGCGACAATCTGCGCGTAGCAGGGGTGAATACTGCCACTCGGGGTTGTGCACGTGAGCTGGATTGCGCTTAGCGACAGTGGTCCGGCGCCCGACGTAGCATTGGTGGGCTCTCTCAAGAAGTTTGAGTCGATCTCAAACTCCGTGAAGAGGCTGGCGTTGGAGCGCTTCTTCCCGTCTCGAAACGTGAGCTTGCTCGCAGCTCGCAATGTGAAGCCCCCTGTGGATCCAGACCTCACGTTGAGGGTCGGAGGCAGGTGGAAACGCGCATTCTCGATGCGTAGATTCAAGAACTCTCGTACGGTCGGATGCTCGTTGAAGGCGTGGATGGCCGTTTCTGCGAGGCTCCAATCTAGTACCCCCGACGCCCAAAGCGTGTGTAAGACGACGCCCAGGGCGTTGCGATCCAGCTCTACTGCCAATGGGGTCTGCATCGGGGCGGAGGATCTTGCCGGCGGCTGAGCGTACAACGGCGGGGCCGGAGCCATGTCTGCAATTCGCAGCGCTAGTGGCATCGAGACGTGCCCCGCTTCGTGAAAGCGCAATTGGGCGCCGTCGCAAAACTCGATTTCCAATGTTCCGCCCCGATCTAGCGAAATGTCGGGCGGCTTGTTGAGCACGTTGCGCATCTCGCGACTCACTTCTTTCTCGATTAGCCGGCTAACTCGATCATCACCATCGAAGAAGTTGGCAACCCATTGAAAGAGGCGATTGTCGAGGTCGAGTTTGGCGTGCACGAAGAATCGAAACTTGAGCGCTCCGTCGATGATGATGGGGATGACGCTAATGCTCAGTAGTACGTCGGCATTTTCAAACCTCACCTTCATAGAGACCCGCAAGTGCCCGCCAAGACGCTCTCCTTTGATTTCATTCTCTAGTTGCTTGCGCAGCAGACGAAAGGCCATCTCATCACCCCAGCGAATCCACTGCAGGCTCGAGCCTGTGATGCTCTGGAAGTCACCCACAGGCCATTGGCTTACCCCCCGAAGCTGCTCTTCCACGAGCGACTGCAGGATTGGGGCAGTTTGCTGGAGGAAGCTTGGAGCGACTAGCACAGCCAGTGAGCAGGCCGGAGTCTCCGCGTCTTGGAGGGGCCCGACGAGTTGCGCGAGGCCGACGCTCCGCTCGTGCCCGCCTCGGTAGCTCTCTTTCCACTCGATGCGATGCAATCCTGGTGAGACGGGATCCGAGGCGCTTGCCGCTTCACCATCGACGTAGAGCTGCCTACCTTCCCCACCTTTGATCTCGATATGTGGGCCTAGAGCGACATCTCTTGCCTCGATATGGAGCGAGAGGCCAGGGCGCTCCCACAAACGCAGGAGACTGGGAAATGCCAGCAAACTCACAAGGGCAAGGGTGGCCCCGAGAAGGACCGCATTGCGTGCTCGAATGGGGCTGCTCATGCTCCAAAGATCCAGAGAACGCTGCTTAGCTCAAGCGCGACGACCCAGAGGGTCGCCGAGACGACGCTACCGGTCATCGCTCGAGTGACGTCGTCGGAACTGCGCTTATGAGCGCTGCCCATGGCGAGAACATTGCTTGCTATGCCCCAGGCATAGAACCAGAGCAAGAAGGACGCGCGTGCGACGTAGATCGAGCGCTCGGGACGTGGGTCGACAATATCACCGATGAGAAGATCCCAGGATCCGTGCACGCCTTGTTGCTGACACAGAAGCCAGCCGCCAAAGAGCATGCCGAGCCCAACGAGCGATGCTACGAGAAAGTAGCAGATGGCCAGACCCAGCCAGGCGGGGGCCCACAGGTAGTGCGTCTTGCGTATCCCAAGTGCTTCGAGCGCGGCGGTTTGTCGAGTCAGCTCCATAGAACCGAACCAGGCGTTGGTTGCAGAACCACTGGCTGCTACGAAGAGCAATGCCGAAAGAGGCGGTGCGAGGGCCACGGCGTAGGAACCTCCTATTTGCTGCAGCAGAGCGCTGGTGCGCACGCCAGCGCCACCTACTTTTGAAATTACAAAGAGCAGCGTGAAACCAATGAGGACCGAGACGATGCCGTAAAACAGTGCCGGCCGAAGCGCCGCTTGCACTACGATACGGGCAATGATGCTAAGAAAATCTCTGGTGTGCCCGAAGACCTGAGCTGGGGCGGCTATCACTGCATGGCCTGCTGCGCCAAAGGGGGCGAATTGTTGTTGCATACTTCGCGCCAGCCCCCTGATAAGCGAGCTTCGGCCGCTAGATGATGCGTCATCGCTTGGAGCGGGCGCTTGCTCAATGGCCTTATCAACCGTCTCCTCCAAGCGCAGGAGCCATCGCCCTCGCGTCTCTGCATCGATGTCCGGTGCCTCAACAGGACCTGGCCACTCTTCTGCGAAGAGGTGCTCAAGCTTGCGAGTGTGGGGATCGAGCAGATAGAGTTTGTCAGCGACGCCTGCGGCAAAGGCCGGATCGTGAGTCACGACGATGGCAGAGAGCCCCATCTCGGCGACTTGTTTGCGGAGAAGACGGGCGAGAGTACGCACTCGGTGCGGGTCGAGCCCCACGGATGGTTCATCGAGCAAGAGTAGACGCCGCTCACTTGCGAGCGCACGTGCCACCGCGACTCGCTGAATCTGCCCACCACTGAGCTTGCCGACCTGCGCATTCGCGAGACTGGGGCTAAGCCCAACCTGCTCGAGCCAGCTCGCGACCGAATGCTCGGTGTCGGTTGGATGCTTTCGGTACCGCATCGCGAGTTCGATGTTGCCGCCGACACTCAGATGGTCGAACAGTGCGCCGTGCTGGGGGACGAGGCCGAGGGAGTCTTTGTCATAGTCGATCTGAGTTGCTCGAACCTCGAATCCTTCGCGCTCAAGTTGCTCTCTCTCAAAGAGCACCCGTGAGAGGGTCGATTTTCCCGCGCCGCTGCCGCCAAGCAGGACGGCAACTTCGCCTGGCTTTAACGTCAGATCTATGTCGTCGAGCAATACCCGCCCTGTAGGTAGGGCCACGCGCAGCTTCTCGATGCGCAATGCAGATTGGGTCATGGGAACTTGAGGCTGCTTGAGATCGCGGAAGAGTTGGGAAGCTTGCCTGCGAGCATGGCCTTGCGCAGACAGCTCACGACCGGGCCTAGGGATGCCTCGTTGCTAGAAGCACTGAAGAGTCCAGCGGCCGACACTTTGAATTTGAGGGTGCCGCTACCACCGTGCTTCACGTGACAGCGACGGGCGAGCGTCGTGATGTGAGAGCGCTGCTGAGCGTCGGAGGAGTGGCCCCTATCTCGCGTATTGACCCCCTGTACAGGTGCATGCCTTGCAGGTGCTGGAGCGACTTCGTCTATGGCGCCATCGTCGTCGTCGCCAGTGTTGGGCGCTTCGGTATCTCGCCGTGGGGCCATGGGCGCCGGGCTCGCAGGTGCGACGACTATTGGCCTAGCTCTGGGGCTGGAGGGCAGTGGCGGTGGGGCAGGAGCATGGGGCGCTCTGACAGGGCTCCTCCTCACGGGGCTCTTCCTGCGAGGGCCAGTGTCTGCTGGGCGTCGAACTTCCCTCTTCTTCTTTACCGGAGCTGCGGGAGCCGTTTCGTCATCCTCGCTACCGTCTGCTCCGTCCTCACCATCGAGTACGGTCCCCACAGACTCGCCCGCTTCGCGAGTTGTTCCGCGCCCTGCCGCCGCCGTTGCGAGGGCTTCTTTCTTGTCTAGCGGTGCCGCGCCCTTCGTAGTCGCATGAAAGGCAGTGCCCTTGTCTATTCGGCGTTCACTCGACTCGCCGAGCTCCCAGAGCGCGCCATTGTGCTTGAGAAGAATCTCGATGCTCGAGGCTTCGCCCGTGACGACTGTGTCGTCCGCGAAAACCGTATCGTCAGCCTGCACTTTGCGCATCGCCTTGCCGGCGCGCTGTGCACTAACGTCCCCCTTGACCACCACCACGTGACCCACGGCACCGCTCGTCGGCACGGACTCCTTCTCATCGCAATTTTCGACAAAGATGAGACATTCCAACAACCGCCATAGCGCGAAGCGACTTGATCGCATTCTTGGAAAGGTACCTAGAACGGACCCACTGCGCCACTCACTAAGATGATACCGAGGACCATGATGAGTACGTATGGCCAAGAGCTGTCTAACAAACTGTTTGCTCTCATCATTTCCCCCATGATTCATTTCTAAGGGGTTCCCACTAACCGGGCAAACTTTTTGTCACTTTTTGTCACTCTTTGTCCTTGCCAGACATGCGCCCACCTGTAGGAGAGCGTGGGCATATCTCGAGGCGTGCTAGATTTATGGAATGCGGCTGTATTTTGCGTTCGGATCCAACATGAGCCGGAGGCGATTGGAAGGGCGAGTCGGCTCGGTGGAGAGCGAGGGACATACGCTTCTTGCCTCTCACGTTCACAGCTTCAGCCACCTAGGCCGTGACGGTTCGGGGAAGGGGAATATCGAGCCTGCGGTGGGCCACCAGGTGGAAGGGGTGCTCTATCGGCTGCAGGCAGGGCAAGTGGATCTCTTGCAGCAGTTTGAAGGCGGCTATTCGATGATCGATGTGCAGGTGAGTTCTCCCTGCGGTGAGCAGTGTTGGCAGGCATATACCTATATGGCCCCAAAAGACGCCGACTGGCTATTGCCACAGGACTTCTACCTTGAGCACTATTTGCACGGCATGCAGGAGAATCGCTTTCCACAGTCGTACATCGACCTCATCACCGAGCAGGCTCGTCGATGAGGCGCATAGCCCTCATCTCCACGGGTGGCACAATTGAAAAGACGTATGACGAACTCTCCGGGGTGCTGCACAATGAAGTATCGATTCTCGACATCATGCTCGCGCGTCTCGATTTGCGGGGGGTCGACATCGAGCGACTCCAGCTAATGAACAAGGACAGTATGGAGATGAGTGAACAAGATCATACTCTCATCGCGGCGACGGCCTGTCGTGCCACCCATACCCACGACGGCGTGGTCGTTGTACATGGTACTGACACGCTGTCGGAAACGGGCGAGAAGATGCTCGTCGTCGCCGAGGAGATCGAGAAACCGATCGTACTGACGGGTGCAATGCGTCCGTACGCACTCCGCAACACCGATGCAATTCAGAATTTGACAGAGGCTCTCCTCGCCGTTCAGGTTGTGGATCCAGGGGTCTATGTCGCCATGCACAATAACGTTCTGGCCTTCCCTGGTGTGATCAAGGATCGAGAGCACGGCACCTTCGTGAAGAGCTAGGTACCGTACGAATCGAATCGCCTAGAGCATCGCTGCTTTGCAGGCCTCGATGGCCTCGGTTCGAGATGCGGCGGCGTCTTTCGCGCTCGCCTTCACCGTGCCGCGGCAGCTCTCCAAGATGAATATCTGCGTTGCGCCGCGGGGTTTGCCGCTCGGTGCCCAACACTACCGTTCCGAGCCTTGATGCCCCTGGGGTACGCTTGCGACCGTCGGCCACAACCCGGCCGAGGTGCCATCGAGCTTTGGGGTGGTCGCGGGATTGTGAGCGAGGGCAAATGCGCCAGTTCGCAGTACCCGTGCAAGCATGGCTTCGAGGATAGCGAGCATGGCATTCATCGTTTCGACCTGGCGCTTGGAGGCGGTATTGAGTAGGTGTATCGCGATGCTCCTCTCCATCGGTACTCTGGGCGTGAAGAGCTAGGCGAAGTCGGGCGAGAGTACTTTGCGCAGTATGTCGGCGTCTATGTTGCCCCCGGATAGGATGACACCAACCCGCTTGCCCGTGAGGCGTGGAGCGAGTTTCTGAAGGCCTGCCAGACCTGCCGAACCAGCACCTTCTGCAAGCCCACATCCGCTGCCAATGTAGAGCCTGATAGCCTCCGCGATCTCGGCCTCGGTTACCGTCGCAAAGTCCTCGAGACCTTCACAGAGAGCGGGGAAGGTGAGATCGTAGCAGTGGCGAGTCGCTAGCCCATCGGCAAAGGTATCGGCACTCTCAGTGCTCCGCGGTTCCCTCGCGTGATAGCCATCGTGTATGGCGCTTGCCGCCGCCGCCTGCACTCCGAATACTCTAATCTTGGGGTTTTTCTGGCGGACGGCCGTGATGGCGCCGACAGCCTGTGAGCCACCGCCAATGGCGACGACGATTGCGTCGAGATTGGGTGCTTGTTCAAGAAGCTCAGCAGTGATGGTCGCAGCTCCTGCAAGTACCGTGGGGTCATTTGTTGAGTGCACGACGGTGAGGCCTCGTTTGGAGGCGAGTTCAAGAGCAACGGCCAGGGATTCATCGTAGTCCTTGCCTTCTTCAACCAGGGTGGCGCCGAAGCTGCGCATTGCTTGGTTCTTACTCGGGCTATTTCCTTCCGGAACACAAATAGTGGTTTGCACGTTCAGCAGTTTGCCTGCGAGGGCAACGCCCTGACCGTGATTACCGCGACTGGCAGCAATGACACCGCGGCCTCTCGCTTCACTATCGAGAGCGGTCGTCGCAGAGAGACCGTTGCGCGCCTTGAAGGAGCCTGTAGGCTGATGATTCTCGTGCTTCACCCAGATTTCCAAATCATGGCCAATGCAGGCGTCGAGTACGCCATAATTGCGAACAGCTGTTTGTGTTAGGAAAGGGCGGAGGCGCTCCCTAGCGGCGTCGAGCTCTGCGAATGAAAGGGGCCACGCGGTCATGTCCGGAGAGTAGCGGGGATGGAGAGCGAGGCGGCCGCGGTATTCTAGAATCCGCAGGCTGACAGCCGACGGCCGCCTCGTTTCCCCAGCGCCTAGACGTATTCCCCCAGAACACGATGTCTAAGCGCCCCTGGGCTAACTAGGCGCCAGGCGCCGAGCATATCCCCCTCAATCGTTGCTGTTTCCAAGGCCTTCTCGCGTCGGAGAAGGCATGCGCGATATGAGTGACCGGAAACAAGACGCCCCTCTAGGGGGAATGCGTCACACACTTCAAGGAAAATCGTCGGGAAAATGTGATTCCTCCTCACTCGCATTCTTGCATAGTCGAACTGGACTTGATGTAGTTCCCAAACTAAAGGCACTGCCCTTGCAGAGGCAGATCGGTGGGATTCTGTCATGATTGCGCGCTGTGAGAGGTAGAGCAGCAATGATCCTCGTCTTGGCGCTCGGAGCGTTGTCCGCATGTGGAAGTAAGACGACTTCCGCAAGGAAAGCTGGTGGCAATTCGTCGACGACCGCAGGTGGCGATGGCTCCCAGAGATCGGCGAGCTGTCCGCTTGAGCAGCCTGCACCCGAGCGTCTTCCTGGAGTGACCGAGCAACATCGCAGAGCCTCGTACTGGGAGTCCATTTTGAAGGAACGCGATGGGTTGGATCTGGACAAGGTGCTTCTCTCTGGCTCCGACATCAAGGATCTAAATGCCTCCTATGACGTCAAGCGACCGGGGTTCTTCTCACAAGCTGACTTGCTCGCACCGTTGGATTCGGAGTCGCTGCAGGACAAGATAGAAGAGCGCTTCATATGGATGCAGGGCAAGCTCGAGGCAAAGGAGTATCGGAAGGACGCTGGGGACGATGCGTTCTCGAAACCCAGAGACATTGTCTTCGCCCCCGAGCTGAAGGTTGCGTTGGACGATGTGCAACTATTTTGCGTTCCAACAACGGCAGGTTTTTTCGATTTCGAGGCCACAAGCACTCGCATCAATCGCAACACATGCAGCGCGGCTCACGCTCAAGAACTAATTCAAGTAGTGGGGCCATGGAGCGGAGGTATGAGCTTGGCTCGAACATCCACGTCCTGGGGGTTCATTCGAAGCGATTCTCCACTGTCTAAGGAGATTTCTGAGGAAGAAGCGCTGCGGTTTGCGAGGGGCCCGTATGCGATTGTCTCCGCCAAAGAAGACGCTGCGCCGTCACAGGCGCCTGTGCCAGCGCATTCGCGTCTTCCATTTGTGCACGGCGACTCCGGTGCGGTCCTATTGGCGAGCGCGGAGAGCGTCTCCAGTCTTACGCTTGCTGAGGGCAGCTTCAAGGCGAGCACACAGCCGTTCACTCGCCGTGCGGTTATCAGGCAGGCGCTCTCCTATCTGGGGGAGCCGTATGGCTTTGGTGGCCTAGGCGGAGGAATCGATTGCTCGCGATTGCAACTCGACCTATTTGGTGCCTTTGGCATCAAGCTGCCGCGCTTCAGTGGATGGCAGTCGAAGGCCGGAACCTATTCAATCGACGTCGAAGGGGTTTCAGATGTGGACAAGCTTCGCATCATCGAACAGGCGAGTGAGTCGGGGGTTGTGATCATGCACTTGCCCGGGCACATCATGCTCTACCTGGGGCGAGATGCGGAAGACGTGCCAATGGCGATACACGCGCTCTCCTACTACCTTGACACCTGTGACACTGGTGAGGAGACGTCGATGGTCGTTGGAAAGGTGCAAGTCGGGGGACTTGAGCTTGGGCGGGGCACTCGCAAGACTGCTCTTATCGAGCGAATCAATCGGCTGAGTGTGCTCGGTGAGACACCAACTGAATCGATCCGCGGCATCGCGAAGCTTCGACCTGCAGCGCCTGTTTCCAAGCCGACTTCGTCGGAGTGCAAGAAGCTGCCTGGCAACCGCCTCTTCGTCTCACCAAAGAGGCCAGAACGCGGGCAGAGCACGCGAGTCGTGGCTACTACGCGCAAGCACCTTGGGCCGGCTCGGCTGAGTTTCTATGATTCGAAAGGCCGACGTCATGAGTCCAAGACGATTGAGACCAAGGGGCCCCCTGTTGGATACATTGGCTCACTCGTTCCAGACAAGGAGGGAACGTGGACGGCTGTTCTAGGTGATGGCGACAAGCAGTACGCTTGCACGACGTTTCGTGTGAGCCGCAAGAAGTCGCGGCCTGACTGGGAACGAATCTCGATGGAGAACAAGAAGAATGTGCGCCTAGCGAGGAAGCGCGACAAGGAGCGAGGCTCGGATAGCCCCTCTGAACCGACGCCAGTATTGCCCGACTCGGATAGCCCCGAGGCCTTGGCGGCCTCTCTGGCAGCTAGCAAACCCATTTGGAAGACGAGACAAGCGTGGGGGCCGATTACTGAGGATCTCTTTGCCGTCTTTACCGAGCGACTCTTCGACTATCCGGAGGGGGACGATCGCACGTGGCCCAACCTGCACACGCTCTTGCGCGACTCCGAGCGTAATATCCTCTTCGATCACCTTAGCAAGAGTGAGGAGGAGGTCCTCAAGTTCGTCCCCGACTGCGCAGACCTGCCATACACTCTGCGAGCGTACTTCGCGTGGAAACTGCGGCTTCCCTTTGGCGTCTACCAATGTCATCGAGCCAGAGACAATCGACCGCCGACCTGTGACTTGGCTGGTGGCAATCTCATGCCGAGGAGCGAATTTGCCGGCACTGATGGAGTGACGATCTTTCGCAACTTCGTCAACTACCACGTTCGTAGAACCGTTCACTCGTCGAGTGGGCGCACTGCGCCTGATGACAGCGAGAGCGACTTCTATCCGGTGGCACTGAGCCGCAAGACGCTTCGGCCTGGGACACTATTTACGGATCCCTACGGTCACCTCTTGGTTGTCGTGCGGTGGATCGATCAAGGTGCGACGGGCTATGGGGGCCTTATCGGTGCGGATGCCCAGCCCGATGGCACGATCGGTCGTCGGAGATTCTGGAGGGGATCCTTTCTCTTTCGGCCAGAGACGCACAGTGGTGGAGCTGGCTTCAAGGCATTTCGACCTTGGGTCTACAACAGAGCTACCGAGGCCCTGGAGACTCGGAGTAACGACGAACTCCGACGAAATTCGACAGCCCGATTTTCTCGTGAGCAATACCAAGGGAGCGAGAGCGATTTCTACGACAAGATGGAATCGATCATCAATCCGCGTGCACTCGACCCTGTTGCCAAGATGCGCGCACTCATCGATGCGCTGCAGGAGCAGGTGACTCGCCGAACGACCTCCGTGAATACGGGTGAGGACTTCATGCGCTCGCGGAACTTCGAGCCCATTGACATGCCAGTTGGCAAGAAGATCTTTCTGACGAGCGGTCCCTGGGAGGATTTCTCGACGCCCTCGCGAGATTGGAGATTGCTCATTGCCATCCATACGGTGGTCGACTTTCCCGATGCCGTTCTGCGATCGCCAAAACAGTACGGTATTGCGGAAGCGGACGCCAAAAGCCGGGTTGCCGAGCTACGAGAAATTCTCAACAAAGAACTCGCCTTGCGTCCGCTACCCTATACGAGATCCGATGGCTCAGACTGGGAACTCTCTCTCAAGGATCTCATCGACCGTCGAGTCGAGTTCGAAATGTCCTATAATCCAAACGATTGCCCCGAGCTCCGATGGGCAGCTCCGAAAGGCTCGGAGGAGTACACGACTTGTGTGCGCAACGCCCCGGCAGATCAACGCTCGCGAATGATTGAGTATCGACACTGGTTCTCGGAGCGACGGCGGCCGGCGATCTAACTCTAGGACAGGCGTAGCTCTCGAACCAATCCAGCAATTCTATCGGAGCAAGCTGTGCTGCCGATCGGCAAGACAATGCATGCCGATACACCGAGATCTACGAGTCTCATAATGACCTCAAGGCCGAGTTCTTGGCCGATGACTGCAATCGGAAGGCACTCGTATTCGCGTTGGATGGCATCGATGGCATCCGTGAACTGAACGGTGCTTTCTTCGATGAGGAGCAAGCCGTGAGGCGTGTTTGAGAGTCTCTCTCGCGCCGCTTCTAGTGAGGGGGCAATGCTCACGTGCTCAACCACTTTCGCTACGTCGTTGGCGATTGACTCTGCTTGGGCCGTATCGGCGGATAGCACGAGTACATGGAATGCCTCCATTGGTACCGAGCTTGCGTCTGCCTCCTGTTCCAACTGCAATTGCCGTCGTCTGAGAATGCTCTCTGCGCGCGAGGTTAGGCGCATGACGTCGCGAACGGGTTTCTCAATATAGGCATCCACGCCCGCGTTGAGTGTGTCGACTGCGCTCGATGCCGAACCAAAACCCGTGAGCATCATGATCGTCAGCGCGGAATCCAGCATACGCATCTTCTTGACGATTTCGACACCACTCATACCTGGGAGATTCTTATCCGTAATGACCAGGTCGAATGCTCCTGGCGAGAAGAGTTTCATGGCCATCTCGCCGCTCTCTGCCGTATCTACTTCCCATCCAGCGTCACCAAAGGCGAATTCGAAGGCGACAAGGATTGACGGCTCGTCGTCGATTAGAAGAAGTCGTAGGCCGTTCTTCTCTTCGTGATCGGTGTCGTTGTTGGTTGAACTCATGTATCTGATTCCTTGCTAGTGCAAATCCGGTCTCTAGAATCTCGGTGCGACTCCCACAAAACCAATCCCGCTATCGACATGTACACTGGTGAATGCTGATGCGGACGCGATACCCGCAGCGTTCTCAATAGCTAGTTCTACGGCATAGTGGCAGTTTGGAACGATTCTGCCGCTACCGTTTCTGCCGTCCCATCGGACCAGGTAGGTGCCCGCGCCATCCACGGCTTCCGGAAGGATGCGCACTGTCGTATCACTTCTGCGAATCCGAACCGCAACGGCTGTGGCGGCAGCATCTGCGACGAGAGCGAAACTCATTTCGTCGTTGGTAGCGTGGCCGTCGGGCGAGAAGGGACTGCTATCGAGGGTGACTTCCGTGGGCGCCAGAGGCACCGGAGGGACTGCACGCTCTTCCAGGACGACGCAGAAGACGTGTGGAAAAGCGATGGAATTTCCATTCGACGAAGTGTCTGCGACACCTGTAGCGATTGTTATACGATTCGAATAGCTGGCCGGCATTTGAGTTTGCGGCACGATTGACAGACTCCGGGTCTCCTCGTCGTAGCTCAATGTTGATACAGCGCTGATGTCAGAGTAGCCGCCGCCGGCGCAATTTGTCGCCGCCGACATCTCCAGCAGTGTTCGGGCCATGAGAGTGGTCTCGTCCATTGGCTCACTAGACTTGAGTAGGATCCTCTCCCGTGTCGAAGTTAACGAAACCGGAGGCAGTGACAGATCCCGAGGGCTGGTCCCGGTATTCTGCATAGAGCATCGCTTCCCCCTCGAGTGCTTGGAGATCGTTGTCTAGTTCTACGTCGTCGAAATGGTAAAGTGACGACCCTAGGGCTACTTGGATTCCCGGCAGATCTAGGCGACTGTCGCGAGCTAGATCTAGGCTCCGTCCGTCTTCCTTTCAAAGGCCTAAGATCCTGAAATAGCGGTGAATGAAGGCAAGCTTGACCATGCCTCCAAAGTTGATCGCGGTCTTCTCAAATCTGGTTGCGATGCGTCGCGACTCTTTGAGCCAACCTATCAGGCACTCGACAATACTTCGCCTGCGATAGGATCGCTTGTCGAATGTTACCGGTCTAACATCGCTAGCTTCATTGGTTTTGCTTGGGATGACTGGAGTGATGCCCAACTCATCCAGTAGGTAGTCGTCGATCCAGTTGGCGCGGTATCCTTTATCACCGGCGAGCTTCAGTGGCCACGGGAGGGCGACGCCGTCTTCGTCATGCAGTTCGGCATCGGCACCTTCCAAC
>JAAEPE010000394.1 GCA_024222395.1 Myxococcales bacterium
AACGTGATAGCCAGCGGGTGCCCGTAGCACTCCGCATAAAGTTGCGCTACCGCAAGGTCGACACCTTCGCATCAAAATTCGCCACGAACATTTCCACCCACGGAATGTTCATTAGCAGCCGAAAGCCAAAAAATCGCGGCACGCAACTTCGCTTCGAACTTCGTCTGGCAGACGATTCAACAGTAATCGCTGGGCGCGGCGTCGTCGCCTGGGTCCGCCCCTATGACCCGAAACAGCCCAAAGAGCCGCACGGCATGGGGATCGAATTCGTCGGTCTGAGTAGTGGTAGCAGCGAGCTGATTAGCCAAATGGTGGCGCTGCGCGTCGACCGCGGACTTGGTGATGACGGCATCCCATTTGCGCTCAACGAGCCGGAGTCTCTGCCGGAGAGCGCCGAGAATCTTGCCGACATGAAAGCGGATCGCGACGGCGAAGCGATGCCTGGAGCCGGTGAACCTTCGATCCCGTCCACGGGATTTGTGAACGTCCCACTAACAATGGAAGACGTCATCAGCAGCAAGATCGACATGCGTGCTGCAATGCTCCGAGCTCGAAACTTGGTCGACAGTAGCGAAACCGAAGCTGAGCTTTCCGAGCTATCGCGAGTAAGTGCGGCACCCGTCGCAGAGACGGTCGACGCCGCTTCGCACGAACTTGCAAAACTATTGGGGGGGACAGCTGTCATCACGCGAAGCCCGCGTTCGACAGCCCCGCGTTCGACAGCCCCGCGTTCGACAGCCCCGCGTTCGACAGCCCCGCGTTCGACAGCCCCACCATCTGACCACGCAGGCCTCTCGGACATCCCCGACGCCCCAGAACAGACGGCCGAGGTGTCTGTACCGGAGGAGCCAATCGACATCCCGGACTCACAGCCCACCCCGCCCGATATCGCTGCGAACAGTGAAGAGACTGACGACCTCGAAGCACTTTTGTGCTTCTTGAATGATGAGCACCACGAGGAGGAGCCCTATTCTTCGGCTGAGAGCTTCGTCGAGCCGACGCCGGTCCCACAGAGCGACGAAGATGCTCAAGACAGCGCAGATCCACTCGAAATGTTCGAACAGACCGTCGTTGGGGATAGCGTTGCTCTTGCGCATGTAGCTGCACCCGTCGAAGACATTGAGACTCCGGACTTCCCACTCCTCGAGATTGTGAGTCCTGCGGGGCGAGCCGAGGTGCACATGCAGGACATCGACTTGTACGACGAATTGGTCTCCGAGCTAGAGTTCGCGGCAACACCAAGCGAGGTCGCTCTCAATACCGAATCTCAAGACTCCAACCCACTCGACAATCTACCTGGGGAGATCGAGTCGGAATCTCGCAGCGAGCAAGACGTGCTAGAGGATCTCGAAGAGCAACAGAAGCGAGACGAGAGTGCCGACTTCGACGTTCTCGAAGAGTTAGAAACAATCGAAGCCCAGAAAGTGTCCGAGGGGCCGGCCCCAGCAGGACTCGACGCTGCGCTTGCGAGCTTGGGAGACTCGAACTCCGACATCGAGGATTATGTGGACTTCGAGATTGACGTAACTAAAACCGTCTAGCTCTAACCACAGATCACTTGCCCCGATGAGGGACTATCCTACTGGTGATAGGAGAGTAGTGGGAGAATCTTCTCAGGAGAGCCGTTATGAGCGTCCCAGAGTTCTAGTAGGCGCGTGGCATGGCTGCGGCCGGTCTCTGCTACCTCGCGAATTGGATCGAGGAACGGCAGCTCGGAAGGATCGATGCGACGCAGCCCGTTGGCGCTGATGTCCACGAGCTCCTTCGCGAGCTCCTGGGCGGTTATGGAGCTTCCGGGAAGACGTGCCTGCAATCCCTCTTTGTTCACCAGGTCGCCAAAATCGATACGCTGCTCGAAGCTCAATGACTCGGTCAGCGCAATTGCGTTCTTGCAAGCCTCATCGTTGTACATGAAGCCGCAGCACAAGGCACCAAGGCCAAGAGTCATGTCGAAGGAGTTTGCGTCGCAACCGCGAACCTCAAGGTACTGCTTCATGCGCGCGTCGGGGAAGAGCGTCGACAGGTGCAGCCCCCAATCGTCCATCGTGGCCTTGTATCCCTCAAAGCCATCTCGCATGAACTCTCGGAACGTCATGCCTCCAGCCGGCAGGTACGAGTCGCGGTGGACGAAGAAGAGTGGGACATCCAGAGCCCACTCCGTGTACCGCTCAAAGAAGTTGCCCTCGTCTTCGAAAACGAAATCCAAGAGACCGCAGCGGTCCGGATCCATGCGGGTCCAAATGTGAGCGCGATAGCTCTGGTAGCCGGAGCGCTTGCCATCGACGACTGGGGAGTTTGCGTAGAGCGCAGTGAGCAAAGACGTCGTGCTCATCACAGCGCGCATCTTTCTGCGCGCGTCTTCAGCGCTCGAGTAATCTAGATTTACCTGCACGGTCGCTGTGCGCTTCATCATCTCGTGAGACAAGTCGCCGCGAGTGGGCAAGTAGTCCCGCATGATATTGTATCGGAACTTTGGTACCCAGCAAACGTCGTCTAGCTCTCCCCACATTCGAAATCCTGAGGAGATCCAGTGTGCTCCGATATCTGCACTTGGCTCCCGAATGAAATCCAGAAAGCTGCGGAGATCTTTGGCCAGATCGGCGGAGTGGCTGTGTGGCCTGGCGGCATATTCAAGCTGAGCCCCGGGCTCGATGCTTACTTGGGCGTCGTGACAGGTGAGCGCGATAATGCTGTCGGCCTCACGAACGGGTGCCCAACCGTTGGCTTCGAGGGCCTCAAGGATGTTGTTCAGGCCCCTTGGGCCGTAGTAGGGCACTGGTTTTCCAACAAAACTTGGACCAGAGAGGAACCCGAGCATCTCGTTCTCGGTGCCCACGCGCCACCCCTCCCTGGGAGTGCAGGCGTCCGAAAAGAAGCGGATCAAGTCACTCTTGGACTGAACTTCGGGACTTTTTCCGCCAACGAGATACAAGACAGATAGATCCTACGGGGCTCCGAGATGGAAGGTCAAACTATGTTGCGCTCCTGAATTCGCGCTACCAGACATGCTAGCGTTTGCTAGTCCAAATCGTCTCTGAATCGATTACAAGGAGAGCCTCCCAGATGCCTAGAGCCGCTATGTCAAACGACATCCCCCCGACCTTCGCCGCAGAGAAAATGGCGGGCCCGCGTATGCAACTCCTAGAACTTCTCACCGAGAAGTCGTTCCAGGAACGCCCGGTAGTGCTCTCTTCTGGAAGAAAGAGCAACTTCTACATCGACTGCAAGCAGACTAGCCTAACCGCGGAGGGGCACTTTCTCATCGGCCAGATCTTCTGCGCCGCGATTGAGAAGCACGCTCCAACCGCGGAAGCCATTGGCGGTCTTACCCTCGGCGCAGATCCCTTGGCCTCGGCAACTGCTACGACGTCCTACATCGGTGGACGGCCCTTGCAAGCCTTTCTCATTCGCAAAGAAGCCAAAGGCCACGGCACCGAAGAATACCTAGAGGGTATGTCGAATCTTCGTTCTGGCATGCCCGTGGTCATTCTTGAGGACGTTGTCACCACCGGCGCATCTACCATCAAGGCGATTGAGCGGGCCCGCGCCGCAGGTCTCGACGTTGTACTCGCACTCGCACTTGTCGATCGAGACGAGGGAGGACGCGAGAAGGTCGAAGAACACGCCCCCCTACTCTCCCTCTTCACACGACATGACTTCATGGCACCATGAGAAAATTTGCACGATTCATAGGCTTGGGATGTCTGGTCTTGGCGCCGAGTTTTGCAGTGGGCATAGGCTGCACCCACACGGCAGAGCGGGTTCGCTTCACGCAGGAGTGGCCGGGTACAGCGGGTGACTTCGAGGAGACCTCAGAGCACTGGACGAGGCGTGGAGTTCTGCGAGCTCCGCTTGAGGACCAGGCGAGCCAGCTGATGGAGGTCTACGCAACCTATCTCTCCACCGACTGGCGCGCGTCGTACGTAGACCGGCAATGCAAGCTGCAACGAATGAGCGGCGAGCGGCGCCTCGAGCTCGAAGGTGAGCATCAAGAGTCCGCCGCCAAACAGCACGAAGTCGAGCTTCTAGTTACGACGTATCACCCGCAACACAACGACTTGCACAGAGAGCGCTCGATCTGGCGCATCTCGCTTGTCGACGATAGTGGCAACGAGATTTCGGCCCAGAGCGTAGAACGCGATCGGCGCCCGCGAGAGATCGTGTCTGCTGAGTTCGACAACTTCGGAGATTTCGCAGAGGCGTATCGGGTGGTGTTCCCTGCCGAGCCTGCGATTTTGGAAGGCAAGAAATTTAGCCTCCGCGTCTCAAGCTCGCTCGGAATCGTCGAGGTTGAGTGGATTGCGCAAACGCCCACATAGCGGAGAAGGCCTGCGAGGCTAGTCGCTAGTTCTTCTTCTTCTTGCGGTGCTTCATATCTGGGTTGGATAAGAACCGCTGCCAGAAGGTCTTGGGAATCTCGTAGTCCTCATCGAGGTCCTCAAAATCAAAACTATCGCTGACTACCGGCACCTCCTTGGCCTCGGCGTGCCCCCTATCGAAGAAGGCCTCTTCCTCGATGCTGAAGTATGACGCCTTGGTGCCTGCATCTTCTGCAGCGCTCGCTAGGTCGGCCACGTTTTGTGCGTCCCGATCACTCTTGGAATCTGCACGTTTCTTCGACTTTGGATCTGGTGCTTGGAAAACAGCGGGATTTGCAGAGGCGGCATCAGAAATGGCAGCGATGGCTGTGACAGCATCCTTGGCAGTCTGCGCGACGACAGCACGGGCCTCCGTATCGGTGACCGCATCTTCCTCCGCGTCGATGTGGCTCGCAGAGGCGATTGAACTTGGCATCGCCGGGGCCGTATCCTCGTCCCACGAGTCATTCGCCCTACCCCTACCAGCCGCTCCGTCCGAGATCTCTCGCTCATACAGCGTTCGCGGGTCTTCGGAAGCGACCATCTCCGCCCCCAGCGCTTCGTCTACAAATATGTTCGCAAGCGAGGCCACCCCACTCTTCTCCTCAAGTCGCTCGCGCTCGGGCAAGGGAGGTGGTTCGGTACCGCCCACTCGCGATGCCCGCGACGAGGGCCGAGTCGATATGACACCCGCCGCATCCGTCGACGGAACGACCTGAGCGAGATCTGCTTTGGCCTGCACACTTGGCAACAAGTCGGACCAACTCTGCTCATTCGGAGAAACGGCCGCAAGGGGGGGAGGAACAGAGTCCGAAGAACGTCGCCTACCGCGCTGCTTCTTGCCCTTCTTCCGTGGAGGTGACGCAGGTTGCCCCTTTGCGGGACCAGGCGGCACGGACTCTTCAGAAGCACTCTCTGATGCAACAGAGCCGCTAACGAGCCACTCCTCGATTGCGAGGGCTGTGTGCATCAGGTGCTTGGGTACGTCGTTGCTCGCGCGATGTATGAAGCCCAGCTCAGCCAGTCTGCAAGTGATTCGAAAGGTCTCGAAGACTCGATAGGGACTATCTTCAATGACATCGGCAACTGAGCAGGTGCCGTCGAATAGCTCGAGTACAGCGAGAACCTGTGAAGGCAGCGTGCTCACGTCCTTTTCGTGATGGCGATCGAGGACGGCTGACGGAGACAGCCCACCTGCGACGCTGCGAATCTCGTGTAGGAAACGCTCGCAATCACGCAGGAGCTCAGCTCTTTCCAGAGGGATTTGCCGACGGTACACGGTCTGCTCATCGCGCAAGTCAAAGCGAGCGTGAGTCCAAAGCAAACTCTGATGGAGTGCGGCGATGCCGTGCAAGCTACGCATCTGCCCCGACGTGACTTCGCCTTCGTAGAACCGCAACTCTCCCCGCCTGAGCCCGCGAAGCAGCGTAAGCACACCCGTGTACTTGACCATGCCAAGCGCACGCACCAAATAGAAGAGGCCAAAGTGATCCGAGAGCTCACCGCTTATGCTCTGCGTTCGACGCTCCATCGGAGTCGCCATGAGCTTGCTCAGTGTGACCACATCTCGAATGAATGCGGGTGGAGTAAGGAACTCATGAGCCCCAAAGCTCAGGGCCTCTTGACGCGAGATGGAATTGCCGAAGTAGAGGACTCGGACCCTGGAAGTCGCCCCTAAAAGCACCCCTTCTATAAGCGCGAGCCGCC
>JAAEPE010000395.1 GCA_024222395.1 Myxococcales bacterium
CCCAAGCTTGTGTCGATAAGCCTTGCCAAGCCGAACCGTTCCATCCTTGCGACGACGTCGAGACTTCATGTCCCTTGTAGATCACAGCGGGATCTACGAAGCAAGCACTGGATCAAATCCTATCTGCCGAGGAACTAGTCGGCTACAAGTAGGTCTAGCGCCATGCACGTGCCACCACCCTCGCGCTCGCGAACCTGCAAATTTGCCTGGTGCTGTCTGGCAACTTCGGCCGCAACTGCGAGTCCTAGCCCCATCGAGCCATCAAGCCTATCTGTGGCGAAGGGAGCAAAGATCCGGTTTCTGTTTTCCGCAGGGATCCCTCGGCCCGTATCGTCAATCGCAATATGCACGCGCCCGCCGGCAACGTGGCACGAGGCAACGACCCTGTTGTCGGATGCATCACCGTCCGCAATCGCTTGCCATGCATTCGTCACCAGATTCGAAAGCAAGAGCTTGACACGATCGCGAACCCCGCAGACCGGCGCAGGCGAAAGCTGCAGGTGCGCTTGGGCAACCTTGGCGATAGCTTCGCCCTGCTCTCGCATGACCTCTCCCAGGAGGTCGGCTACGTCGAACTCAGACCATGCCTCCGGATCGTTCTGATGTTCGAAGACATAGAGTGCCCGCACGATCTCGCCGATGCGTGCAGCCGATTGGGCCGTCTCCTTGGACATTGGCGCCAGTTCCTCGTCGATGAAATCAATTCCCATCGAAGCGCGAAGTTCAGAGAATTTCGAGGGATCCTGAGCCAAGTTCATGTGGAATCTTGTGAGGGTCCCGGACCATTCTTCGAACATACTGAGATTGGCTCGAATCACGGCTAGAGGGTTGTTGATGAAGTGAGATGCACCAGAAATCATGGCGCGCATCGCTTCCGCCTGCTGGCGTTGAATCTCTCGAATCTGCTCTTTGAGCATGGCCGTGCGAACGGCGTACGCGGCTGTATTGGCGATAGTCGTGACAACCTCGAGACTCTCCTGATTGAACGCATTATTCGTGATCAGCGAATCCATATGCAGCACACCAACCAACTGGCCATCGTGCAGCATAGGGACACACATCGCCGAGCGCACCTGATTCATGATGATGCTGCGAGAGCTTGAGAAACGCTCATCGGCCCCCAGGTCATTGCAAACCACCGCAGCCCCGTGTTCAACTACATAGTTGAGAATGCTGGTAGAGACTTTGAACTCGTGGTGAGAGCGTTTCTTCTGCAGAGCAACTTGCGGCTCGAGTTTCCCCTCCTGTGAGACCAACAAGACGGCCGCTCGTTCGACTGACATCAAATCGATAACCGAGTTGACGATGCGATTTAGAATAGTACTCAGGTCATCCTCTCCTACAATGGCGTGGATGAGTTCATAGCCGGCGAGCAGCCGATCGTAGTCCTGCTGCAGACTTCCGGACGATGGAGTCGCCTCGTTCACCGTGGGCTGGGCCTGAGCAGACATTTCCCATGTAGGGCGGACGGATGCGAGCTCTTCTGAGACCGTCATCTTCACCTGGTGGAGAGCGGTACTCGGGCTCTTGAGTTTTCCGGAAAGCCGGGCAGCAGCAGATACTGGCGGCGCCGGCGTACCCTCGGCAATTCGAGTCGAGAAGCGCAGGCTGACTCCGCCGACCGTGATCCTATCGCCCTCCTGCAGCGCCCGCTGTTTCACGGCTGCGCCCCCGACAAAAGTCCCATTCGTGGTGCCAAGATCTTCGAGCATGTAGGCGCCACTGGGCATTTCTCGAATAACCGCGTGGTGAGCAGAAACCGCACCGTCGTTGAGACGGATACTGTTGTCGTTCGACCGACCAAGGGTCGTTAGAGCACCGAGAGCATGTCGCGTTGAACGCCCCTGCTTGATTTCGAAAAGACTGGCCACCCCTAGACTTTCGGTCAGGATGGGCCCGGCCTTGATTGCCAAATGACTTGCGGAGTTCGGCGCACCAGGCTGTCCAGGGCGGAGGGGGGAGACCAAACACACTCCAGCGCATCATCGATTCAGGAGTCGACGTGAACTCCATCGATGACAACGGCGATACGGCTTTGCATCTCGAGCTAAGAAAGGA
>JAAEPE010000396.1 GCA_024222395.1 Myxococcales bacterium
AAAGCCTGCTCTTGCGCCCCGCCCGAGTCTTCGAAAAATCCCAAGAGATTCTCAAAGCTCATCTCCTCGATATTGTCACCCGCTTTGCGTTCTGTCACTATTGTCATGGTCCGAGTCGGTCCGAGTCCTTGCTGTTATTGGCAAAGACACAGTGCAATGGATAAGGGCCATCTTTCACCTCACTCCGAAAACTTATTTCGGGGCTGGCGTTCTGTTACCAAAAAGTCGGGATTCTTTGATCCACACCCCTCGGAACCTCTTTCGATCCTATCAATATGGAGTGCGGTAGCACCGAAAATCTGCGCGTCGCTCTTGCGTGGGCGCATCATGCTCTTCCGAGCCCACTCGAAGTCACCGATGATCAGCCTTGGCCCCTAGGACTCGATACCCTCGCATTTGAACTGGCGGAGTTTCCATCTGAGGAAACCATATTCGATTGGAATGTGAAGCAAGGGGCTCTCTCTGTCGGCGGCCTCATGGTCTATGAGGATACGAACGACGACGGCGAGTTCGATTTCACGAAGCTTGGCGATGAGTTGTTCCAAGATCGAGTCGTTGGTTGGAGTCCCGGCTTGCGTATCGTGAGCGCACCGGCCGACGTGGATCCGCAGCGCGGCGTGCAGCTTTGAGCACGAGGCCGCCGCAGCACTACTTAGGCTCAAGGCAACGATCGGCGATGACGATCCAAGGGTCTTGCGCGAGTGCTTGGAGACGCTGCTTGTTGTCGATAGCTGCCGAGCGTTGCCCTTCGTGGCAGCGTTTCTAAACCGTGGTGACATTGAAGCTGAGTGTGCTGCGTTGGCGCTAGGCTCATCTCGCCTAGATGGTGCGTTCCAAGTGTTGCAGAGCTGGCAGCAAGCCCGCGCCAAGCCAACGCAACTAGCCGTGGCTGCGCTCGCCATCGCCACCCTCCGCAGTGACGAGGCTCTGGACCATCTCTTTCGACTTGCCGAGGAAGATCCCGAAGTTCTCGCGACCAGCGCACTCAGAGCACTCGCTATCTATGCACACGATACGGCCATTCGCGACCGAGCAGAGGCTTGCGTGGCTTCCAATCCTATTCTCAAGCCTGTCTTCGACTCTGAGTTTTGACGTCATCGACCATCCACTGTGTGGCGATGTCTTTCATCTCCATTGAGTCCTTGCGGAGTTCGGCGCACCAGGCTGTCCAGGGCGGAGGGGGGAGACCAAACACACTCCAGCGCATCATCGATTCAGGAGTCGACGTGAACTCCATCGATGACAACGGCGATACGGCTTTGCATCTCGAGCTAAGAAAGGA
>JAAEPE010000397.1 GCA_024222395.1 Myxococcales bacterium
CTGTCGCCACCGAGCTTTGAGCTGAGAGCCCACGCCAGTGAAGTCGTGGCGGCGCCAGCGGGAAGCAGGAGCCACCAGCGGAGCTGATTCTCGTGAGCCTGGCGCAAAAGCTCGCCCCATGAAGGCGTAGCTCCCGGCAGCCCCAGCCCCAAGAAGCTAAGTGCAACCTCGGCTAGGACAGCCGTGCTGGCGGTGAGAGTCGCAGCCGTCGCGAGTTGAGAATAACTCGCAGGAAGAGCATGACGAACAAGAAGACGAGAGCGACTAACGCCAAGTGCACAGGCGGCCTCGCAATACGGCTGCGCCAACGCTCCGCGAAGACTGTCGCGCACGATTCGGGCTGTCGCCGCCGCGCGCGGGAGGCTGATTAGTAGAATAAGTGCGACAATTCCATGCGCGCCGACGAGCCCACGCACGAGCAGGACTAGGAGAAGGGTGGGCACCGCCGCAACAACGTCACAGAGGCTCTGAACCATCCAATCAAGCCAAGGTCGCCAGCAGGCGAGAAGAGCCAGCACAATAGCGGCAAAGCTAGCGAGCAATGCACAGGCCGCGGCAATGACCAGAGTCGCTCGGCTTCCGTGCACCAGTCGCGCGGCCACGTCGCGCCCTCGATCATCGGTACCCAACCAGTGTTCGGCGCTGGGCCTGCGCAAGACTTCGAGCTTGCCGTTTGTGCGCACGTCCCCGGGCTCGGACCGTATCGGCGACCAAAGGGTCCAGTCTTCGCCCTGCACCACCGGAGCGCTAGAAGCTATGACATCAGCGAAGACTGCGACGAGAAGCATCGCTATCAAGATGCCAAGCGCTATCCCTCTCATGTGCCGACCTCGCGTCGCGGGTCGACCCTCAGCGTGAGCCTGTGCATGCCCTGGGTTGCGAGGCTAATGGCAATGGCACTAGTGCTCGCAAAGGCGATGAGCACCGGCGCATCACCAATGCTCGCAGCTCTAGCTACCATGGAACCGAAGCCGGCAATCGCAAAGACTTGCTCTACCACGACCGATGCCGCCAGGATATAGGCGAACATGACAGGCACCAGAGAAAACACGGTCGGCAGCGAAGCCTTCAGCAGTTGTCGGTTCCACAGAGCGGATTCGTCGACACCTCGCGCGCGAGCAGCAACAACCCAATGCGCTCTCGCTTCGCTCTGCAAACGCTCTTGCAAGTGCCGCCACAGAACTGCGGAGGGTGCTGCCGCGAGCACCAGTATCGGTAGAACGCCACCAGCAACCGATTGCAGGCCACCTTTGGGCGCGAAGGCAAAGGGGTGACCATGGGAGAGCGAGTCTAGTGCGAGCATGGCAAGCCAAGGAATTGGCATGGAGAGCACGAAGGCCGCTACAGCCGCCTGGATCTTGTGAAAGGGCGAACGTGGGTGTCTCGCGCTCCGCGGGGCACCAAGGCACGCGAGGGCACAGGAGAGCAGCAAGGCAGATAGACACAATAGTAGCGTCTTTGCGCCAGCCGCAGATACGAGACGCTCGGCGACAGGCGCTCCGTCACGCCAAGACTGACCGAAATCCATGGTCACTGCGCCCAGAGCTCGGCGAGGCAGACGTACGAAAGCTGGGGCATCGAGTTCCAGCTCTTTGGCGACTTGAGAAACCAAGCTAGCCCTCACAGCAGAGGAGGTGTGCGTATCACCCGGTGCAATGGCACCGCTTGCAACTGCAGCCCGCTGCGCGCTGCTTCCCGGCGCGCACTCAACCAACATCCACGCGATAAGAGCCACAGTCATGCCGGCTGCAAGCGCTCGCATCACCATCTTGGCGAGGGATACGACTCCCTTCAATGCGGAGCCTCGGAGTTATCCCTTACGCGGCGATAGTACCGTGCGCCCTCCGCCTTGGCCGTATCCCCTACTCCGCCCACATCCTTGCGGATTATGCCGAGACGACGGTCCGAGGTGAGGAATGCATAGGGAGTATGGCGCCAAAGCTGATGGCCGAGTGCATGAGAAAGCCGATTGACCTCATTCTCACTCTTGGCCAGCCGCAACTCCTCTAGCAATCCGTCTATCACCGGATCGGCGAGTCTCGAGACATTACCGCGCCCAATCTCGGAGCTGTGAAAGAGGTGATGAAGATCCACGTCGGCGCTCGTGGTGAAGGAGAGCAATGCGACATCGAAATCGCCAGCTCGAACGCGCCCCAGGAGGTCACCGAAGTCTAGTCGTTGAATCTCTACCTCGACGATGCCGCGCAGGTCTGCCGCCCAAATATCGGCGAGCCGCTCCATGGTGCGCGAGCCCGCAGGCACTAGCAAGTGTAGCGTTGGCGCCTTGGCACCAAAGACCACCTGCAATTCGGACCTCGCCTTCTCTAAGACAAACTCGGTGTAATCGGTCGATGGCGACTCTCTTGGTCCATTGGGAAGAAACGGCCCAACGGCAACATCGCCGTGCCCGCGAAATAGTTCCTGCACAATCGACTTGCGATCAAAGCTCCGAGCCAGCGCACTGCGAGCACCGGCGTGAAGATGTGCATGTTCGGTGTTGAATACCGCCGCGGTATAGGCTGGCATGCTTCGGCTAACGAGAGTCAAAGACTCATCGCTCTCTCCAGCGGTAATTGCCTCATCGATAGGCAGGCCCAGCACGATATCTATGGTGCCAGCGCGCAGCTCAGCTATCGCGCGAACTCGGTCGGGAACCACCCGGTAGAGAATCCGAGAGGCACTGGCACTTGCCCCCCAGTAGTTAGGATTTCGCCTAAGTTCAATTTCGCCTTCGGAGAAACGCGTCACCTGCAGCGCCCCCGTGCCGTTTGGACTGCGGCTAGCCGCCGCGCGATGGAGGGATGCAGTCTTCGCCCCTGCGAACGACTTGGCAGAGACGATAGGCACTGATGCAATTGCCTCGGCCCTGCCAGGCCGACCTTCAGAAAAGCGCAAGGTTATAGCCATCGGGCCCGAAGATTCGATGGATAGCAAATCGTCGAACTCACCGCGAAGGGGACCAACAGCTCTCTTCGCGAGCCCAAAGCTCGCCTTCACATCTTCGACGCCCAGTTTGGAGCCGTCGTGAAACCGCACGCCCGAGCGCAGAACGAAGCTCCAGACCTTTGAGTCGCCACTCTTAGAAAAACTCGCAGCAAGATGCGCACTGGGCCGTCCCCCAGCCCTCGGGGCAAGCAAGAGAGGCTCGTAGACGTCGCCCAGAGTAATATGCACGGCAACAGGATCTCCGGCGAGCAGAGGATTGAGATGTCTAGGGTCGCTGGGAAGACGAACAGTGATCGTTGCCGAGCGGTCAACGGCCCCCTCAGGTTCGAGGGCTCGAACGCCAACCACGGGAGCCCTTGTGCCAATACTAGGCTCGCTGAGCTCCCGCGACGATTCTGGATCGGCCTTCTGCCGGCCGCGCTCCACGCAGGCGGCGAGCAGCGCAACGCAGAGAGCCACTCGGAACACTACTGAAGCTCCTCCGATAGGCCAAGCTCGCGAATCGCAAACCATCCATCCCAGACTACCACTCCAGTAACTCGCTTGTGCACGAGCCCGTGTGGATTCACAACGGGAAGCGCGACGAGCGGGGTACTGCGCTCGAGAAGTTGGGCAAGAGTTGCAAGCAAGGTCTTTCGCTGCGCAGGCTCCCACGCCTCCTTGATGTCGGTCAGAAGCTCATCTACCATCGGGCTTCGGTGGCGCCCATAATTATTCGCGCCGCCGGTACCAAGTACAAGCGAGAGATCGCGGTCCACGCTGCCGGACCAGGTGACGAAGGCAAGGTCAAACTCGCCATCTCTCAATCGGTTGCGCAAGACCGGTGCACTGCCGACTCTTAGGTCGATCACAAAGCCCGATTTGCGGAGGGCGGAGAGAATCACGTCACGAGTGTCGTGAGGTCCTTCCGTGGCTAGCACGGTGATCATTAGTCGCTGTCCATCCTGGCTTCGAACACCATCTCCGTCGTCATCACGCCAGCCGGCCTGATCCAACAATTCGGCGGCTTGCTCTACACTAAACTCGGGCACGGGCGGCGCAGTGGCATTCCCAGGGCCGGCTGGCCAAATTAGGCCAGGAACTCCTCTAGCGAGCCCGCCTGCCATATCAATCAGTGTCGCGCGGTCTATCAGTCGAGACACTGCACGGCGCATGTTGGCGTCGTCGAATGGTGGTTCCTGCGTATCGAGTACGATGTAGGGTACGATCGGAGGCTGGAGTTTCAGCACAGAAAAACTCTGATACACACCGGGTATATCCAATTGTTCTGGATAGTGTTCTCGGATCATTTCGGGAACGATATCCATCTGCCCCTCTTTTGCTTCGCGAAGAGCGATAGCGGCGTCTTGATGCCGTACGAAGACGATTTTTTCGACGAGTGGCGCCTCGCCCCAGTATTTTGCGTTGCGTTGCAAGAGCACGTCGTCTCCTTCTCGAGAAACCTGGTACGGGCCGGAGCCAACCCAGTCTCCGCTCCGTTGATCTAGAGCTCGCCTATAGATGTGCTCAGGCAATATCGGGACGCTCGCTAGCTCTCGCAGTACAAAAGCATTTGCCCGCTCCAGATGCAGGCGAACAGCTGAGCGACTCACGATCTCAACTGCCGCTAGGTCTGCCAGCGCCACTCGATGGTGCTCGGCTCCTCCGCGCTTCGTCATGGCAGCTTCCAAGGAGAACTGCACATCAAGCGCAGTGACTGCCTTGCCGTCATGCCACCGAGCGCGCTCGTCCAAGACAAGGCGAATTTCTCGCCCCCCCGGCGAGATGCTCCAGCGCTGAGCTAGGCCCGCTTGATAGCTACCGTCCGCTGCGTCGCCAACAGGTCGATAGCGAATCAGCGTCTCGAAGACATTATCCCTCATGATGCGCAGCGCCCAGACCGAGGGCGAACGCATGGGATTTAGCGAGCCAGGATCGGCGTTCATGTGGATTCGCAGACTACGTGCACGCTCGCTACGCCGCTTCAAACGACTTGCGTGCTCTTCGGCGGCGACGCCGCGCTCCGTCGCGTTTTCGCCCTGGCTTGGCCAGTTAGCCTCGCTCAGCGGCTCGCGCCAGGGCCTATCACGAGGATTGGCACTCCGGCAGGCTGCGCCCATCAGCAGGCAGATTCCTAGCATTACACTGAGATTCCAGGCAGTTCCGTTGCCCAAGACTTGTTGCCGGTGTGTGAGCATGATATCAAACGTGCATGGCAGAGACTCTTCGTCCCACGCTTCTAGCTAACACGTCCAGCCCTCTATTGTCCGGAGTCCTAGTGGCAGGGCTCTCTTTGACAGCCTTCGCCGCCTGCAGCTCAGATGACCTGAGCGGAGCCAAGGCTGAGGTGATGGAGACAAGCATCAAACTCGACTTGCCACCGGTTCCTGACTTTGTCGTGCCGAAGCCAAATCCAGATGGAAGCCATTCCATTGCTGAGCTTCGTCTAAATGGCAAGTCGTTCTTGGACACAGAGATTAGTGCCAAGGGCACGATTCTCTGGATCTACGACTGCGCAACCGCAATTCGCAGCCCAGAAATGACAGACAAGGATCTCAAGAAGATTCTCGAGACCGAGCCAGAGCGTTGCACTCGGCCTCACTTCATTATTGGCGAAGATGCATCGACCAAGACGGAGCGAGGCATTCAAGTCGTGGAGTATCCACGGGCCATTCGCAAGGACAAGAAGTCCGCCCTGCCGGACGAACGAATTGCCGAGATGGAAGCCGCCCTTGCAGCGCTACCCGAATTCAAGGTTGGTGACGAGGTTCGCATCACAGGTCAGTGGACGCTCGATTCCCCAAAGGGCTTTCACAACTCCGACGGTCTCATGGTCTACGGCGGCATGGAGAATATGACAACTCCGGCCGTGCCGGCCGAGTAGATCCCCGCACTCACGGTGGTTCTCATGTCGCACAATCCCCCCGATTGAGACGCTTCGAGCCTCCAGGCATGGAGACCGGCCTCGTCTTATCGGAGATTTCTAGCTAGGAGCACGGCGCAATCCTCTGGGACCAAGACAGCGATAGGTCCACCATTTACGGTTGCGGTACAAACTTCGGCGTCTCCGCTGACTTCGAGAATGTAGCGAGTCTCCTGCGTGCCGAGAGCGGAGTCGAAATCCGCCGTAATGAGAACTGCGCGCTCCGTAGGAGAATAAGTGCGCTGGTTCCCACGATATCTCTCGGCTTCGAGGGTGGCGAGAGTCTGTGACAGCGCCGTCCCCCAATCCGATACTTCGTCTTCCGAGAGAGAGGCGCCGGTCAGTTGCCATGAGCCATCTCCGACACTGCGCGACAAGCTCAGGGATTCAGATGCCCCAGAAAGCTCAACTTGACGAAGAAATACTGCATCCTCTTCGACGAGCCCCGTAGATAGGAATAATACCGAGAGATCATCCAGGAGCGTCGAGACCTCCGGTACCAAGACAAAGTCGTGTTCAGGATGGTCTGAGGTTGCGATCCACTGCTCTCCACGCTGCCCGATTGCAACCCGCCAATCGTCCCCACTGAGCGTGCACTTGGCATCCAAGGGAGCCTTCGGCACAAGGACCCTCGCAGATCGATCGAGCAGAGACCACCACGCCCAAAGTGACCTCTGGTGCACTTCGGCTATTTGTACACGCCGCTCGGAGCCTCGGCAGCGAATGAGGAAGTCTTGCTCGGGATGTATCGTCGGCAGTAGGTTCATACTCGCCCACCCCATGGGGTTGTCGAGACCGTCGAGAATGGTCGCCAACGGCTCGGCACTAAGGCAAAGAGCTTCGCTGGTCTCCACCGATTCGCCGCCCTGCTCGATGCTGAGAGCAGGGTGTTCGGTGCATCCAGCCTCAGGAGCTTCGGAAAGAGCCCCGAGAGCGTCCATGAGCGTCCTAGCGCGTGCAGGGGTTATACGCACCAGAGTCGGCACGGCGCCCTCTCCATTCCAACGGAGGTCGGTGCCATCTAGTTCGATCCAACGCGCAGGTGATGACACGCGCACAGGCCCTGTGGATGACAAGCCCCAAGGCACGATCCGAATACTTCTGAATGCCTCCATCGCCCGCATGATATCTGCCACCAAGTGTTCTTCTACAAGGTGCACCCGCTGCTTCTTGCCAAGCCGGATCCAACGAGAGCGGCCATCAGCAATCAGGGCTCCGATTGTCACAACGACCGTCCCGCCATCCGATGACGCGAGAGTTAGGCTTGGTGACGTGTCTGTGATGCCGTGCTTCGACTCGATTGCCGCACTTCTCTTGCTCCGCAAGAGAGGCAGCGAAGACAAGAGCAGCGCCACCGACCGCTTGTCGGCAACGCCGGGACGTGGAGCTGTGCATGCCCAGTTCCCCGTATCATCGAAATGCGCTGCGTAGGTATCAGGAGAGCCTCTGAGCTCAACTCCAACCAAGCCCACGAGGGCGTGCTCGGCGATAACTCTTGTCGAGCTTCGCACAGCGGCGCCACTCCAGGGATCGATGAGAGCCAAACTCACAGCACCCGCTGCGATTGCAGCGAGAATGCACAGCTCCCTACGGCTCACGACGACGCCACCACCATAGAAAAGCGCCGAGCAGCGCGAGGGCAGCTGGTCCCACGAGGACGCACCAGATGAAGGCGTTGCGCAGCTCAATGCTGCTCATCAAGAGCCGAATCCGCTCGGGCCGTTTGCCCGCCCCACCTGCTTCGAAACTCAGCCGGTCGCGATGTAAGGCCCAGTAGATAGACGAAATGAGAAGACGCTCGTTTCCTCCTATGCCGCGCTCACTCCATGTATCTGCGAACGCTTCTGCACTGCCAAAGAGCACTAGTCGTCCGCCCTGCTCGCTCTCCGTCGCCAAGGCCACAGCGCGACTTTCGATGTCTCCAGGGTTCTTCTCATAACCACCGGATGAGTGGAGGAGCTCAATAGACAACTCTCCCCAGCCTTCCGCCGATGCCTCAACAAGCACATGTGCTGCGTCCGTGGTGGCGCGAAGAGCCCACGGCGTCTGCCAGATCGTGGCCCGGCGCTGGTGAAAGTCTAGAACGATAGGGTGGTCGCCGTAGCCTTCGTAGGTAAGCCATGCCGGAGCGAGCTCTATCTCGCCCGCGGGGTCGACCACTACGGCATTTTCTACGCGCATCGATGCCTGCTCAAGCAGCATGCTCAGCCCTGCCCCGCGCTCTGAGACGTCGCCTCCGGAAATCGGTTGTGAACGCAGAGCAAGCAAGAGGTCTCCTCCCTCTTCCCTGTAGGCTTGTAGAGCCAACACGGCACTTGGCGAGAGAGCGTCGCCAGGCCCCATGAGCACGAGGGCATCACAGCCCTTCAGAGAAGGGCTATCAATAGCCCGCAAACTGCGTAGGAGGATGCCCTCTCGTTGTAGACGCTCGACAATAGCGCTCCAGCTGCCGAAAGATGAAGTCTCCTTCGATCCTGACAACTCGCCATGCCCCGTACTGCTACAGAGAGTCTCGCGACTCTGCTCGACGACCTCGGCTATCGCTTCGCGGACAGCAGCTTCTGCTCGGAGTTCTGCTAGAGAACCAATGCCCAAGTCGTCGGCTGTGAAGCTTGCCATCGCCAAGAGATCAATCGAGCGGCGGCGCTGTCCTCTCTGAACAAGAATCGCGCCGCCACTGGCGAAGTCTTCCGCTCGTATTGCCAATTCGTAAGACCAACGAGCCACATCCTCGGGAGCCGCAAGCGGGTCAATCTCGGTCACCGAAAGACGTGGTTGCACGTCCTGCATCCGGCCGAGGAGTCGCACAAGTTCATCGAAGACTGGATCAAAGACCTGCTCCTTGGGGCGCACGACGGTTAGCTCCAGATCTGCATCCAACTCAGCGAGCATCACGAGTGTGGCCTCCTCTAGCGTATTGAGCTTGCCCGAGCTTAGGTCGAGACTCCTATTGTGGCGGCTTGCCAGGCTCGAGAAGCTCCCGAAGATGGAGAGTAGGAGGGCTGTGCGGGTCCACCCGGGCCAGCGCACTCGACGGCCATGCGCAGCAACGGCAACAGCAGCAGCGAGAGCCACAACCGCGACGGTGAGCACGGTGAGCGAAGAGTCGAGGCGCACCTCTCCCCGAGCAGCTGCTTCGAGCCCAAGGCGTAAGTGCCAAGCGCCTGGGAGTAGATCTACCTCACAGGCCATTAGCCAGGCAAGAAGCACAGAGAAACAACCTACGGCGGCCACGACTTGGTTTTCCGTCGAAACAGAGAAAGCAACCCCGACCGCGAGCAGTGCCGCGCCGATGCCAACGACTCCGATGTAGGCAGCCAGAATCGGCCCCATGTCCATGCTTGATCCATCGGGAATGTAGAGATTCAGAATCGCGATGAATGCAACCGTAGGCAGCCAGAGCAAGACGTAGAAGACGAGCAGTGCAGACCACTTCGCCATCAAGACTGTGCACACCGAGACTCGAGTCGTGAGCATGGCTTCCCATAAGCCGCTGCGGCGATCCTCCGCAACACTTCGCATGGAGAGCAACGCAACGAGAGCAAAGACCACGAGCCAATGCAGCATCGTGCCCCCGAAGAAGCTCCGCAACACAGCGCCAGGGTGCGCGGGTAGAGTGGGATCCGATAGGGCCCTCATGAGGGCCCAGAAAGACAGGCCATTGAGCGCGAGGAAGGCAACACCGACCACGTAGGCGATGGGGGCGTAAAAGAAGCTCGCGACCTCTCGGCGGAGAATGCAAATGTACCCCCCCCCGAGCACTACGTCCCCGCGACTAGCTTGGCAAAGATGTCATCGGACGATGCCGAGGAGAGCATGTCGGCCCGCTCACGCAATTGCTCAAGGTCGCCGGCGGCGACTAACGTTCCGGCACCGAGTACCAAGAAGCGTTCGACGATTGCCTCCACCTCCGGCAAGTGGTGGGAAGAGAAGAGTACGCTGCGATCGGCACTGTGCTGCAAGAGCAGCTCACGAAACGACCGACGCTGCAATGGGTCGAGACCGGTTGTTGGCTCATCGAGAAGAAGCACGCGTGGATTTGCGATGAGTGCATCAGCAAGTGCTACGCGCTGTCGAAAGCCTCGGCTCAGTCGCGCGATAAGTCGTTCTTGGACCTCTTCGAGCTCGAGGTCGGAGATAACCGCGGCAAGCCGCTCACCTGTGTCGCCCCGAGCAACGCCCTTGAGACGTGCCCGGAATCGCAAGAACTCAGATACGCGCATATCAGTTTGTAGTGGAGCAGTATCAGGCATGTATCCCAAGTTGGCACACGCATCGCGCCGGCTGGTGCCCACGTCAAAGCCCGCCACAGTGATGCGCCCGGCATCAGCACTGAGATAGCCGCTGAGAATGCGCAGCGCGGTCGTCTTGCCCGCACCGTTGGGACCGACAAATCCAACGCGCTCTCCCTCCGCAATGTTGAAGCTCACGTCGCGAAGCGCATGCGCAGCTCCGAAACGTTTGCTCATGCCTTCAACGCAAATCATGACACCGCCAGTCGAAGCCGACTAGTCGGTGCTCTTCGACACCGGCTCCAGTGGCAGGCGAACAAAGAAAGTCGTGCCTTCGCCCGCTTTGCTCTCGTAGTGAATAGTGCCCTCGTGGTCTTCTACGATCTTCTTGCAGATAGCCAAGCCAAGCCCGGTGCCTCCCTCGGTGGCAGAGGCGAATAGCTCAAAGAGTCGACCTTCGAGTTCGGCCGGGATGCCGGGGCCATTGTCCATGAAATCGAAGCAGAGAACCCCCTCTTCGACGCGGGCAACGATGCGAAATATGCCCGGCTTTCCTCGCATCGCATCTGCGGCGTTGCGAGCGAGGTTGTGCACCAATCGAAGCAACGATTGCTGATCGAAGAAGGCAACACCGTCGTAGTCCTCCTGGACTTCAAGTTTGATGTTCCGATCTTTGAACGCGTAGCGGATCTGCTCGGCAATCTGCTCCATGTAGCGGTGCATGTAGACCTTGCGAATGAGCACCGTACTCTCACCTCGAGCAAAGGCCAGAACTTCTCGGGTCATGCCGTTGAGCAGATCGAACTGCAGAAGAATCTCCTCGACGTAGGCCTCACGCTTTTCGGCATCGTCGAGTTGCGCCATGAGTTGGGCATAGCCTGAAATGATCGTCATGGGCGTCTTGAGATCGTGCAAGACGCCGGCAACCATCTGCCCAATACCAGCCAGTTGATTCTGCTCGGCCAACTCCTGCTTCGACTTGTGCACCTGAATCGCACGCGATGCCTGGCCGGCGATGAGAGTGAGCATGCGCAAATCGCCCTCGCTGTAGTCACCGCCCACGCACTTGTCTCGCAGCTCAATGGCTCCGAGTGCTTCCTCGCCCTCTATGAGTGGCGCACAGATAATGTTCTGGACCGACACTCCCAACATCTCAGCGAAGATCTTCGTATGCCTCTCATCTTCGGCAGGACTGTTGGAGAAGACGGGCTCACGGTTGCGAGTCGACCACCCAATGATGCCAGTTTGAAGGTCGATCGTCTTCTGGCGCAGCTTACTCGCACCGGCCCCGGCGGTCGTCCGAAATCGCAGCATCGTGGGGCCGCTGCCCTCAGCCTCTCGCAAGACGATGCTGCCCGCACCCGACTCGATGACGCTCATGGCCCGGTGTAGCAACCTGTGAAGGAGCGACTCCAGATCAAGGGCTTCCGCCATCTCTCGCTCGATCTCGTACAAGACATTGAGCTCGTTCGTACGCGCTTGCAGCTTGTCTTGGGCTTCGAGGAGCGCCACGTTCTTGGCAACGACCGAGTGATATAGCTTCGCGTTCTCGATGGACACCGCCGCCTGGCCTGATAGCGCGCTCAGTAGTTCTTCGTCTTCGGCGGTAAAGGGGCCATCCTGCTTGTTGAGCAACTGCATGACACCGGTAATCTCACCGGTGGTGTCACGCATAGCGACGCAAAGTGTCGACTTCGTTGTATAGCCCGAGCGCAGGTCCACGGCTGGCTGAAACCTATCGTCATTATAGGCGTCGGCGATGTTGACCATCTCGCCCGAAGACGCAACCCAACCGGCGATTCCCTCCCCCACAGTCAAACGGATTTCCTGCGATGCACCGCCGTCGAAAACCTTGGACCAAAGCTCCGTCCCGTCTTCGGAGACCAGGAAGAGTGTCGCCCGGTCAGCTTCCATGAGCTCACGGACTTTCTCCATGATCAGCGCGAGCAAGCGATCGAGGTCAAGGCTAGAGCTGACTGCGCTCGCAATGTCCTGTACAAGCCGAAGCTTCTTTCGCTCCGTCTCCAGTCGCCGCTCAAGCTCAGCCAGACTCGACCCCCCGCTTGCTGCTAGCGATGGATGGGGTTTTGTGGACGACTCTTCCGACATTCAGACCGACCGGGATTGTACCCCTATTCGAGTCCTCGCCGCCGCAGTTCGTCCTCGTCATAGCCTTGGAGATGACCTATCTCATGCCGAAGTGTGCGACGGATTTGTTGATTGAGATCCGCACGCGAATGTGCGACTCGCGCCAAATTCATTCGATAGAGCAAGATTGCGCGAGGTGGGGCAATCGTGTACTCACCCGCCTCGATACCCGCGGGCAAACCTCGATAGAGCCCGAGTATCGTCGGCGAGAACGGCGGCTCCGAGGCGCTCAAGTCCTCGGTGGATGGCAAGTCCTCAACCTCGAGGTTGACCAACCGCATGAGATCGCGCAATTCGGGACTGAGCTCGGCGATGGCCCTCTCTAGCTCGGCGCGAAACTCTGGCAACTCCAATACGGTCGGCACCGCGAATTCCGTGGGGGCCAGATGACGCGCACGCAGCAAGTGAGCGTCCGCATCCGCCGCCCGCCCAGCGCGCTCGTAGATCAGCCCCAAATGATGATGAGCGTAGGCATCGTCCGCAGACTGAGTGAGGACGCGAAGGAAGGATTGCTCGCTCTCCTCAAATCGCAGCAATCGGAAGAGGCTCACAGCCCGCTCGTGTTCCGCACCGGAAATCCGAGGTGCCAGCTCGAGCGCCTCTTCGGCGCGCGACAAGGCCGTCTCCGACTGGCCTAGATCGTTTAGCGCTTCTGCTTCGAGCAACAGCAACCTGGCCTGCAGACTGGCGTCGAAGCGCCGCCCATTGACTGCTCTTGTGCCACCGCGGCGAGCGTATTGGAGGCCGACCAGGCTCGCATCCCGACTCTTTGGGGGCAGGATATTGATGTAGAAGTCGGCGACGTCGGCGAGAGTCTCTGGGTCATCAGGATCGAGCACAAGAGCCATGGCAAAGGCAACTTGAGCTTCGTCATAGCGAGCCAGTCCCGTGAGTGCAGCGGCTTGAAGATGATACGCTGCCACCGCCTGCGGAGCGAGATCCACAGCCAATAATGCGCACGCATGAGCCCGCTCAAAGTCGCCGCCCCGATAGCGAATGCTGGCCTCCTCAATAACCACGCTCGGGTTCTGAGAATCTAAATCGCAGGCAACAGCCAGCGGTTGCACAGCATGCCCTACCTCGCCAAGCGAGAGCGGCGGCAAAGCCGTCGCAGCCCCCTGCACCACCTGCGGCAAAGCAACAACGTCCAAAACAGCAGACTCCCCAACCTCAATCACCGCCGGCGGCTTCGCAGCATCATCCCCCCGACAAGCTAAACACCCCACCAAAGCAAATGCTCCCCACTTCCGAAGGAAGCGAACTTGGCAAAGCCAAGCACCTAACGCGCAAACACAGAGCTTCCGCAGGAAGCGAACTTGGCGAAGCCAGCCGTCTAACACGCAAACACAAGACCGGTTTTTCCCTTTAGAAACACCCAACAGCTTCCGCGGGAAGCGAAAAAAGCGCGATTGGCGAAGCCAAGCGCGTAGCACTCCCTTGCCAGAAACCTCTGGCAAGGGAGTGCTAATGCGCATCCGCCCAACTTGTCGCGATACCCACATCAACGACCAGTGGAACGCGCAACTCATACGCCTGCTCCATCGCCTCTTTCACGCGTTGCGCCACAGCGGGAGCCTCATCTTGCCTTGCCTCGATAATCAATTCGTCGTGCACCGTCAGCAGCATCTCAGCATTCTCGTCCTTGAGAAGCGTAGCGACGCGAAGCATAGCAAGCTTCATGATGTCAGCCGCACTTCCTTGCATCGGCGTATTCTGCGCGACTCTCTCGGCCGCAGCTCGCGCCCGCTGATTCTTGCCAGTCAAACCAACAATGGGTCGTTTGCGTCCGCAAACCGTAAACGCAGCACCGGCCTCGGCAGCATCCGAGACGATTTCATTCATGAATTCCCGAACTTTGGAAAATCGCTCGAAGTACGTCTCGATGTAGTGGGCTGCCTTGCCGCGCGAAATGCCAAGGGCTCGGGCCAACCCAAACGCCGACTGGCCATAGATAAGTCCATAATTAACCGCTTTTGCCACCCGCCGCTCTGGGCCACCAATCTCCTCGATCGGCATAGAGAATACCTCTGCGGCCGTCTGCGTATGCACATCGATGCCTTCAACGAAAGCCCTCGTTAGCACCGGATCCTCCGAGAGATGAGCCATGATGCGTAGCTCGATCTGCGAGTAGTCGGCAGAAACTAGGACGTGCCCCTCGGGTGCAACAAATGCGCGACGTATGGACCGGCCCGTCTCAGTACGAATGGGAATATTCTGAATATTGGGGTCCTGAGATGAGAGCCTGCCGGTGGCGGCTACATCCTGCCTGAAACGCGTGTGCAATCGACCGGTCTTCGGATTGACCAGTGGAGGCAGCGCGTCGATGTATGTGCCCTTGAGCTTCACAAGTTCGCGATGCGCCATGATGGGTTCGACAATCTCGTGTACACCAATCATGCCCTCAAGTACTTCGTGGTCTGTGGAGAAGCCAGTCTTGGTCTTCTTCATGACGGACGACTGAAGCCCCAGCGTCTCGAAGAGCAGCTTGGATAACTGCTTGGGTGAGCCAAGATTGAAAGCGCCTCCTGCCGCTTCAAATACGCGAGTCTCGATACCCGCAATGCTGGCGCCAACCTCATCGCGGAGTTGGTCCAAGACGCCCTCGTCAAGCTTGATGCCTCGCGCCTCTAGCTCCGACAACACTCGTGCTAGAGGTAACTCTAGCTCGAAAAAGAGCGTTCCCATTCCCTGCTCGCGCAGGCATGCTTCCAGCCTTTTCGTGGCTGGATAGAGCGAACACAGGAGCGCCCCAATGTAGCCCGCGGCGTGCCCCACTTCCACGAGTTCCCAGCTCACCGCCTTCTTGCCCTTTCCCGTGAGACTTTCTCTCAATGGAATCTCGGAATCCACGGCGTACAACAGGGCGTCGCGTACAAGGTTATGATCGCCCGCAGGGTCCAATAGGTAGGCTGCCAGCATGACGTCCATGCGAACGCCCTCAAGACCGATCCCCTCTCGCTTGAGTAGCGTGCGGGTGCGTTTGGAGTCGTGGCAGTGAATCGCGATTTTGGGGTCTGCTAAGAGCTCAGCCAGAGAGGCTAAGGGCTCCTTGCCCAGAGACGGTGGGGCCCCCAGATAGCGATGGGCGATGCTCAGATAATAAGGTTGTGCGCCTGGGACCATCAGCCCGAGCCCGACCAAACGCTCTCGGTCGTGACGAGTACCGTCACCTTCGGCCTGTAGAGTCAAGACACCCTTCTCACGGGCGGCGCGAATCAGGCTCTCTAGTTGCTCGCCAGTCTCAAGCACGCAAGCGACCTCAGGCTCAATGCGAGGCTTTTCTGCAGCAACCACAGCAGGCGCTGCCGTAGCGGCAGCAGGCGCTGCTGAACGAGGGACCGCCCGAGAAGCCGATGCTGCTTTCGGAGACGCGGCCTCTCCACGCGCGGCAAGTTTCGACAAGAGCCCGGTAAAGCCGAACTTCTCGAAGAGCGCTTCCAACCCAGAACTCTCCCATTCCCTCGGAACGTATTCGTCGATCCCCTCGGGCAACTCGACGTCGGTCTTGAGAGTCACCAATGTCTTCGAGAGCTCGAGTTGTGCGAGGTTGCCAGCGTCACAAAACCGCTCGCGCATCTTGCCCTTCATCTCGTCGACGTTTTCGAGAATGCCGCGCAACGATTCGTGCGCAACGAGGAGCTTTGTGGCGCCAACCTTGCCGACGCCCTTCATGCCAGGCACGTTGTCGCTGGAATCACCAACCAAGGCCAACCAGTCGCCCAATTGCTCCGGCAACACGCCAAACTTCTCGTGCACACGCGCTGTGTCGTAGGTGATGCCTCGCATCGAGTCGACGACAGTCACCTGATTATCCACCAGCTGCATGAGGTCTTTGTCCCCAGAGTAGATCACCACCTCCCATCCCCGATCCTTGGCCTGGTTCGCGATGGTGGCAATTGTGTCGTCGGCCTCGACTCCAGAGACCGAAACCACGGGCCAACAGAACGCTTCCGTGACGGGGCGAAAGTATGGAAATTGTGCTTTGAGATCCTCCGGTGTTTCTTTGCGGGTAGCCTTGTAGTTTTCATCGAGATCATCGCGAAAATTGCGGCCTGGTGCATCGAAGACAACAACCACGCGGTCCGGTCGAACGTCCTGGTGCAAGCGGAGCAGCATCGAGGTATAGACGTGCAGCGCCCCGGTCGGAAGCCCCTCATCATTGCTCAGAGTCGCGCCACGGCGATTTCGCCCACCGGCCATGCCGTAGTAGGCGCGAAAAATATAGCCATAGCCGTCGAGGATGTGAATTCTCTCCATCTCTGGTGCAGGCTACTACACCAGCCGGGCTACCCCAGGCGCTCCGGCAACGTTATAGTCCGCCCGATGATCGCATTGTCGCTTCGCCCCCCGAGTTGTTCCCGGCCCCTGGCCGCGGTGGTCCTAGTCTTCGTGCTGGCCTTCGCCGGACAAGCATGCAGTACCAAGAAAGGCGAGCCCGCCGACAAGAGCGGCGCCAAGGTCCAAAGCGCGAACCCCGTTCGCAGTGCCGGCGGCAACGTCAAGCTGGCATCGAACGAGCCACGCTTTCTAAATCCTGTGCTCGAGACCCGCTTCGACCGGGCCAACATCTTGATCTTCGAGGGGCTGGTCGGATTTGACGGCACACTCGAACCGGTACCCCGCCTCGCAGAATCCTGGGAGCAGAGCAACGGCGGAAAGACGATAACGTTCCGCCTTCGGAAAGGCGTGAAGTGGTCCGATGGCACCGACTTCACTTCCAAGGATGTCGCTTTCACCGTCGCACAGATTCGCAACCCGCAACTTCACACCTTGTGGCGCACGTACTTTAGTGGCATTGAGAGCGTCAATACTCCAGACGATCTCACCGTGGTGGTTAACTACAGCACCCCTTACGCGCCAGCTCTGGTGAGTTGGTCTGTTGGAATTCTCCCCGCTCATAAATTCACCGATACCGACTTCGCAAGCGCGCCAGCCAACATGGAACCCGTTGGTACCGGCCCCTTCAAACTGAGCCGCTGGGAGCAAGGTGGACGCATGTTGCTATCAAGAAATGATAAGTGGTGGAATGGCCAAGCCGGGCTGGGATCGATCGAACTCATTTTTGGAATCGACGACAAACTAGGCGCCCTGAAGGCAGGCAAGCTCGATTTCGCGAACATTCCCGATATTGGCCAGTGGGCATCGGAGGCTCAATTGCCAGAATTTCTCGACATGTTCGAGCAAACCACCAGCGTTGAATCCATATTTCGCCTCATCGCTTGGAACGGAGCGAAGGCACCATTTAGCACAAGTGAGGTTAGGCAGGCGCTCACGCATGCCCTCAACCGAGAGCGCGTTGTAGAAGACGTCCTACTCGGCGAGGGACAACTGCTATCTGCGCCCTTCTTTGCGAACATGTACGGCGCCGACTCCAGTGTCGCTCCGCGTGCCTTCGACCTAGAGATAGCGGATGCAATGCTGACCGAAGCAGGTTTGAAGAAGACCGACGGCGAGCGCTTCGCTTTGGATCTCATAACGCTCACCAGCCAGAAGATTCCGTTGAACGCAGAGATGTTCGCAATCTTCAAGCACGACCTCGCGCAGCTTGGAATAGGTCTGACCGTTAGCTATCTCACCCCCGTCGAGTTCGAAGAGCGTCACGTCTCAGGCAACTTCGACGCCGCCTTCTTCGGATGGCTCCGCGACATTCCAGATCCGGATCCCTCTGCTCTACTTCACTCAGCACAGGTCGAAGGTGGGCAGAACTTCGCCCGGTACAAGAACGAGAAAGTCGATGGCTGGCTAGAGGAGGCAGTGAGCACCTCGGATCGCGTTCAGCGAAAGATCCTCTACGCAAAGGTGCACGCCCAGGTGCACGCCGACATGCCGTACACGGTTCTCTACGCTCCTCACAGCCACTTCGCCTGGTCTCGAGCTCTGCGCCGCATTCATCCCGCAGATGTGAGTGCGCAGACTCGCTTTCCAGGGATCTCCAGATGGACGACGGCCGGCGGCGGCGACTCTCAGTAATCTCTTGTAGATCTAGGTACCTACGACTCTCTCGGGCTCATCCCGGTGGCTGCCCCGAGAACTTTTGCTTTCTTCCCTCGCGCCAGGCCCAGTAGACTGCGCGCCATCCCCCAGTGTCCTTTGCGCAGCGTCAGCAGCGCCATTCCCGGAGTTCCCCCATGTTCCTGCGACCATCCCACGGCCTTCTCGCCGCCAGCTTTGTTGTCCTGCTCGCCGGCATCCCAGCCTCCGCTGGTGCTGCGCCAACGCTGCAGGCCTCAAGCCCTGGCCCCGCCAACTCTGAGCACAAGGCCCTACTGAGCGTGCTACCTCCACTATGCGATGGAGTGCCCTGCTGGAACCCTAGCGATTTCCCCGAGCCACAAGGCATTGGCCTTCGCAGAGTCTACCTTAACTTCGAAGGCGCAACCCTGACGGCGAGCAGCCAGGCCGACGACGCCACTACCAATCGAAGCTACATAATCACCTCAGGGGGGACCAGCCCTGGAAACACCCTAACGATTGGTGCATTCAATCGCTTCGATTTGAGCTACGACAACGGTTTGGACAATCGCCAGCAGATTATCGACTACACCGTTCAGAAGATGCGCGAGTACCACGCTCCGTACAACTTAGAATTCACAACGACCCGGCCTGCAAGCGGTCAGTACAACATGATTGTCTTCGGTGGATCTTGTGGACCGGTGGCAGGCGAAAGCTGCGCTGGCATAGCTCTCCTTGACTGCACCGACGCCTCGCCGAGCAACATAGTGTTCGCGTTCCCTGCCGGCCTGCAGGCGGTGGACCTTGCAACCACTGCTACGCAAGAACTCGCTCATGCACTTGGCCTAAAGCACACCTTGGATACCACTGACTTCATGTATCCGTTTATTCAAGATACATTGCCAACTCACTACGGCGAAGGCCCGATTCCCAACAAAGATCAAACAGACTGTGGCGGCGGCAGCTACCAAGACTCCCACGAAAAGATGCTCAGCATCGTCGGCTTTCCGGGGGAAGACGCCACTCCCCCATCGGTGATAATTACGAGCCCGTCGAACGGAGAAGTCGTCAAATTCGGCGATTCCGTTACCTCCACGGTCGACGATGGCAGCCCCATCAGCAAGGTCGAGTTCAGCCTTAACAACGTCTTGTTCGAGACAAAGACGAGCCCGCCATACAACTTTCAAATCCCTTCCACCTCCCCGGTAGGACAAGTGCGAATCGATGTTAGAGCTACCGACGATCAGGGCAATGAGGCAGGCCACAAGGTCAACGTCACCATCGGCACAGGCAACGAGGATGCCTGCGACAATGGCCAATGCGATGACGGCTTTGAATGCGTCGACCTGCTCTGCTATCCCGACGCCCCCGTGAACACTGGCGCACTCGGAGAGTTCTGCTCTGATAGCGAGAGCTGCGATTCGGGCGTGTGTGCGGAACTCGAGGCAGAGACGCGCTGCTCGCAAACCTGCAGTGTTGACGTCGTGTGTCCCGAAGGCTTTGAGTGCCTTGGTGATACCGCATGCTGGCCACAGGAAGACAGCGGTGGAGGAGGAGGAGATAGCGGCCTCTGCTCGATCGCAAGGCCCGGCGCCGGCATGATGAGTTCACTCGCCCTACTCTTCTTTGCCGTAATGTTCGGACGCCGCCGGCGTCGCTCCTAGGCTCCAGGCAGGCACCGTTTCGTGGATACCCATAGTCAGCACATAATGGCCGAGTTTTGCGGCTGCGACTCGCAGACCCTCAATGGCTTGGCCTTCATCGAGAAGGTCATGCGCGAAGCTGCTGCTGCCGCTGGAGCCACTGTTGTGCAGAGCAGCTTCTACAAGTTTGGTCCTCACGGAGTATCGGGGGTCTTGGTGCTGGCCGAATCGCATCTCTCGGTGCACACCTGGCCCGAGAGAGGCTACGCGGCCACAGATATCTACACCTGCGGAGACAAGTGCTCTCCTGAGCGCGCTCACGAGGTTTTGCAAGTCGCCTTTCGAGCCCACAGTTGCGAAGTCATGCTCGTGGAGCGAGGCCTCTCGGGCCCCGATGGCATGCGCCTGGTGCGACACGACATACTCGCCGCATCCCCCGAGGCCAACGAAGAGCTGGTTCACAAACAACCCGTGCAGGCTCCCTTGGGCCCCGGCGCTTAGTAGATTTCGGAGATAAGCGCCTTGAACCTTGGCAACGCCGCAACCGATCGTGAGCCAGGCCAAAAGAGATCTTTGCCATCAACGAATACCACACGACCATGCTTTGCTGCTGGCACGTCCAAGCTCTCGAAGTAGGCCTTGTCCTCTTGGCCAAATCCGTAGGGCTCGTTGGGCAGTAACATAATCTCTGGTGCCTTTGACACCAGCTCTTGCTCTGTGATGCGCGGGTAGCGGCGGTCCCGATTGGCCAGTTGGTCCGCCGGCAGAGGCGAGCTCATCCCCAAGTCTGCCTTGAGCGGATACTGGCGCTCTCGGTCGACGAAGACATTGGCGGCGCCAGCGAGCTGTAGAATGTCGTGGCAGTACGTGTGATCGCCGAAGGTCATGAGAGGGTCCCGCCAGATCGGAACAAAGACACTGGGCGCGTCTCCCGGCAACTCGGTCGCCGTCATCTGCTCGTAGCCTGTGCGGAGGAGTTCTTCTGCGGAGAGATGCGCGCCGAAGAATCTTGCGATGCGTGCAAGATGCGCAATGGCATCGTTGTACCGCTTGGGAAAGGAGACGAATGTCGGCGCTCCAGCCTCGGCTAGGGCTTCCAATCCCGCTCGCGAGTTCTCTTCTTGGTTGGCGAGTACGAGATCGGGTTTCAGGGCCAAGATCGCATCGACATCAATGTCCTTGGTACCTCCGACAACAGGGATGGATTCCAATTCAAAGGCGGGCTCTATGCAGTATCTTGTGCGCCCCACCACCTTCTCGCCCACGCCGAGATCGAAGAGTGTCTCGGTGTCGGAAGGCACGAGAGAAATCACTCGGTTCACAGGCTGCGCTAGCATTAGCTTGCGCCCCATGTCGTCGAATACGCCAACTCGCATGCGGCGCACCCTAGATGTCTCGGGCACAATTATCAATCTATCTTGGTCGCGCGCCGAGGCATTGTAGTACCGTCGAGCCGCGTCATGGCCAAGAAGAAGCAACAAGGCTCTACAGCCCCGGAGAGCGTCGAGGACTTGGAGGGAGAAGTAGACCGCGAGAGTCTCGAAGAGGCAATCGCAAAGCTCACGCCGGAGCAGGCTGAGATGTTTATGAATGCGCTCACCCTAACCATGAAGAAGCGCAAGCTGATGCTCATGGGAACCTTGCTCGCGCTCCTAGTCCTGGTAGTCGGAACATTTGGGGCCTTTGTGACCTTTGCCAATCGCGCTCCAGGCAGTTTCATGATTTGGGTATTCCTGGTGCCCTTTGCTGGGGCAGGCTTCTGCATGTGGTTCTTTGGCCGCCTTGCCAAGCGCACCGGCGTGCAAAGTCAATCGACTCTCTCTTCGCCCACAACTGCCCAGAGTTCGAACCCGTGAAGCCTCTCTACTGCCTAAGCACTATTATTGTCATAGGTATCGCTGCGTCGCCTTGGGCCACCGGTGCGTGCGGCGAGAGTTCCAAGCCCGCCCCCGATGCGGAACCCACACCGGCTTTCGATGCTGCAATCCCAGACGCGGGGGTTCCCCTCCAGTGCGTGCCGGTAGCAGGCACGGATCTCAAGCTTCAAGAGGTAGTCAACGGCTTGGTTGAACCGCTCTACCTAACAGCGCCTGCAGGCGACGATCGCCTCTTTGTGATTGAACAACCAGGGCGCATTCGAATTGTCGAAGAGAATGCCCTCTTGCCAACCTCGTTCCTCGATATTACCAACATCGTACGAGATACCGGTAACGAGCAAGGCCTGCTCGGAATGGTCTTTCATCCAAACTATGCCAACAACGGCAAATTCTACGTCAACTACACAGCGACCAGCCCAAGTGGCGATACTGTCATCGCGGAGTACACGGTTTCGGCGAATGTGAATGTCGCAAATACCACGGGTCGAATACTGCTCACGATCGAGCAGCCCGAGAGCAATCACAACGGTGGCATGCTCGCTTTTGGTGGCGATGGATATCTCTACATTGCTACCGGCGATGGTGGTGGAGCCAACGACGAACACGGCCAGGACGGCAACGGGCAAAACCTGGACTCTCTCCTGGGAAAGATGCTGCGCATCGATGTCGAGGGCGTGCCGTACGATATTCCCTCGAGTAACCCATTTCGGAGTGGCGGAGGCCTTGCGGAGATTTGGGCGTATGGACTGCGCAACCCATGGCGCTTCAGCTTCGACTCCAACACGAACGACATCTACATCGCCGACGTCGGCCAAGGCGAGCTAGAAGAAGTCAATGTACAGGGCGGAGACGCAGCGGGGGGCAACTACGGTTGGAAGATCATGGAAGGCACGGAGTGCTTCCAGTCGGACAGCTGCGACACCACAGGTCTCGTTCAGCCCGTACACCAGTTCCCCCACACTCAGGGACGCCAGTCGATCACCGGGGGCTACGTCTATCGAGGCGTTTGCTTGCCCGACATCGCAGGGCGTTACTTCTTCGGAGACTACGCAGGCGAGCAAATCTACACATTCGAATATGGCGGCGGTGCCATCAGCAACTTCCAAGAAATCACAAATAGCATCGATCCCAATAGCGACATTGCTGGTCTCACGTCGTTCGGTACAGATGGCTTTGAAGAGCTTTACATCGTCTCGCGGGACGGCAAGATCTTCAAAATCGTCGCCAGGTAGTGAGGGAATCCACAAGTGCCAGAGCCCACTAGTAAACGTATCGATCTCGAAACTGGCCTCTCCTACCACTACCTCGAGTGGGATAGCGCAGGTTCCGAGCACACCGTAATTCTGGTGCATGGCTTTCTCGACTTCTGCAGTGGCTGGCGTGCGGCGGTCACACCCGAGATGCAGGAGCGCTATCACATCCTCGCCCCGGATATGCGCGGGCACGGTGATAGCGATCGCGTCGGCAAAGGCGGCTACTACCATTTCTTAGACTATGTTGCCGATCTGCGTTCCTTCGTCGGAAAGCTTGGGCGCAAGAAGCTCTCAATCGTCGGGCACAGCATGGGCGGCAGCATCGCCGCCTATTACGCGGGCTCCTTCCCCGAAGGCCTACACGGACTCGTACTTATGGAGGGGCTGGGGCCACCAGAGAACGACACACCGGCTCCCGACCGAGTCCAGCATTGGGTACGAGGATGGAATCGCGCCCGCTCTCGGCCCCCTCATGCGTATTCCAGCGTCGAGGACGCGGCAGAGAAGCTCCTCGCCAGGGATTCGAAGCTCAGCGCGCGTGAAGCCGCAGACCTCGCGGAATGGGGTACCCGTCCCTGCGAGGGTGGAGTGGTCTTCAAACACGATACCTTGCATCTGAGCCAGTCCCCTACCCGGTACTCGGTAGAGACCGCCCTCGAGTTCTGGCGAGGCATCCAATGCCCCGTGCTGCTGGTCGACGGGGCGGATTCTCCCATGCGACACGGCGCAGAAGAGCACGCCAGACGAACTGATGGCCTGGCAAATTGGCGCGAGGAAGAAATACCTGGTGCGGGCCATATGATCCAGCGGCATCAGCCCGAGGCACTCGCCAAGCTTTTGCTTGGCTTTCTTGGGTAGCGCTGGCGAAGCCGAGACGGTCTCTCGGGTAAGATCACGAGGTTCCTATGGCCTCCATCGACCATCTGCTTCTTGATCCAACTTTCCTCGACCAGCTCTACCGCGACTACCAGCGCGACCAGAGCTCTGTCGATCCTCAATTTGCCCAGCTCTTTCAAGAGCTCGACAGGGAAGACCGGGTGGGGGGCCAGAGTTTTGCCCAGCATCCCGCAGGCATTCCAGACAACCTGCCCAAGGAGAGCCTCGCACCAGGCATTCAGATTTATTCTCTAGTGCAGACCTACCGAGAGTTTGGCCATCTCATTGCCGATATTGATCCCCTTGGCCTCGGCCAACGCGAGCACCCATTCCTCGAGCTCTCCCAGTTCGGGCTCTCCGACGCAGACCTAGATACGCAGGTCAGCTGCGAAGGATTTCGCGGGCTCGCAAGTGGCACCGTGCGCGAACACATTGAGGTTCTGCAAGAGACGTACTGTGGCCCCGTTGGCGTGGAGTACATGGATGCGGTGGACAAGCCACAGCGCGATTGGTTGCAAGCGGCGATGGAACCCAGTCGCAACCGACCAGTCTATGCGACGGCGCGTCGCCAGAAGATCGCCAAGAATCTCGTCATGGCGGATACGTTCGAGCAGAGCCTGCACAAGATGTACACCGGCGCCAAACGCTTCTCACTGGAGGGAGCCACTACTCTCATAACGCTCCTGCAAACGCTCATTGTGGAAGGGGCAAGCTCCGGTATTGAGCAGATGGTTCTGGGCATGGCGCACAGGGGCAGGCTCAACGTGCTCGCAAACGTCATGCAGAAGCCGCTCACGCATATGCTCGCCGAATTCGAAGGTCGGCCCATAGCGTCCGAGTTCCAGGGCTACGGCGATGTGAAGTACCACATGGGCTACTCCGCCGACTATGTCTCTCAGAGTGGCAAGACGGTGCACTTGTCCATGGCCTTCAACCCGAGCCACCTGGAAACCGTCAATCCAGTTGTCGCCGGAATCGTGCGTGCCAAACAGGATCTGAGCGACGATGCGGCTCGCACACAGGTTGTCCCCATTCTCATGCACGGTGACGCCGCATTCGCAGGCCAGGGGGTCGTTGCTGAGACTCTCATGCTCGCAGGACTCGAGGGCTACAGCACTGGCGGCACACTTCATGTCATCGTCAACAACCAAGTTGGTTTCACGGCCAACCCGGAGGAGTCGCGTTCGACGCGCTACGCGTCAGATCTTGCACTATCGGCCAGGGCACCCGTTTTTCACGTCAACGCCGATCATCCAGAAGTCGTCGCCTTCGTCGCACAACTCGCCCTGCGCTATCGGCAGAAGTTCGCGTCCGACATCGTCATCGACCTGGTCTGCTATCGCCGCCACGGTCACAACGAGCTGGACGACGCAAGCTTCACCCAACCCATGATGGCCAAGCGCATCGCCGCGCTGTCGCCCGTCTCCGACCTCTACGCCGGCAGGCTCGTGCTTGACAATCACGTGAGTCCCGAAGAAGTCGTGGCCATGAAAGAAGAGGCCAAGGGAGCGATGCTCAGAGCGCGAGAAGAAGCGCGCAAGATGGAGGCTCTCGAGGGGCAAAGGCTCGGCGGCGTTTGGAAAGGGCTCAAATCCGCGGGCGCCGACTGGACGGCAGACACCACAGTCGACCGCAGCACCCTGGAACAGGTCGGCCGGACGTTCACCCATGTCCCCGATGGCTGGACGTGGCACCAACGTCTGCTCGGCATGATGCGCCGCCGAACCACCAGTGCACTACAGGACCAGCCCCTTGACTGGGGAACCGGCGAAGCCCTGGCCTTTGGCTCCCTCTTGCTCGAAGGCACGAATATCCGGCTTTCGGGACAAGACAGCGGTCGTGGCACGTTCGGACACCGGCACTCGGTATATCGAGATCAGGAGAATGGCGCGCGATACGTGCCTCTCAACCACCTTGGCGGTTGCCCCGATGGCAAAGCACAAGGGCGTTTCGATGTCATCAACAGCCCACTCTCCGAGGAAGCCGTTCTCGGTTTCGAATACGGCTATTCTTGCGCCGACCCGTGGAGCCTCGTCATCTGGGAAGCGCAGTTCGGTGACTTCGTCAATGGGGCGCAAGTTATTATAGATCAACTCGTTGCGAGTGCAGAGTACAAGTGGGGCCGCATGACTGGGATCGTCATGCTGCTTCCCCACGGCTATGAGGGGCAAGGCCCAGAGCACTCGAGCGCCAGGCTCGAGCGCTTCTTGGAGCTGTGCGCCGAGCGCAATATGCAAGTCTGCAATCTCAGCACGCCTGCGCAGTATTTCCATGCCCTGCGAAGACAAATGCATCGCGACTTCAGAAAGCCCCTAGTGATCATGAGCCCGAAGAGTCTCTTACGCCATGCAGGGGCAACATCGAGCGTCGAAGAGCTCGCTAGCGGAACGTTCCACACCGCTATCGATGACCAAGACGTGACGGACAAATCCAAGATTAGGCGCATCCTCATGTGCTCTGGAAAGATCTTCTATGCCCTCAGAGAGGCTAGAATCGCAGAAGAGAGGGATGACATCGGAATTATTCGTATCGAGCAGCTCTACCCATTCCCTCTCAAGACGCTCAAGCCGATGCTTGCTCAGTACAGGAACACAGAGCAGGTATCGTGGGTTCAAGAAGAGCCTAGAAATATGGGTGCATGGCGCAACCTTCATCACCATTTCAAAGTCATCGCGCCCGGGGGCATCTACGTCGACTACATCGGTCGCGACTCGCGTGCGGTACCAGCAACAGGAGTACCTGCGGTGCACAAGCGCGAGGAGGCGGCCATCATTCGCGCAGCCCTCGACGATAGCCTCGAAGGCAACGTAGTACGCCGAGTCGATACGCCTCGCACGAATACCGAGAAAGGTCAGTAAGCCGAGCCAGGGAGTGCCGAATTCGGCACTCCCTGCCGGCGTTCAGATACGAACATTCAGATCTGTCAAGAAAACCGCTTCCAAACAGGCTCATACGGGCGCTCTAGAGGGGTTTGGAGATCACCCCCACCGAAAAAGCGCACAAAACGACATCTATGGCCACTTTAGAGCTAGTCGAGATCAACGCGATTGGTTACAAGTGATTCACAACAACTCTCCTTTAGGGGTACGAAAAATGGCAAAAGCAAAAACAAAAGCAAAGAAAAAAGCACCAGCGAAGAAGAAGACTGCATCCAAGAAGAGGGCAGTAGCTAAAGAGGTTCTTCTCGTCGGATCCAAAGTCAAGGCCACAATCAAAGAGGCCAACTGCAACACTGGTGGCGACGCCATCGACGGCCTGAACGGCTGGGTACACTGGCTCATCGAGCAAGGAACGGCTCGCGCCATTAAGAACAATCGCAAGACTGTTCGCGCCCACGA
>JAAEPE010000398.1 GCA_024222395.1 Myxococcales bacterium
CGTCGTGCGACAGGTGCGTGTCACAGAGCGCGACAACATTCGTCTCGATTTTTACTTTGTCGAGCTGTCCCGGGATTCTGGCTATCGAGTTGGCATTGGATGGCCTGGCACCATCGGTGGCACCGCTGGGATGACCATCGACTCCAATCTGCGTGGGACCACTTCAACCGCGGCAACACTGGCGACAGAGGTCCTTCCCAGGCTTGATTTAGCCCAGGACAGTGAATGGGCTCGTGTTCTTCGCGAAGCCTCCCTCATCATTGCCAACGGCGAGGCAGGCAGTTTTGAGAGTGCCGGGGAACTCAATTTCCGAATTGAGAGTGCCGTGGCCACCAGCATCCAGCAAATCATTTTTGGCAGCCGCATCGACGTTCAGCCGAAGTATGATCGAACGACCGGCCGGCTCGACATCAAGATCAAAGCGACCGTTTCCGAGTTGACCAACATCGGCTCCGATGGTTTGCCTGGACGCTCCTATACCAACCTCGACACGCTGGTGAATCTCAAGCTCGGCCAGTCTGTGGTACTTGCGGGCATACACGGCAAGTCATCAGGGCGAGCGAGTGAAGGGCTTCCGCTCCTCAGTCAGATTCCCGTTCTGGGGGCTCTCTTTGGCAGTAAAACGTTTCGCGAAACCGAAGTCGAAAACCTGATCTTCATTGTTCCTACCGTGGTTCAGGCAGTGAAGGCCAACAAGCGAATTGAGATCGACGACGCCCTAGAAGCCTTCCGCAAATACAGCGGCGGCGTGGATGGCACCTTTCTCGATCGCAAGATGCGGCCTCGCAGCAAGGCCACAAGCAAGGACAAATAGGGTGCCGCCGGGCTTCGGTTCAGAACCCTTCGTAGTCCGTGTCTTTGGGCCCCATGGCATGGAGATGCGTGAGTTCTCCGCGGACGCCTCGCGAATCACTGTCGGGCGGGACTCGGCTTGTGACATCTCACTCTCCGATAGCGCGGTTTCTCGCGAACACCTGACGTTGCACGTTTCGAGGGACAACCTGCTGATCGAAGACACGTCGGCAAACGGCTCTCTCGTCGACGGGGTCCTGGTCCAACGCAAGGTTGTCGCGCGCTCCCGATCTTCCTTGGTGCGTCTTGGCAGGTATGAGCTGCGCTTCGGAGATCGAGATGCCACGTACGAGCATCTCGCGACGGAAACACCTGAAACATCCCCCAGCCCAGCTCTTAGCATGCAGCAAACGCATGCTCCTTCCACGCATGCTCCCCTGCATCCACCTGCTGCAGAGCAGAGCGCGCTGATGGAGGCGAATCTGGGTACCAGCCGCGTCTCTGCCCAGGTTCGGCGCAAGCTCCATGTCAGCCTCGTCGAGCATCTCGACCTGGTCAAGCTAGAGCGTTCCCGGCTCAACCCGCGACTGTTGCGCGCAAAGGTCGAGCTTGGCCTCAAAGAAATCGTTGCCAACCACAGCCACATCATTCCCCAGGGAACGGACATCGAGCGGCTCATTCAGGAGCTCTCCGACGAAGCCGTTGGCCTGGGCCCTCTGGAAGATTTGCTGGCAGATGACTCGGTTAGCGAGATCATGGTGGTGGACCCGACAACCATCTACGCCGAGCGCGGTGGCAAGATGGAGCTCACGGGTACTCGTTTCACCGACAACGAATCGGTGCGCTCGACGCTCGAGAGAATTGTCATGCCGCTTGGGCGCCGCATCGACGAATCGGCCCCCATGCTCGATGCTCGTCTCCCCGACGGTTCACGAGTCAACGCGGTCATTCCGCCGCTCGCGACCCGTGGGCCGTGCATTACGATTCGCAAATTCTCCAAGAAGCCACTGGGCATGCAAAACCTGCTGGGCTTTGGGTCCATTGACGAGCGCATGAGTCGCTTTCTCGAGCGCTCGGTGCAGGCTCGCAAGAACATCGTCGTGGCGGGGGGAACGGGTAGCGGCAAGACAACACTTCTCAACGTCTTGTCAGCCGCGTGTTCCGACACCGATCGCATCGTGACCATCGAGGACTCGGCCGAGCTTCAGCTGCAACAGAGCCACGTAGTTACCCTCGAGGCCAGGCCGCCGAACATGGAGGGCAAGGGCGAGGTCTCGATTCGCGATCTCGTCAAGAATGCCATGCGGATGCGTCCCGATCGCATCATTGTGGGTGAGTGTCGTGGGGGCGAAGCCCTGGACATGCTGCTGGCAATGAATACCGGCCACGATGGCTCCATGACGACCACCCACGCCAACACTCCTCAGGAGGCGCTGCGCAGAATCGAGTCACTAGCGCTCATGTCAGGTGTTGAGCTTCCGGCTCGAGCGATCCGAGAACAGATTGCCTATGCGGTAGATCTCTTGGTGCACCAAACGCGCTTCTCAGACGGCTCACGACGAGTCACGAGCATCACCGAGGTTGTGGGGCTCGAGGATGGCCAAATCGAGACCCGTGAGATCTTTGGCTATCGTCGCACGATGACCTCGGAAGTCGGCGACGTCTCGGGAGAATTCTATGCGACGGGCTACCTGCCGAGTTACTTGGTCGAATTCTTGGCACTTGGAATCATCAAGGAAGGGGATACCTATCTCTAATGGGGACTTCTTTGCAGCATCTCGAGTACATCTGGTACGTCGGCGCCCTTGCACTGTGCGTGGGAATCGGCTTGTCGACCTACGTGCTAATTCGCCCCGAGGGTAAGGGAGCCCCAAGCTGGAAGCGCTACCTTGCCTCCTTAGAGCGGCAACTTGATCTGCTCGCCTCGAAGACCACGCCTCTACAGGTCGTTGGCTATCAGATTCTCACCGTTGGCTTGCTCATTGCCGCCTGGCTGGTACTGGACATGACTCTCGCCCTCTTGCTCGTCGTAGGCGTTGTTCCCTTGACCTTTGTCATTCTCCAGAGTGCCTACGATCGGCGCTGCCAGACGATTGCGATGCAACTCGACGGTTGGCTCCTCATGCTGTCGAACATGCTGTCGGCAACCGGGTCGCTGGGAAACGCAATTCGCTCCAGTGCGGATTTGATTCAGTCTCCCCTCAAAGAAGAAGTCGAGCTCATCCTTAAGCAGATCAGGGTGGGCACCACAATCGAAGATGCTCTGGCAAATATGTACAAGCGAACTCCCAGTCGAGGGCTTCGCACAGTCGTAACAAGCCTGAGGGTGGGACGTAGGATCGGCGGAGACTTGCCGCTCCTGCTCTCAGAGAACGCCGCCACTCTTCGCGAGAGCGAGCGAATTGATGGGTTCATTCGCTCGCAGGTCGCGCAGGGCAAAGCACAAATGCTCGTCCTCGGTGTTGCGCCAGCGTTCTTGATCTACATGTTCATGAACATCACCCCCGATTTTTTCGCACCGTTGCTCAATCATGCAATTGGTCCCTTTGTGATCATTGGCTGCGCCGCAATGTGGGTCGCCGCTATCGTGATCGGCCTTAAGATCATGAATGTAGACGCATGAGCACTTCGACCGAGATCATCTTCTACGCGGCGGGCTTCTGCATCGTTGGCTGTATCGCGATCGTAACGATGCTGATGGGGGGCTCCGAGGTCGTGCAAGTCTCCGATCACGGAGAGCGCGGGTATCAAAGGCAAATCGCTCGGCGCAGCAGTACGTTCGTCATCTTCGAGCCAGCGTTGCGGCTGGTAGCAACTTGGATCTCGTGGATTCCGCTGGGCCCGCTACGTGGCGACATCGACGCGCTACTCGGCCGGGGGGGCAACTACCTGGGCCTCACCGCCGATGAGTTTTTGGCCATGAGCACCCTGACGGGGTTCTGCGGCATGCTCATGGCGGCCCAAGTATTTCCGGTAGTGCTGGCAATGCTCATGGCGGGGTTCTTCTGCGCCCTTATTCCCTTCCTCCTGGTGAGCAATGCGCGCGATGCAATAGACGTGGCTATCACCCGCGCCCTGCCCACTTCGATCGAGCTAATCGCTCTGTGCGTTAGTGCAGGGATGGACTTTGCGGGTGCGGTGAGAGAGGTCATCGGTTACAACGCGGAGGTGGATGATGCCTTGAATCGAGAGTATCGGCTGTTTCTTCGCGATCTAGATCTTGGGCACTCTCGCAAGCAGGCTCTGAGAGCATTCGGCGAGAGGGTTAGCGGAGATGGGGTGAGCGACTTTGTGGCTGCGCTCATTCAGAGCGAAGAGAAGGGCAATCCTCTAAAGTCGGTCCTCGCAGCACAAGCCAAGGTCCTGCGCGTTCGCAGGAGCTTTCGCGCTGAGGAGATGGCGACCCAAGCAGGAGTGAAGATGGTAGTTCCCCTGGCGATCCTCATGTTCATGGTGCTCATCATCATTATCTCGCCGCTGATCTTGAAGATGCAGGAGCAAGGGTTTTGAGCCTCGGCTTCACAGTTGAAGTCATCTTCGTCGATGGCCGGCGCGAGCAACATGAATTCGGCGAAGAGCACGTCACGGTCGGCTCATCGCCCGATGCGCACCTGTGTTTGCCCTTGGAAGAGATGAGCCCGCAACATGTACTCATCGTGGCGCGCCCCAATGGATGCTGGGTATCGGCCGCTCGTGGTGCTGCCACACCAGTTCTTCTCGATGGTCACATTGTAGAAGGGCAAGAGGTCAAGTGGGGCGCAGAACTCGACGTGGGAACCGTTACCCTGCGCATCACCGAGCCAAGTGAGACGCTCAGGGCCAAGGAACAGAGCGTTCGAACTGCTCTGAAGCTGGGGGGACTTGTCGTCGCAGCCCTGGTGGTCTTCTACATGTTGCAGGAACGGGTAGTACGAGCACCGAGGGCTCCTGCGAGTGCTCCAGAACTCTTCGAAGAGGTGGTCAAGAAGTGCAACGTCGAGACCGCTGAGTCCTTTCAGCGCGGTCAAGAACTCAAGGTCGCAGCCATGGCGTATTGGGAACGCTATTCCTTTGCCGCCCAAGAAGGGATTCGCGCGGCCAGGCTCTACGGCGAGGCCAGTAGTTGTTTTTCTGCGGATGGGCGCACCATATTCGCTTCGAAGATGCTCTCCGAAAGACAAACCGTCCAGGACCGTGTGAATAGGGACTACCAAACTCTCCACTTGCAGCTCAAGCGGGCACTGAAAGATGGGGAGCACACTCAGGCAAAGCAGCACCTAAATAAGCTCTCTAGCTACGTTGAACATCGCGCGGGCGAGTACCTAGATTGGCTGGGTAGAGTACGTCGCTATCTACGGGAGCGGGGACAGTGAGGGCAACGCAACTGGGGATAACCCTTCTGGGAGCAACCCTGTCCGCCCTCCTGGTCTTTGGCGCCTGTGGTTCTCGCCATGATGGGGCAGTGAGAAGTGCGAAAGATCCGCTCATAGACGCAGGGGCAGAAGAACTCTTTAGTGAGGGGATGGAGTATGCCCGTCTCGGAGACTTCATACGCGCTGAGCAGTACATTGTTGCCTCGGTCGATCGGGGATATGACCGAGAGGCAGCCCTGCCCGTGTTGATCGAGGTCTGCGTCAAGAGTAGCCGCTATGACTCCGCGCTATCTCACGCGCTTCCCCACCTGGAACGGGAACCTGATAATTGGCGCTTGCGAGTTGTCGTAGCGACGCTATACAGCGCGCTGGGAAATGGACAGAGGGCGCGAGCCGAGCTCCAGCGAGTCATAATCGACCAGCCCAATGAGGCCGGCCCGCATTTCACTCTCGGCAAGCTCTTGTGGGAGAGCACACCGAAGGCCGCCGCCCGGCACCTGGAGCGATATGTGGAGCTTTCGCCAGAGGGCGAGCACGCGTCCGAGGCCCGGGCCTTGCTCAAGATGGCATCTACAGGAAATGAGAGCGATGAGACTGAGCCCGGTGCGGTGGAAGCCCCCCCGAAGGCACAGGCACCGACTCCTAACACTTCTGAGGAGCAAATGACTACGCCATGATTCCCGAGAAAATCTACGAGCAAACACTGAGAGGTTTCTTTGCCCCCATCAGTCCCTTTCTGGACGATGACTCGGTTAGTGAGATCATGATCAACGGGCCTGAGACGATCTTTGTCGAACGCCGTGGTCGCCTGGAAAAGACTGACGCCAAGTTCGCGTCGTCAGAAGACCTCTTCGCCGCCATTCGCAATCTGGCCCAGTATGTTGGGCGTCACTTCGATGAGGACAACCCGGTCTTAGAGGCCCGACTTCCAGATGGCTCTCGTGTCGAAGCCATTATCCCCCCAGCCGCTCCAGAAGGTCCGTCCGTCGCAATCCGACGGTTCTCACGAAACACCCTAACCATTGCTCGGCTGGTAGAATACCAGTCCATGACGCCGGCGGCTGCACAAACTCTTGGGGCGCTCGTTGCAGGCAAGCAGAATATTGTGGTCGCTGGAGGAACCGCATCCGGCAAGACGTCAATGCTCAACGCCATGTCGGGGCTCATTCCCAAGGATGAACGCATCGTCACCATCGAAGACGCCCGCGAACTACAGCTCCAGCAGCCCCATCTCGTTCCACTCGAGGCACAGCCGGCCGATTCCAAAGGCCGGGGCAAGGTCAGCATTCGCGACCTGTTCAAGGCCACCCTGCGGATGAGACCCGACCGAATCATCGTTGGAGAGATACGTGGGGGCGAGGCGCTCGACCTAATACAGTCCCTAACGTCTGGACACGGCGGAGGCATGACAACCGTGCATGCCAGCCATTCGCTAGACACGCTCAACCGACTCGAGACGATGGCAATGATGAGTGATGTCGAGATGCCACTCTATGCGTTGCGTTCCCAGGTCGCATCGGCGGTCGACTTCCTGGTTCACGTATCGCGACTTGCCGACGGTAGTCGTCGCGTCACTCAGATCACCGAGGTGCGAGGGTTTGACCCAAAGGAAGGATACGAGCTCGTTGATATCTTTTTACGCAACTATGTTGGGCGAGACGCAGACGGTCGTATCCTCTCGAGCTTCGATCCAACCGGTGAGATTCCCAGCTGCCTCGAATACCTCGGTCGCCTGGGACATCCACTGCCAACGTCGCTCTTTCAGCCTTCTGCTGGTGGGGCCTAATCTCTGCGGCCCATTTCGTAGTCCTGCACAGCAAAGAGCACAGCTATGAAGCCAAAGACAATCCAAATAACAACCGCAGCAGTTTGTCTTTGCGTGCTGGTGGGAGGGCTCTATCTAATTCGGCGCAGCTTCAACACGCCCGCCGAGATACCAAAAACAGCGACCATCCCATTGCGAGAGCAGCCCTCCCCCGAAGCGCTCGATCTAGGCTCCGAGTCTAGCAACGCCGATGGGTATCAAGCCGAGATGCGCACCGCTGTCCCCGCCGAGGCCCAAGACGGGACCCAAGACGGGGCTGTCGAAAAAGGCGGCGAAGGGAGCGGAGGCAAATGGTCGGACGAAGAGTGCAAGCGATTTACGGCTCACTTGCGAAGACTGCAGGCCAAGGCCAATGGCAACAAGGGCATTGGCAATCCAGAGAGCCGTGAGGCTGACGAGAAGTTGTGTGCCGATAAAGACGTGTCCCCCGCTTTCATGCGCTGTGCGCTGACCAAGGATTCACTGGCAACCCTGATCGAGTGCGCAGGCCTGGGCGCAGAGCTACCGCTTCTCAGCGACGAAGAAGCAGAGGCGATGTCGGCGGAGCTCCGCGCTATTCTCGAGTAGCTGTGATCGTGCTTGGCGGAAGCGCGCTAGAAACCGTGAGATCCAGTAACACTCTGCAGGCGAACCTGTTGTCCGCGCAGTGCGCGAACCAACTGCTCGTAGACGAGACTGCTAGGTTCCATTCCTTGCAGCTTCTCATAAATGCTGAGTGCTTTCGTGATGTCTCCACCAGCAAGCGCCTCTGCCGCCTCGGTCAGCAACTTGTGTTCTTCTGCGGTTGGTTGAAGTCCATCAAACCAAATGGGCGTTTCGTGCTCAGCCACCGCGGCGGAGATGACCGTGGGGGGGCTAGCATCGGGGAAGAGTTTGGCCTGCAGTGCCATACGCTCTTTGGGGAAGAAGACTCCAGCAATCAAGCTGACGACAACAAGGGCGACAACACTGCCCGCCACGATCGCGAGCCAGGACCTATCGCCATGGGGAACTGGGGTGCGGTCAATATCTGGTGGCAAGCTGAAGAGCTCGTAGTGCCGAGGTCGCTCAGCAACAGCAGCCTCGTCTTGCGTGGGTAGCTCTAGAGCATGGTTGGAGTTTTGGCATTCGGACTCATTGGCGGCCCACGGCGGGGGCTGCCCACTATCGACGTTCGGCGTTGGAAGTGGTCGATTTGCTATTGGAGCCATGTAGTCGTCTAGCTCTTCGCCAATCAGGATCCGAGTCTTCACGGGAGGCAGCCATTTGCGATTTGTGCCAGCGGCCCTGGTCTCCGGAAGGATGGGAGAACGTTCCGATGTTGGTCGTGGCGACGGCGACCCCGGATTCGCATAGGAAGGCAACATGGCTTCGCGAGCTATGGCAGGTGACACGCCCCCCTGCTCGGATCGAGCATGCAACACAGGCGCGCTCGGGCGCGCGCTCCTTACGAGATTCAACAGGCTGGGAGGTGCCTCGTCTGCCCGTCTCTCCGATTCACCGTAGACCTCTCTGAGGGGAATGATCGTCGGCTGCACTACAGTGTCTTGCGGCACCACTCGCCTCACTGACGTGGCCAAAGCGCCTTGATGATCGACAGATGGGTTGGGGAACAATCGGTTTGCTTGACTACGGCTCATAACATCTCCTCAGCGGCGACAGAAAACACAGACACTAAGGTGCAGTGCAATTCTGACTCCGGACACAAACACATGCGATCTGTTGGAGTTGTTGTCGCGAGACGTCACAACGAAGTGGGCGCGAATCGGGCATGATCTGAAGAGTATTGCCACGATAACGACAATTTATGCTCCCCAGAACCGCTGTAGGTTCTGGGGTAACACTGAGAACACTTGTCTTCAGCTGGCCTGATTAGACCCAAGCGTGCAGCCCCATGTGAAATTGCCGTGTTGCGCGCCAACCACGACACAGAGAGGCTCAAAACCCGGCATTCATGGGCGGTTGCTGGCTGGTGACAACCGAGGTCAGGGCAATTGCTGCGAGGCATGTCTCAAATCCGGTACGGATCCCCACGATCTTCAAGAACCACAGCCACATGCAAGATGCCTAGCGGGCCAAATCATGCTTGGCCCACCTATTGCTACTGCACTGGGACATGACCAAGAAGAACACCGAAGTCGTATCCGCCAAAGACAGCTTCATCCGAGCCGAAGAAGGCAATGGATTTGTCGAGAAGATCATCATCATCGCGCTCTTCGCATTTGTTGTATCCGCTGGCATCAAGCTCGTCGCCAAAGGTTCAAACGACAAGCTTCAGGAGCAGTCGGAATCCATCTCCGGTATCCGCGGCACTGTCCAATAGTGTCTGCGCTTCCTTGCTACGGCGACCTTTGTCCATGCGGACCTCGCATGCGCTTGGGTAACTCGCATCGAGCCAGGGGTGCGCATCAACAAATATATCGATAAGGACTGAAGTACGATGAAACTCTCACATGCACTATTGGCATTCCCAATTGCGATTGGAATGCTGGCGAGCGCTGGATGCGCGCCCACGCTTGATGGCGCCGGTAGCGGTGGCGCTGGCGTTGGTGAAGCTGGCGTTGGTGAAGCTGGCGTTGGTGAAGACTGCGAAGCAACCGTTGAATGTCGCGAGGACCTGGTGTGCCTCCCCAGCAGTGTATGCGGCAGAGATGGCGCTGGCCCTGATGAGGAATGTGAAGTGGCAGAAGACTGCCATGAGTTTCTAACGTGCCTGCCCAGCGGCGTGTGTGGTGACGATGGAAGCGGAGCAGGCAAGACCGAAGAAGAGGTTGAGCGTGAGGAGGAGTTGTGTGCTGGAGAGGTTCAGCTCGCGAGCGCCTGTGAGGTTAGTGCCGACTGCGAAGCTCCTATGGTTTGCTTGCCGAGTGGAGTCTGTGTGGGCCCCAATGATCCGGCATATGCCTGTGATCCGATTGAGGACAACAACTGCCAGGTGCCTGGCGAGAGTTGCATCAATGGGCTCTGCGTTCAGTTTCAAGCAACGTGTGAAACACTCGATGATTGTCCCGACGCACACGTCTGTGAAGTTGGGCAGTGCAAACCGCAGCTAGACGATTCGGCGTGCGCAGATCCAGCTCCCGGACCAGCGCTATGGGGCGTCTACAAAACCGAGAGCGTGTTGCACCTGCGAGAAGGGCTACCGAGCGCAGTCGATGCGATCCTCGACCTCGCTGAAGATGCGCGTGACCTGGTCAACGGTGAGGTGGCTTTGGGGCTCGGGGTCTTTGACTTCGTTGTTGGTGCTATCGTCGCAGATCTCATCAAAGAGTACGTGCCGGAATACGGCATAGAGATCGTAGAAGCCGTCGCCACCTTGAGCGATGTGCTCGACACAATGACTGTCTCCGGCACGATGACGCTACAGGGGCAAGCCTGTGATGGGAACTATCGCGGTTCGCATGACTGGACCAGGGTGACATTTGATTTGAACGGAACGGAAATGAGTGTCCTTCCCGAGGACCTTCCCGGAATTGACGAGGTGATTCCCGAGGAGTTCGATGCCCGATACCACTGTGGTGACCTGCTCATCAGCAAGCATCGAATCAGCAACACCATGGGCGGGCTGATTCGATGGCTCGTCGATACGACGTCCCTGGCCATCACCGGATACTCCAAGATTGAGCTGGCGATTGGCGCCCTGGTGAATTGCGGCTCTGTATCTGTCGCGGTTGCCGACTACGTGAACGCGAACTGTCCGTCCAATGTCGACTGTTCAAATGCCGAAGACATTTCCAAGTCTGCCTGTGAAGCTCTTCTGGCAGTTGGCGTATCAGATATTTCCCAAGCTCTCGATGATGCCTCTGTAAGCATGTCCCTCATCAAACTCAATGGAGTCTTGCCCGTGGATTCCGACGGCACCCTCGGGGCAGGGCAATGGTTCGGCTCACTCGTGGGTGGAGACTTCCCCGGCACCCTAAGTGCGACCAAGCAGTAGCCCCACGTATCCAACCCCAAGCAGTACCGAGTGGCACAGTGAATTCCAAACTATACTTGTTCTTGATTGTTGGCCTTATGGCCTGTGCTGCACCAAAGCGAGACCAATTTCAGCTCAGGATGGTCACCCAGAGCGATGATGGATACAGCCTTTCGGGGGTCACCGTATGGCACGGAAATCAAAAGCTTGGAACAAGCAGCCATTCGGGCAAGCTCGATGTTGTCGTGGAAGCGACAGAGGGCGCCAACTTCGATGTTCAATTCGATTGCCCAGAAGGCTATGACGCAACCCGAGGTGGAGCGAGCGTTTCGCTACGAGGGACATCGGCCATGCCTCTTGAGGGCGAGGCTGCTGCATCATCCGCTAGCTCAGCCTTCTCGATGATTCTGGAGTGTCAGCCTCGCAAGCGCAAAGCAATGGTGGTTGTAAGAACGAGCAAGGCCAACACTCCAATCAAGTTGGGAAAGAAGGTCTTGGCTCGAAGTGACAAGCATGGCATCGCGCACATTCCTTTGGAGTTCGCGGCGAAGGAGGTCTTTGAACTCTGGCTCGACACCACGGAGAACCCACTGATTCGTCCGATTAACCCTGAATTCTCCTTCGTGATGCCAAATCACGACCAGGTCTTCGTTCTTCAACAAACACTCACTCTCCTACCGGAGCCGGTTGTGGCGAAGAAGCGGAAACGCAGGAAGAAGAGAACCGCAGAGTCTGGAGCTGTGGTTGTTGCTGCGAAGCGTTCACGACCAACGCAAATCGTTGGCACCAAGAAGGTTCAGTTCGGCAGCGTTGGCAATGAGCGCAAGAGGCGACGCTAGTGGGCTCATTGCTCGAGGAGGCATCATGAACAAGACTAAGCCGCTTAAGCAGAACCGAGCTAGCTCTCAACGGGGCGCCAGCTTCATTGAAGTGTTGTGCATGATTGCACTGTTGGGCCTGGCCACAGGGGGCGCGATGTACGCCATAGGTGAGACGCTTCTCGATACGGCCAAGAGTGACGATGAGACCATGAATGCCAGCTCATTGAGCCACGGGGAGTCGACCTCGTCGTCGCCGTTTAGCTTCTAGGTACTAGCGAGAGTCTGCTGTTGGGCCAACGTAGTCGCTACCAAAGCGCTCGCCGTCGCGACGCCCCAAGTCGTAACTCTTCTGAAGTGCATCTGGATCTGAGTAGTCCCAGCCCCCAATCGGAACGGGCTCGGAAGGCTGCACGTAGACCGCGCGCTCTGACGTGGGAACGTCTAGCCTCGGCAAACTCGTTCCAATATTCTGGGCGACGACAAATGATCCGAAAATGACTTCAATTTGAGCAAATTGATCGATATGGAGACCAGATTCAAACAGGATATGGAACGATTGGAAGGCTTGGGTACCAAGGCGCAAATCAGAAACACAGGTTGTAGGGTAGCCCCGGGTCGTTACCTTCCCGGGGCCCCCGCCAGATCCGGACAAGGAGATTTCCACCATCCGGCTCCTCCGCTGATGAGGCTCGTGTTTTAGCTCCAGATATTCACTTATATCTGGGGCCGCGGCAGCGCCCACCGAGTCTTGAGCGACTCGGCGGATCGACCCCACGGTAGACGATTTCTCTGACTGCGGCGACACAGCCATTTATGCCAAGACCGTTTCACTGCCTCCGAGAAGTAGAGCAG
>JAAEPE010000399.1 GCA_024222395.1 Myxococcales bacterium
CTATCGTGGAATCAAGTCGATCCTTACCAAGGCTCTCGACCTAGAACCCTTGCCCACGGTGACCGTCAAACCGACGATGGTGCCCCGAACACATGCTCGCAATCTGCGCGAGCTGCTCGATGCATCGGTGGAGGCCAATCATGAGCCCCATTGATGAACTCGTACCGCTTCTCAAGAAGCTCCGTCTTAGCGGCGCACTCGACAGTCTGGAGCTGCGAAAAGACCAGGCCGTGGAGGACAGTCTCTCCTACGAAGAATTCTTTCTTCGTCTTGTGACCGATGAGGTCGAACGACGCGATTCGAAGATGCTCATGCAGCGTCTCCGGAAGGCGAACTTCGAGCATCGCCAGACGTTGGACGACTTTGATTTCCACTTCAACCCGTCGGTGCCAAAGAACAAGGTCATCGATCTGGCGACCTGCGGATTCGTTCGTGAGCACCGCAACGTCCTGCTGGCAGGAAGATCCAGGCAAGACAGTGCACCCATATTTCGGCACGTGAGGGAATTGCGAGCACCGTCCTACTCGCATCCGCTCGTGTGACCTCGCCCTACCCCTCTGCAGCGGGCGGGTCGTAGAGGCAGTAGAGCGAAGGTGGCGAGGCGCTTGGTGCGGTAGTCGCGACGATCGTTTGCGTGGCAGAAAGCGCGTCAGCGAGTGCTGGAGCCCAGGGCGATTCGGTCACTCGCTCCAGGGCGACCTTCGCGAGTTCCGCGCTGCCATCGTCGCTCGCCGCAAAGGGGTCTTCAGGTAGCGCATCGTAGTAGGCACGATGATCGGTCGTATTGGCCAGGAAGCGTCGAAGACCAAGAGGTGCCGCGAGCGCCGCTTGCAAACGCAGGCTAGCATATTCCCTGGCGAGGTCTCTCAGGCTCGTGTTCACCACGCCCCAATTCACCTCGCCCGCGCTCTCCTTGCCTTCGACGAGCCAATGGCAAATCTCGTGAAGGACGATTTGCGCCACACAGTCGTCCGAGTCGAGGATTCGAGTCGTCCCAATCGCGAGGGTGCCCTTGCCATCATAGTCGGCGTACGCACTGCTTGAGAAGACTACACGAATGCCCATGCGCTCCATGGCGCGAATCCATATCGTGTCCAGCGGATCGAGGTACTCGTGTTGGGCTTGTCGCGGTACCGGCACGATCGACGAAAGTTCAGAGGCTGCTATTTCTTGTTGCACCATCATAGTTCTTAGCTCCGGTTTCTTTTCAAGCCGCCCGGGGCCTTAGGGGTAGTTCGCTCCAGATTCTGAATGAACTCCTCACTCAGCCCGGCCTTGCGCCGGTCCGTCGCATCGAATGTCTTGCCACGAGCTCGCCCGGGACCAAGAGGTTTGGCGGTATTTGCAAGATAGGCGTCCCACATCGACGCCTTCGGATCCTTCCAATGCTCGAGCCACTGCCAACCAAATGCCACATGACCTATCTCATCATGATGAATCACATCAATCGCCGACGCAGTTTCAAAGTCCTCGATTGCTCGAGCCTCCGCTGCGAACTCTCTCGCAAAGTCGAGATTGGCGTTCTCGAAGGTCAGCCCCATTACGCAGGAAAACTCAATGGGGCTCCGTATTGCCCCCGCGCGATTCCAGAAGTAGCCCGTGACTCCCAAGTCGCCAAAGCCTATGCCATTTGCCTCGACGCGCTCTTGGTACAGACGAAAGTGCCTCTGCTCTTCGACAAGAATTCCCAAGAGCCCTTTTCGAAACGAAGCAGGAGTATTGGGAAAGGCGAGAATCGCCCAAGCAAAGAGCTCGATTGCTTGCAGCTCATGGTTGGCCATCGCATGAAGAATGCGAGGCCTCTGATTCTTGTCGCGCAAGCCAACCATAGCGGGGACCTTCACCTCTGTGGCTGGCAAGATCTTCAAGCGAGAAGACCGTCCTGGCGCGAATAGGAGCAAAGGCTCTCCAGGTTCGGTGTCGATCCAGTCCTCTGGAGGGGCTACAAGCTTTCCTTCCAGGGTTTCGCTTTCCACAATCGAACGAGCAAACTCGCGAAGCTGCATCATGCCGCAAGCAGTAGCACGGGTCACCCGACCGCTTGGGTCGAGGATGCCCATGAATCGCGAAAAATTCGCGTCTTCGGTGTGCTGCGAGAGGCCCTGACCGGGAATGTGTCGCCCCACCTGGAGGGGCAGACTCTAGCCAGCCGCCCCGAAGCGGCTCCAATCTAGGCAATTACGTTCGCCAAGACGCGCATCGCATCAACGGTCGTGAAGAGCCCCACAATCTTCTCGCCGTCCTTCACGACAGTGCACCCATACTTGTGGGCATTCATATTTATGGCGACATCTCTAAGAGACGTACCGACTTGCACGCAATACGGATCGTCCTTCATCAATGCCCTCACACGAACCGTCTCTAGCCCCTCGACCTTCTCTGCTTGCATAATATAGAGGTCACGCACGGAGATGATTCCCACCAAGCGCTCCCCTTCAACCACCGGCAGGTGGCGAATCGCGTGCTCGCTCATGAGTTTCTTCGCTTGGGATGCCGGCAGTTCAACATCAATGGTGTAGGGCCCCGGTGACATGCAATCATCGATTGTCAGATGCTCACTCATACTCGTTAGGTATCACGCTTTTTGTCTGTGCGCCCAACCTTCTGAGCAGCTGAGCCTTCCGGGCGCACTTCGGCTCATACTCGGAGCAGCTGATCAGACAACCTTTCCTGTCTTGACGGTCTTGTCCCACTTCATTTCTGCTCGACAGAGCTGCTTTATGTAGGCGGAAAATGTGACAGCACACAAGAAGGGTAAGTAGCGAATTGAGGCGAACGGGCTTCTGAACGTGAGACATGCTCCCAGCTTTGAGACAGCGCTCCTTGATGGATGGCTTGTCATGCGCGGTGATCGTCATGATTCGTGTTGCAGGTGAGGCCTGTCGAATCGATGCGGCCACCTCCCACCCCTTGCAGTCACCAAGTTCAACGTCGATGAGCACAGCTTCGATAGATCCCCTGGAAATGGCCTCTAGGGCTTCCTTCCCTCCTTCTGCACACAAGATTCGGAAGCGCCCCGCGATGCCGAGCATGCGAGAAATGAGAAGCCTGCTGTCATCAGAATCATCGACGATGAGAACCGTAGGCGCATTGGAGATCCAGCAATGCACGGTATCAACCAACAGCTTCCTACCTATCGGCTTGGTCAGATAGTCGTTCATTCCCACGGCTTGGCAACGCTCGCGATATCCAGACAAGGCGTGTGAGAGCTGGCACAAAGAGTGGCTTCAAAAGATGAGGAATGATCTTGAGCATAATAGTAACAGGAACTATTATTGTTAGCAATCTATGATTCGTTCCACTCCTCAGCAGCGGGCAATTCTTGAGTACCTACAGGGCTCAAGGGCGCATCCGGCTGCCGACATGATTTATGAGCATGTGCGGCAAGACCTTCCAAAGGTGAGCATGGGAACGATCTATCGAAATCTCGAGAACTTGGTTCGAGACGGTCACATCACGAAGCTCGACATGCCGGGCGCGCAAAAACGCTACGACGGCGACCTGCGTGCTCACCATCATGTTCGATGTGATCTCTGCGGAACCATCGCAGATCTGTTCGCAACAGAGCCAACACAACTAGCCAAGACCGCGGAGTCAGAGACCGGCTTCACGATCCATGGATGTCAGATCCTGTTCTCGGGTCTATGTAGTTCTTGTCAAAAGCAATCAGCAGAAGCGTAGGAGAAAACAAATGTCAACACTAGTCACAAGAGAAGCCCCCGATTTCACCGCCACCGCCGTCATGGCAGACAACAGCTTCGACGAGAAGTTCAGCCTATCGTCGCTGCGAGGCAAGTACGTCTGCATGTACTTCTACCCACTCGACTTCACGTTCGTGTGCCCTTCAGAAATTATCGCATTCGATAAGAAGCTTGCTGAGTTCAAAGAGCGAAACTGCGAAGTCCTCGGAGTCTCCGTCGACTCTCACTTCAGTCACTTCGCGTGGAAGAACACTGCCGTCGACGAAGGTGGAATTGGCAACATCCAGTATCCTCTCGTCTCCGATCTGAACAAGCAGATTGCGCGGGACTACGGTGTCCTATTCAACGAGTCGATTGCGCTTCGCGGACTCTTCCTCATCGACAGAGAGGGCATCATTCGCCACTCCGTCGTCAACGACCTACCACTCGGTCGCAACATCGACGAAGCCATTCGCATGCTTGACGCCCTACAATTCACTGAAGAGCACGGCGAAGTCTGCCCTGCCAACTGGGCCAAGGGGCAAGACGCCATGACACCTACGGCAGATGGCGTTGCCTCCTATCTCGCGAAGCACGCGAAATAGCGGCTAGCTCCCAAGGTGTCTGGTGTAGTAGACCAGGCCATAGCGCCGGAGGCGCGTAGTATCCGTGAAAGACTACGCCAAGCGCGTGGAAACTGGAGCCAACTCTCTTGGCACCAGTTTCTTGGCGCACTTGCGTCGTGCATCGGACTCATTCCCCCAAACTTGATGGTGAGGAAGCGTTGCAACAGACCACTGGACTGATGGATCTCATCGAGAAGTTGTCGACCGATCCCGTGCACTTTGCCTACACTGGATGGGCGCAGGTGGATGAAGCATCGGCGGCATTTACCGGCCTTTTCAAGAGTGTCCCGAGTCAGCACGATAGTTGCGGTCGTCGAGCCGAAGGGCGAACACGCTCCGCGCACGTGACTTGTCCAGAGCGGGAGGCTAGGGTTCGCTATGATTTCGAAAGCGGTGAGCTCGTTCGCGGAGCCCGGGTTCCCTGTCCTCCAGGGAACCCGGGCTCATGCTCGTCAAGGAGGGGCCGATTCAGGTCGAGGCCCTCGTCGCGTCCCTTGGGAAGGCGCCCCAAGTCTCGAAACGCATCGACCAAACGCCTTAGGCCTTGCACCTCTTCGCGAACGATTTCGTCGCAACTAGCAAGTAGTCTCTTGTATTGCTCGTCGTTATGGATCCGGGAGTTCGACCCGGACGATCGAATCCCAATCCGTGAAGGCGAACGCGTCGTCGTCGAGAAATGCAACCTCGTACGGATAGGTCGGAGACTCAATCTCAGGCAGAGAATACAATGTGCTGCCTCTATCGACGGATAGCACGAGCAGATTGGGAACGAAAACCAAACTCTTGCCTACTGGGTCTAAGGCTCACGCCGAGGCCAAATTTCAGAAACAATAGTGCACAACCCCCGGGGCCATGCGCTCGCGCATCGAGCCCATGAAGAAGATGGCTCGTCAACTGCGAAGACACCGACAGTTGCTGCTCAACTGGATCAAGGCCAGAGACAGCATATCGCTGGGGGCCGTCGAGGGGCAAAACAACCGGTTGAAACTGACCTTCAGAAGAAGCTACGGCTTTAGAACCCTCAAAGCCACCGAAATCGCCCTCTATCACACCATGGGACAGCTACCAGAGAAGCCAATGACCCACAGATTCTGCCAAGGAGCCGTCTATTTTGTGCGGGCGCAAAACAGGGGCCACATGCTGTGCAGTGCACATAGCGGCGATGCAAGGTCAGCTCACCAAGCGTGCTAGACCAGATGCGAGCACGCTGTCCCCGCGATTCAATCCCGGTATCACACCTCATGCAAATGGATTTGCCCGACATATTCGTATCCAACAAG
>JAAEPE010000400.1 GCA_024222395.1 Myxococcales bacterium
CTATCGTGGAATCAAGTCGATCCTTACCAAGGCTCTCGACCTAGAACCCTTGCCCACGGTGACCGTCAAACCGACGATGGTGCCCCGAACACATGCTCGCAATCTGCGCGAGCTGCTCGATGCATCGGTGGAGGCCAATCAGGAGCCCCATTGATGAACTCGTACCGCTTCTCAAGAAGCTCCGTCTTAGCGGCGTACTCGACAGTCTGCAGCTGCGAAAAGACCAGGCCGTCGAGGACAGTCTCTTCTACGAAGAATTCCTTCTTCGTCTTGTGACCGGTGAGGTCGAACGACGCGATTCGAAGATGCTCATGCAGCGTCTCCGGAAGGCGAACTTCGAGCATCGCCAGACGTTGGACGACTTTAGATTTTCACTTCAACCCGTCGGTGCCAAAGAACAAAGTCATCGATCTGGCGACCTGCGGATTCGTTCGTGAGCACCGCAACGCCTGCTGGCAGGAAAATCCGGAGCTGGCAAGAGTCACATTGCGCAAGCGCTAGGACACAGAGCCTGCCTGCAAGGTCTCAAGGTGATCTACGTGGCTGCAAACGACATGATGCAACAGCTTCGAGCTGCTCGCGGTGACGGTACCTATTACAGACGGCTGCTGAAATTCACAGGTCCCGACCTGCTCATCATCGATGGCATCGGTCTGCATCCGCTGAAACACGAAGCACCGCTCGACCTCTACGAGGTCATTCGTCACAGCTATCAGCGTGGCGAGATCATCCTGACATC
>JAAEPE010000401.1 GCA_024222395.1 Myxococcales bacterium
AGATCAGCATTGCAGGACAAGAGCTTCTCACCCGCGACAAGGTGAGCTTGCGAATTACGCTCAGTGGCGAATTACGCTCAGTGGCGAATTCACGATTGTTGATCGAAGCACTGAAGGACATCGCCGAGCGAATCGAAGCCGTTCGGGTTGTCGTCGGAGCCGAAGGCATCGGAAAGCTGCTCCACGGAGAGCTTCTCGCTGACCAATTGAGCTAGTTCGGGACCAGGGTGCTGACCTCGGGCTGCTCCGTTGACTTCGCTGGCCCACCGACAACGGTGGGTACAGGATAGAGCCGCAGCATACCCGCTACCACACCGGTAGCGTGGATGACCGCTGCGTTTGCGTTTCTCGGCGCGGCGAATGCAGGGCAGCCCAGCAGAAGTTGCCGGGCTGCCCTGCCCATGCTCTGATCGCCGCATGCTTCGCACCCTGCAGCGGTCGGTCCCAACGCTCACTCTGGTAGCAGCGCTTCTCTGCTTGCCTGCTATAGCGTACGCGCAAGCGGGCTTCGATAGTCCAGAGGGCGCGGCGCGATCCGGAATCGACGCCCTCTCCGTTGGCTGGTCCTCCCTAGCCAACGGCTGGATGCTACTCGACATGGTCATCGTATTGCTCATGTCTCTGGTGTTGGGCGCTGTCATTGCCTACCACCCGAGCACGCGCAGTCGCCTATCGAGCCTTGGCGAGCTCGAGCAGCCAAAGACCTTTCTCATGTACTCCATGGTGGCCGCCGTGGTCGCTCTCATCGTCAAAGTGCAACCGGCTATGGCCTTTGTGATCTTTGGTATTGGTGGGCTCCTGCGCTTTCGCACCATGGTGGGTGAAGCCAAGGACACAGGCAGGGTCATCCTAGTTACGGTCGTGGGTCTCTGTTGCGGCCTCAAGATCTTCATCGTTGCCCTGCCAGCCACTGTCATCGGCTGGCTCGTGATCTACGTCTTAGAGAAGCAAGTCGCGGGCATCATCGTCGTCGGCGGTGTTCCAGAAGAGAAGCTGCGAGAGGCCACTGTGGCCTATCGCGTGCTCATCAGTAAATCCGGTTGCACGATCGTCGGCGAGCAAACCAAATTCATCAAGCGGCAGTTCATCTTCGTGGTGAAAGCTCCAACCGAATTCAGCCGCGAAGATTTGCAGACGCAGTTCGATAGAGTCGAGGACTCGTTGCGCGGCAAAGTCGATTGGGAGCGGTTGTAGAGTGCGGGCCTAGCGCAGTCGCTCAAAGCACCTGGTGCGCTTTTGTCTTCTACTTGCGGCGATACCTCAAGACGTCGCTGCGCAGTGTGACCTTCGATGAGGAGGGCGTGCGAGCCGTGCACCGAAGTGGCCGGGAGACCCGAGTTACCTGGAAAGGCATACCCAGTGCGAAGCTCAGAAGAAGCTACGGCCTTTGGAAGTTCGACCCATCTGGTCTTCATGCCGATCGCATCGAGAGCCTCTCGATAGATTCTTCCCACTTCACGTACGCCACCCAAGTTCATGGTGCCGCTATTGATGTCGACCGTCTTCTTCAAGAAGTCGATCTCCTGGTCTAGGTGTTTTGCTATCCACGCTAGAGCCACGGCTTCCGCGCCTCTTGGATGCCGTTTGGCGGTTGCTTGGGAAGCGCAGGCAACCAGCGAGAACCATCTTAGGAGGAGGGGAAGTAGAGCTCGCTTCATGTCGCGAGACTATCAGTCCTCAGCAGCCAGAGAGCCTTGGGCAGCCCTAAGCAGCCAGATCGGGGAGGAGCCGAACGATGTCGTCTGCCTCTCCGAGCCACTCGACTTCGCCTTCACCGTTTTCGATGCGCATCACCGGGACAGTTCTCCGCCCTCTCGCCTCGACAAGCTCATCGTGCCACTCCCGGTTTTGGTGAATGTCACGCAACTCCACGTCTAGGTCGTATTGTTCCAGCGCCCGGCGTACTATCTTGCAGTAGTAGCAGCTGGGGTAGTGATACAAGGCGAGCTTGGGCACCGCCGCATGGTAGTCGTTCTCTGCCGGGAGAAGGGACATTCCTCAAAGAGCCACCCTTGATTTGCAGACTCCCCACAAGGGACACTCATCGCTTGTCGAACGTAGTAACGATAGTGGGTAACCGTCAGCGTCAGAACTTCACGGCGCATGCCGCTGCGGTTGTGAACTCGGCTCTTGCGAGAGCTGGCGTCGACATTCAGGTCTTGCATGGAGCCGACCTGGACTTGAGCTTCCCAGGCGATGGTGCTTCGAATGACTCCAATACCCTAGAAAGGGCTGTCGCTGGCGCGGATGCAGTTGTTTTGGCGACCCCCGAGTATCACGGCACCTACAGCGCATTCATGAAACTCGTCATAGAGAGCCTGGGCTATCCATCCGCACTCCGAGGCAAGCCCGTTGCCATGCTCGGCGTCGCCGGGGGCCGTCTGGGCGCAACCAAGTCGCTCGAACAGCTTCGCAACACCTGCGCCCATACCGGCGCGCTTGTCCTCCCTGGAGCCGTCTCTGTCGCTCACGCCAAAGAGGCATTCTTAGAGACAGGTGAGTGCGTGCTCGGCGAGGTGAAGCAATCACTCGAAGGGTTGGCCGACACGGTGCTCAACTTCCTGCACCAATACGTCCAGCCAAGGCACGTGCTTGAGAACATGATCGCCGCCGGAATAGACGTACCGTGGAGCCCTGATCGCTCGTAGCCATACCACGCAGCACGAGCTGGCTTGCAGGCGCGAGTCCTAACCAACAAAGACATGCACGGCGCTCGCCATTACGATGATAGGAACCCACATTGCAAGTAGAGCGGCGGCAAGGTAGTCGCGGTATCGGACCCCGCTGAGCGCGAGGGCGACGTTGAGAGGCGGGCTAATCTGCATAAAGATACGCAAGAAGCCCATGGTACGAATTGGTTTGTTCTGCAAGCGCGCGAGCACCCCTTTGACGCGCGGGTGCTTGAGACTGGCGAGCGGGTCGCCGCCGACCACACGCGCTACGACAAAGCTCACCGAGATGGCGGCAAGGCCACCTCCGAAGCTAACGAGCATGCCTAACCAATAGCCATAGATGAGCACAGCCCCCGTGACGAAGACGAGGCCTGGGATCTGTATGAAGAGGCCAGCGCAGAAGAGCGCCACGAAGAGCAAGAAGCCCCATGCGCCAGCGTCCAAGACCGTTAACCGCATGTCTTCAGCATAAATCTTGTCTGCGAGCCCCGTCTTCCATCCGATCCACCAGGCTGCAACAAATAGGAAGAGCAGAGCCGACAAGCGAAGCCATTGGGTGTAGATCTGACTGTGACAGCGGCTTCGTAGTCATTCCATGGGCCTAGAAGGCGCTGGTGTGCAGAACGAAGCACGTCGAGACAACGCCGCTAGAAGTTGGGGCAATCTCACCGTTGCACACCAGGATTCGGCTACTCGTAGGAGCCTGCGAGGCTGAGAGTGTCAGAGTTACACCCAAACCATTTGAGTCGGATGGGGTTCACAGCAGGCATCTAGGGTATCGACTTTGCACGGGCTTTGCCATCAGAGAACGAGCCACGAGAATCGCCCAAACAGGGGGCTATCCGAGGCGGCGCACACAGGCAGACTACGATTCGATCGCCGTCATGCGCTGCCCCGTGAGGTCTTCGCTGAGTAACCAAAGCTTGGCCGCGCTGGCTGGATCTTTGGCGGCGCTGGCGCATCCTACGATCACTGGATAGCCGCGGGTTCCCGTGAGCCCCTTCGGCCCAAAGTAGTCGGCACCACGGGCCGCGAGATCCGTCGCGGCTCGCAGTGTTGGAAGGGCACCTTGAGCCGGCTGCATTGCCACCAAGGCGTTGAAGAGGCGGGCACCGGGGATATGTCGTTGCAAACCCGTGGAGGTCCATCCGGGATGAGCTGCTGTGGCGATGGTGCGGGCTCCTGCCGCACGGAGCCTGCGGTTGAGCTCGAAGGAGAAGAGCAGGTTCGCGCGTTTGCTCTGCCCGTACGAGGCGATGCGCCAGTATCGGCGATGCTTGTAGTTGAGGTCACCAAGGTTCACTCGGCCCTTGTAGTGGGCAAGACTTGAGACCGTCACAACTCGGGCGGCCGGCGCGTTGTTCAAGAGTGGGAGAAGTTGCAGCGTCAGACTGAAGTGCCCAAGGTGATTCACGCCAACTTGCATCTCGAAGCCATCCGCCGTTTCGGTGCGCACAGGCGGCATCATGATGCCAGCATTGTTGATGAGTAGATCGACTTGGGACTCGGTATCGAGAGTGCGCTTGGCGAATGCCTCTATCGACGCTAGGCTAGAGAGATCCAGGATGCCTATCTCTATCTCGGCACTGGGAATGTTCTGAAGGATTCGACTTTGTGCTGCCTCTGCACGCGCCTGATTTCGACAGGCCAGAATAACCCTGGCGCCTTTCGATGCGAGAATCTCGGCGGTGACGAAGCCAATGCCTGAGTTGGCTCCCGTGACAATGGCAAGCCTACCGCTCTGATCCGGTATCTGGGCGCGGGTCCAATTCATGTGGCTACGTTACTAGTACCGACTGCGCAAAGATAGGTGCGGCCAGGAACATCGAGTTCCCAGCGCTCATGCCACGAAAAAGCGCGCACCCGCCGAAGCAAGTGCGCGCTATGTACGTCATTGTGACGAATCGAGAGAGGAGCTAGTTGCCCTCTGCGGCCCGCAGCTCTTCCTGCATCTGGGCTTCTCGTTCCTCGAACTTGCCCATCGCCTCGATCGACTTCTGCTGATACTTCATGAAGGCGGGCACGGCGATGGCGCCGAGCATGCCTGTGACTCCTGCAATCATCATCGAGCCACCGCCAGTACCACCGCGAGCTGCCATCGAGTTTGGCCACTTCTTGCGGATGGCTTCGAAGTCTTCCGTCGCCTTGCCGCTACTAAGGGTCTTGGTAACAGCAGCCTGGTATGCCTTGAGGACCTCGGGAGCGTCGCCTGCGTAGGTGGCAATATGAAGGATGCCGTGAACACCGTCGTCGCGAACGCCACCGGCCATACCCACTTCGTAGACATGGGAGAGCATCCATACGGCCATCTTGATGCCATCGGCGACTTCGCTTGGAACAGCGGCTGGCATTTCGTTCCATGGCATCTCCGGTCCACTTGCGAGGCCCATGCCCTCAGTCCACATGGAGAAACTCCACTTCTGGCTCAGGAGCTCCTTGCCCATTGCACTCATCGGCTTGTCGGTCGTTGGACTCTCTTTGCCAAAGGTGATTTCAAATCGATCTGCCTTAACTTCGGCAATGATGGAAACGGGCTCCTTGAACATCTTCGCGATCGTTGGGTCGGGTAGAGGCAGTTTCGCGACGTCGATCATGGCGGAGCACTTGCCATCCGCTGGGGTGACCTCGATGCCGGGGATGCCCATGGCGGGCGCCATGCCGCAACCCATGTTGAGCAGCTCCTTAAATGGTGCCGCGTCCTTCAGACCGATAGCCAAGCGTCCCCATAAGCCTTCGCTCTGTGGCGTGTAGCCTACGAACTCACCGGTTAGGTTGCCGACGACGTCTTTCTTGAGATCGAGCCCTGCCACTTTCTTATCGTTGGGTGGCATCTCGGAGACGATTAGCGGCACAGGCATGCGGAAGCTAAAGAGCCCGGATGGCTTGGAGCTTGCCAGGCTATTGCCGAGGCCATTGGGAACGGCGGCGGCGGCGGCCACTTTGTCCAATGCCTTCGCCTGGAACCAACCGCGAGCAGTAATTGCTCCGTTGCCAAATCGCAGAGTTCCGATGCCAAGCTGCGGATCGCTAAATTGGCCGTCAAAGTCCATATCGATTTCGTCGTCGAAATCCTTCATGCTGGCAACGTCCATTACGAACTCGGCTTGCCCACGATACTGCAGTGGGAGAGCGGCAACGCGCTTGGCGAGCGGTCCGTCGACCTTGCTACCAAACTCCTTGAGGAGGGCAACAGAGGACGCGCACAGGTAGCGATCTTTATTGGTGGTGCAGACTAGGTCGTCGTCGAGCCTATCGACTTCGAGGCCGTCAGTTGTCTCTACCTTGGCCTTGGTGACCTTGCGGAAGGCGTCCCGGTTGGTCACCGGAAGCAACATGTAGCCTTTCTTCTTCGCGACCGCGAAGAGAGCGGCAGAACCGCTGAGATCAATCCCAGCTTCAGCGATTGAAGCAGGGTCAAGAATGTTCACGATCTCCCCTGCGAGTTCTTCGCGCATCTCACTGAGCAGCTTCGCTCCCATGGGTCGAGATTCCGCAGTCGCGATAACGCCCATCATCATCGAGTGCAGCGTGGCGGCAGAGCCGGGAGCCGCCACCATGCCGAGAATGGTTCCAGTAGGCGCCAAAGACCAAAGCTCGTTGGTCTTGGCGACGTCGAGAGCAGGGGCGGTGCTACCCAATACAGAGTCATCCGAGCTGACGAGCTCTTCTGCCTTGGCGGTAACCTTGGCGGGCGAGGCCGGCTCCCCTTCCTTGTTCTTACCTTTGTCGCAGGCGCTCACGGAGAGCAAAGCAGCTAGGGTGGGCACGAGAAATCGAATTTTCATGGAGCGAGGGTCTCGCTGATCGACGGGGTATTCAAGCGCGCAGGGCAGGATTCCTAGTGCGTTGCCCTGCCTCGAGGCCAGGTGTCTGGCGTAGCACGCCAGACCAAAGCACCGAAGGTGCGAAACATCCGCGTTTGGCGCAGCCAAGCGCGTTGGAAACTGGTGCCAACTTGTTTTGGCACCAGTTTCCTAGAGCATTTCAGCGGACTTTAATATTTCCCCAATGAACTCTGTGCGGAGTCGAATCAGGCTCTCGTGTTTGGCAGTAGTTCTGCCGAAGATGGCGGTGCCGTCCGGCCGAATCCTGTCCGCGGTGATGTCGTCGGCCGTGAAGTCGAAGTTCTTTCTCTTCTTGGTGCTGGGCTTCTTGGTGCTGGGCTTCTTGGTGCTGGGCTTCTTGGTGCTGGGCTTCTTGGCGTTTGCCTTCTTTGTTGCGCGCTTCACAGACGCCTTGGGCGCGGTATCGCGCCCTTGGTCCTCGGCTTGGGCGGTCGGCAGTGCGGCTAGGCCTGTGACAAGAAACACCGTGATGATGAGTGTCGTTGATGGCTTCATGATTGGGAGAGACCAACTATCGTCATCTTGTGACAGTGTTTATTGTGCCAATGCCCTACTGCCAAAGCTCACGGCGCACAGCGCGCATGTCGATGTCTGGCACCAAGAGTGGCTTCTCGTCTTCTGGGTGCAAGATCGCCGGCCCATGCTTCTTGATGCGGCCTGCCGTTCGAGAGGTCTCGGTCTCTGCACTCTGGGACAACTCGGAGCGCTCATAAGACTTTTTCGGATACGCAGAATTTCTAGACCTAGGCGAATCTCCAACGTTTCCGCGGCCGATGCTCAGAAGTCCAGCCATCGCGTCGATTGGCGCTTCTATCGGTGCCTCTTGCTCGGAGCCGATTGGCTGGCCGAGATGTGCAGTGCTCAGTTCCACAGGCGGTGGTGGGCTCATTAGTGCGCTCCTCGGCCCAGTAGATCCGATCGATTCACTCTCACCACCCACTAACATGACAAAGCCGACGATGCAGGCAACGATGGCAGCACCTCCGAGAGCGCCGAGGCCAAGAAAAGCGCTGGGGCCGAGGGAAGCGCCGGGGCTGAGAGAGAGACTGGGACTCGCCGGGGCGGTCATCCCTGCTGGTGTGGAGACTGGGAGGGAAGCCCAAGCCTTGCGCTCCTGAATCACTAGGAGGATGCCCGCTGCTGCACTTGTGCGAGCCGCCAGTCGCCTACCTTGGTTGGCAACACCGCCCACCTCACTTGCGAGCTTCTTTCGCGCTCGGTGCACGCGCTGGCGAGCGGATGCCTCTGTGAGTCCAAGTGCATCAGCGACTTCTGCATGGGACTCACCGAGGCTGTAGTAGAGCACCAATGGCTCCCGATACTTATCAGGCAGCGCTTGCAGCGCATTCGAGGTGTGCTGCCAGTCTTGTTGCCGCTGAGCCTCGTCGAGAGGAGAGGGGGCCGTGCTTTCAAGTTGGCTCAGAACGTCCATGCCAGCCTGGGCTCTAGGAGCATGTCGACGCTGATGTCGGCGCCAGTAGCGCACGGTATTGCGAACGATCCCTGCGAGCCATAGGCGAAAGGCGGATGGATCACTCAGGTCGTGCAGGCGAGTCCAGGCGGTGACCATGGCCTCTTGCACCAGGTCTTCCACGCTTCCCAGCTCTCCAGAGGCGCTGTAGGCAACCGCCCTGGCAAGCCCCTGGGAACGTTCCACGAGCTCACAAAATGCGCGCAATTCTCCTCGCTTAGCGGCATCGACGAGTTGGCCATCGGACATTTCTCGGGAGATTTGCTCGTCGTTTGCGCTCATAGCTCCACCTTCTAGAGACCACCTGGTCCCAATTGTGACGCACAGAGATGCAGAAAGTTGCGGAAATTCTCCCATCGCGCCGGCCAGCATCCTAACGGGCAGGCCAGGACGCTGATGCCAACCCGCTTGGTATCGGGAAGCCTAAAAGACCGTATCGTCCGGGGCCTTGGTGGGAACCGGCCCGGTGCCGGTGATGTCGTCCCATCTGGGGGTGTCGATCGTTGCGGTGCCTCGTCTGCGACCTTGGACCTCGTAAATATTCTGAGGAGCTCGCTTGCCCTTCACAGTTACCGGCGGCAGAGGCTTGACGCAAATCGCATCTCTGACGACCTGATAGGTGTTCTCGCTGAGAAGGATCTGCCCCCTCTCTGCGACACCACAGAGCCTGGCTGCCAAGTTCACATGGTCACCAATAGCGGTGTACTCCATAGACTTTGACGACCCCATATAACCTACGATGACAGGCCCGTTGTTGATGCCGATTCCAATGTGAACAGGGTCTTGCTGAAGCTCGTCAAGTCGCCGATTTAGTGAGTCGAGACCTTCTAGCATGTCGAGGGCGCAGAGCACCGCATTGAGCTCATTCTGATCGTGGGAAATGGGAGCTCCAAAGAGCGCCATGATGCCATCTCCCATGAACTTATCGAGGGTGCCATGGTGACGGTGAATCGCGTCGACCATGAGCTCGAAGTAGTCGTTGAGTATGGACACGATGTGAGACGGTTGGTGAGACTCTGTCCACTGCGTGAATCCGCGAATGTCAGAAAAGAGCACGGTAGTCTCTCTGAGTTCGCCACCGCGCTTGAGATGCACTTTGCCTGAGACAATCTGCTCCACTAGCTCGGGGGGCAGGAGACGCTCAAAGTCGCGTCTTGCGAGGGCCGATTGCTCAATCTTCTGAGCCTTGTAGGCATTGTCGATGGCTCGACCAGCCTGCGCGGCCAACCCTGTGAGGATCTGCAGGTCCTTGTTGGAGAAGACCCCCCGTGCAAAGAGCGAGTCGAGGTGCACGATACCGTATAGCTGGGACCGATAGATCATCGGCACACACATCGTGGATCGCATGCCCGATGCCACGACGGAGTGGGCACCGGAGAATCGCGAATCGCGAGTTGCGTCGCTGGTGAGTACGGCAGCCCCGCTGCCAAAGACCTCGTTGATAACGGTATTGGAGAGAACAATCTCTTCCTGATCGTCTCGCCGCTTCTTGGTCGCCCGAACCTCCAATTTGTGAGTGCTCGGGTCCATGAGGAGAATGACGCCACGGTCGGCCGGGAGCAGGTTAAAGACCTCGTCCAGGATGCGGCCCAGGAGAACGTCAACATCAGCCTCCAGGCCGATTGCCTGGTTTAGCTCGCTAGCGATTCGGAGTTTCTCGTAGTCTTGCTTTAGCTGTTCGACGTCTGGAATTTTCTCGACTGGGAGAAACGTTTCGTGACCGCTGCCGTCAACTCGCGAGTGAATGAGCGGCTTGGCGCTGTCGGCATTGAACGACACTTGGGATGCCGCAACCTCGGCGCTGAGAGCGTCTGTGGAAAAGACCAGGGCGGTGGTTCCAAACTGCACTCGGTCACCATCTATGAGTAGTGCGTTCTCGATCCGCTCACCGTTGACGAACGTTCCATTCGAACTGCCAAGGTCTCGCAGCTTCCACTCGCCCTCATCCCACAGCAAGTTGGCGTGGCGCCCGGACGAGCGCGGGTCGTGCAAGGTCACGGTGCTATTGGGCTGGCGCCCAATGGTGTTCTGGTCTCCCAGCTTGATCTCCTGAGTTCCGCCCCCATCCGTCTGCATTATGAACTTTGCCATCGCTCCGCTCCGCACGCAGCCAAGAGACTGCCACCATCATCCAAGATTCTACGACGAATTCGTACCACTCTGCAGCTTGGGGCCATGCTATCTCTGGGCTCTGCCTGGGCTTCTCACATATCTGGACTCCGGAGCGCAGGAAGACCTGCCATCGCAGCTTCCCAGCCCGTTTGCGACAGAGCCCCATCCTGTGGCGAAGCGAGCAGCCGAGCAGTTGCAGCAGGAGCTTCGCGAAGGTCAGCACAGCCAATTGGGGCAAGATTTCGAGAGTCCCGGAGGCGGCAAGATGCTCGGAGTGCTAGTGGTACGAGGTCCTCATACCCGCCTGGCCTTCATTCGGGCGGGTTCTGGGATGCTTGGTGGTACTTGGCGCCCCGACGGCTTTGCGCCACCTCTCTTCGATGACGAAGTTAGGGGTGAGTTTTGGCCGGCTGGGCAAATCGCTCTCGATGAAGTGGCCAACGAGATCACAGCGCTTGAGACTGGCGAGGAAGCGCAGGCGCTCGAAGAGCAGCGCTTGGAAGTAGTGCGGCGTCATCAAGAAGCAGAGTGTGCATTGCGTCGCGAGCACAAAGCGAGAAAGGCGGCCCGTGCGTTGCGCCGTGCCTTGCCGGGGCAGACCAAGGAAGAACTCTCAAATCTTGGCCACCAAAGCCAGGATGACCGTCGTGATGGTAAGGCTCTGCGCGCTCTTCACAAAGCCGAACTCGAAGCGCACAAACAAGACGACCTCGGCCTGCGCTCGCGCATCGCTGCTCTCAAAACACGCCGTACAGCCACGTCAAACGCCTTGTTGGCCAAGATCCAAGACGGCTACCACATCCGCGATGCGACCGGCGCAGCCTGCTCCCTCTCGTCGCTCTATGCTGCCGAGGCTCCGGGAGGAAGCGGAGATTGCGCTGGTCCCAAGCTTCTTGACTATGCCTACCAGCATGGACTCACGCCCATCGCCTTCGCGGAGTTTTGGTGGGGTGCGCCGCCGCCCGGAGGTGGACGTCACAGCGGTCAATTCTATCCAGCGTGCCGGGGTAAGTGCGGGCCCTTGCTTGCCTTCATGCTGCAAGGCCTCCAGCACGATGCTGCCCCGCTCTTTGGTAGCGAAGTCCCACAGAAGTCCCCGCCAGAGACGATCTACGAAGACGCACACATCTTTGCCGTCAACAAACCAGAGCCACTTCTCTCCGTTCCTGGAGCGACCTCCGAGCTGCGTGATTCTGCGCTAACGCGCCTTCGCGACGCATGGGACGCCACGGGAAAGCCCCTACATGTGCACAGGCTCGATAGAGATACATCGGGTGTGCTTCTCCTCGCGAAGACACGCGAGGCACACAAGGCGATGCAGGCGCTCTTTGCCGAGCGCCACATCGAGAAACGATACGTAGCTTGGCTCGATGGTCAGGTCACTCGGGATCGAGGCAGCATCTCGCTCTCTTTGCGAGTCGACCTAGAAGATCGTCCAAGGCAAATCGTTGATCCCATAAATGGAAAAGAAGCCACCACAGAATACGAAGTGCTGGAGCGACGCAACGATAGGACAAAGGTGGCCTTCTACCCACGCACTGGTCGGACACATCAGCTTCGGGTCCACGCTGCGCATGTCCAGGGGTTGGCGGCTCCCATCATCGGGGATAGACTCTACGGCAAGCCAGCTTCGCGCCTCTATCTTCACGCGGAATCGCTGCGCTTTGCCCACCCCGTGAGCGGTGAGCCAGTGTGCTTAGAGTGCCTGGTAGACGACGATTTTGACGATAGTGCAAACCGCGCAATTCTATGAAGTCACGCCACAAACCCTTTCTTCTCTCACTTGACAGCGCCGGGCTCTTGGGAAACTCTTCGCCGTTCTATGCGTAAAGGTGATACCGAATGATTCGTGCAGAGAACGTCTGCAAGTACTACGGGGACAAACGCGCTCTAGGGCCGGTGTCTTTCGAAATCTCGGACGGCGAAACCGTAGGATTTCTTGGGCTCAATGGAGCAGGCAAAACAACCGCACTTCGCATCTTCGCCTGTGATTTGCGCCCCTCGCAGGGAAGCGTAGTCGTCGGTGACATTGATGCGGTGAAGAACCCGCACGAGGTTCGCAAACGCATTGGCTACCTACCGGAGCATCTACCGCTGTACCAGGACATGGTGGTGGATGAGTACCTGGCATACGCCGGCAGACTTAGGCAGATGAGCAAGAGCAGCATTGCCAAGCGCATGCCGGAAGTGCTCGAGGCGACTGACCTCACCGAAGTTCGCGGCGAGATCATTTCGACGCTCTCCCACGGCTATCGTCAACGCGTTGGAGTTGGGCAGGCCATCATGCACGATCCAATGCTGCTGATCCTAGACGAGCCTACTCGCGGCCTTGATCCGGTTCAGATCGTCGAGATGCGCAATATGATCCAAAACCTCAAGGACAATCATACGGTCCTTGTGTCGAGCCACATTCTTACGGAAATCAGTGAGACCTGTGATCGGCTCCTAGTGCTCGGCGATGGTGCGGTGCTCGCTAGTGGCAGTGAAGCGGAACTTGCGACAAAGATGCGGAGTACTTCGCGCACCGTCGTCACGGTGAAAGGTGCCGAGGGTAGTAGCGACAAAGATATTGCAAAGGCGCTGCGCGAAATCGAATCCGTTAGCGACGTCAAGATCGGTGGCAGCGAGGAGGGAGCGACCCTCTTCGAGATCATAAGTGGTGGGGAAATACGCGCAGAGGTGTGCCGCGTGATGGTGAGTGGGGGGCACGATGTCTTGCAGCTAGCTCGCAATCACCGCGAGCTCGAGAGTATCTTTCTCAAACTCGTGAGGAACGAGGGGGCCACTAGTGCGAGCAACTAGCATCATTTACCGTCGCGAGCTCGGATCGTACTTGCGGTCGCCGGTGGGCTATCTCATCGCCGCAGCTATGCTCCTTGTTTGCGGCATACTCTTTCAGAGTCAGGCCCTCGGCAAAGAGGCAAAACTCAGTGCCGGCGTGCTCAGCGAGTTCTTTCGCTACTGCAGTGGCTGCACCATTGGAGCCGCAATCGCTTTGAGTGTTCGTCTAATTGCCGAAGAGCGACAGCAGCACACGATTGTCCTTCTGAATACGTCGCCGGTTCGCGACGCGGAGATCATTGCTGGGAAATTCCTGGCAGCGCTGACGTTCCTTGCTTTCATCGTTCTTGCCTCGTTCTACATGCCAATGCTCATCAAGGTGAATGGCAAGATAACGATGACCCAGGTGCTTGTTGGCTATCTAGGGCTCATCCTCCTTGGCGGCGCCGTTCTCTCGATCGGCATCTTTGCTTCTGCTCTTAGCAAGCAACACCTCGTTGCCGCAGCCGTTTCACTGGTACTCATCGTGGTCATGCTCCAGCTCTATCCTCTGGGCATGAAGCTCGACGAGCCCGTTCGTGGCGTCCTACAAGACCTCGATTTGTGGCACAAGCACTTTGGTCTGAGCTTCATGAAGGGTGTTCTCAATCTTCGGGACATCGTCTACTACGTCGCCGTTTCCTACTTCTTCCTACTGCTGGGCACCAAGACGCTGGAGGCAAAGAGATGGCGTTAAGAGTCTCTTCTCCGTGGTGGTTGGCCGCAGTTCTTGTACTAGGGCTCTTTTCCCTCTTCATGGGAGAGCGAGCCTTCGCTCACACGTCAATCGCAAGCCAACTCTCTTGGCTCGGCGTTCTTCTCATCGCCGGATCGGTGGCAACGCGAGGCTGGGTCCTAACCCGAACAAGGGGCAGCCAGAGACGAATCGAGGCTATCTCGATTCTGTGTCACATGGGTCTCCTTCTCGCACTGCTTGGCTATTGGCTCACGACCGCAAGCGGAATCAGCCTGCTCGGGATTGAGGGTGAGGCTGCCGTAGCTCGGTGGCGAATGACCGTACATGTGCTCTGGCTCATCGCGTTCATCTGCTCGCTCTTGCCGCTGATCCTGATAGAGGTTTCATTGGGGCTCACCCGGCGCAGTACGTTCAAAAGGCCGGCCGGCGGGCCCGATGCTTCGGTCGAGGTCTTTCTCGTGCGCGAGATGGCTAGCTCTGGGCTCTCCATTGCTCTTGCTGCGGCCTTCCTCATGGTCACGTGCAATATCGCGGACCAAAGAAACGTCCGAAAGGATGTTAGCTACTTCAAGACGTCAAGCCCGGGGTCGGCCACAGTCAGCATGGTCAAGTCGCTTGGCGAGCCTTTGCGCGTGCTTATCTTCTTTCCCGAGAATAGCGAAGTAGCACCCGAGGTCGAAGAGTATGTACGTGCCCTCGCGGAGGCCTCTTCCAATCTAGAATTCGAGATGCACGATAGGCTTCTCGATGCAGACTTGGCCAAGGAGCATCGCGTGAGCCGAGAGGGCACCATCGTTCTCCTCAATGACGACAAATCGAAGAGCTTCAACATTAGCCCTGATCTCAGTGTTGCAAGAAAGCGAGCTCTCCGGGAATTCGACTCCAAGTTTCAGAAGACGCTGATGTCGGTGATTCGCGAAGCCAAGATCGCATACATGATGGTGGGCCACGGCGAACTCAATGACCCAAAGTCGGTGGGTGCGATGGGGGCGAAGAGTTCCCTCAAGAAATCGACGCTCATCAAGAAGGAGCTCACTCAGCTCAACTACAAAGTGCGCGACTACGAGGGCTTTGGCAAGGAGGTGCCAGACGACTGCAGCATCCTCTTCATCTTGGCTCCGCGCATTGCCCTCTTGGAGAACGAGCTTCGGGCAATTGATGACTACCTGGCAAAAGGCGGTTCGGCAGTAATTGCGATGGATCCCGAAGCTGAGATGCGCTTGGAACTGCTGCAGCAGCGTCTGGGAGTCGCCTTCAATCCGGCCCCGCTAGCGGATGACAAGGTGTTCATGGTTCGCACGCGATCGGTGACGGACCACTCGCTCATTCTCACGAATCAATTCCTCTCTCACGCGTCCGTCTCGATGCTGAGCAGGGGTGCCGCACGCTCGGTCATGCTCTTTGTTGGTCCTGGGTCTTTTGACATAGTGCCTTTTGGCGAGAGCGCCGAAGGCTACAAGAACTTCGGGGTGGTTCGAACCATGAGTACAGGTTTCCGAGATCTTGGTACGAGCGATTCGCCGCGCAACTATCGCTTCGACAAAGACACGGAGAAGCGTGATCGCTACAACGTCGTTGTGGCAGTGGATAGTACGCCGACGGCGAAGGAGAAGGGCATGCGTGTTGTTCTGATCTCAGACGCTGACGTTCTCAGCGACGGCATCTTGGGCCGAGTCGCAGTGGCCCAAGACATGCTCGTCGACGTCGTCAAGTGGACGGGCGGCGAGGAGGCATTCACTGGAGAGACCGTGAGCGAGAAAGACAAGCGCATCGAACACACCAAGAGCCAGGACGCCAAGTGGTTCTACGGCACAATGGTGGGTGCGCCTCTTCTCATGCTTGGACTTGGCCTGCTCTTCCTCTCGCGAAGACGGCGCAAGACGAGAAGGAGTCAATCATGAGACTCGGACCTGTCGTACACGGAGGGCTGCTTGCAGTTGCTCTGGCTTTCTCCTATCAAACGAGCACACGCAAGGAGGGAGGAGCTCCAAAACGCGGAACGTATCCCGTATGGAAGCTAGGGGCTCTCTCTGCGGTTGTCTTTGAAAGCGAGAGCAAGCGGGTTCGCATCGAAGAGCGAACTGACGAGAATGGCTCCTACTACTGGGGAGAGATAAGGCGCTCCGTACCTGCGAAGAAGTCGGAGCCTCATCAGGGTGGGACGGATACTGGAGATGCGGAACCAATCGCACCTCCCGCTGTGCCTGAGATGACAGTGACGACCCGAGAGTTTCCCGTGGGAGTTGCTGGCGAAGAGCTCATGAGCCAGTACCAATCACTTGTGGCACTGCGCAAGCTTGGATCTCTCGAGCAAGAGAAGCTTGAGTATTACAACCTGCACGAGAAGACGATCAGCCTCACGGCGATTGAGAAGGGCAAGGGCGAGCGCTCTCTTCTCTTGGCTAATGAGAAGATCTACGGCGGAACGGACCGCTACATGTTCGACGTCGATAAGGGCCTTGGCTATGTCTTCTCGGGGAAACTCATTCAACCGCTACAGAGTGCAGAAAGTAGTCTGAGCATCAAGAAGGTGCACGCCTACGACGATGCGAAGGTGACCTCTATCGCGATCACAACCACGGGCGGTGACACGGTACTCGTCAAGCGAGTAACGGAAGATGCGAAAGGCGAACACATCGAGTGGTCCTACGAAGTCGCGCCAGAGGCTACTGACACCGCGCTTGCGGGATTCGTGGATCGAGTCAAAAAGCTCAAGCCCACACGCTACGAGCCCGAGCTGAAATCGAGCTCTCTCGTGCACATTGCGACCCTGCGGTATCGTGCCAGTAATAAGCGGTCTCTTGGGTATCTCGAGCTGTATCGCCAGTTGGCATCTACGCAAGAGCCAAAGAAGAAGTCCGGCTCGGCGCTGCAAACCCAATACTACATCAAGACAGAGCGAACTCGGGTCTTGGGCAAAGTTGGGCGTCTGGGCGCGGACCGTGTCGATCAAGATTTGGTGGAGCTCTTTGGCATCGCCCCGGCTCCGGTGGCTCCGGATCCGGTGGCTCCGACTCCAGTGGCTCCGGATCCAGTGGCTCCGACTGCGGTGACTCCGGATCCAGTGGCTCCGACTGCGGTGACTCCGGATCCAGTGGCTCCGACTGCGGTGACTCCGACCGCTATGCCGTAGTTGCGCGTTCCGGGTAGAGGGATAGGATCACTTGACCCACAGCTCCTGTGGGCTCCCCGTGACCAGCTCGAACAAGATAATGCCAAGGGAATAGATATCCGCAGGTGGGCCGGTGACTTCTTGTTTGGCTATTTCTGGGGCGCTGTAAGTTGGTGTTCCGAATAATCCATCTCTAGTCTTTCCGCCAAGGCTCTGAGCGAGACCAAAGTCGAGAAGTTTGACGACGTGGCGTTTTCTGCCGCCCTTTTCATTGGGACTGATGACGATGTTGTCCGGCTTGAGATCGCAGTGAATGAGCTCGTTGTGGTGCATGTACAAGAGCGCCTCTGCAACCTGGGATACGATGTCACAGGCCCTTTTAACCCTCAGCTTGCCACGCTTGGCCAGGAACTTCTTGAGTGACATTCCAGAGGCCAGCTCCATGACCATGTAGCCGCCAAAGTTCGGATCCTCACCAAAGTCCAAGATAGAAATGAGATTGGGGTGATCCAGTGAACTCGCATAGCGCGCCTCGCGAAAGAAGGAACGGCACATCTCCTTGTCCTCTGCCATCGACGGGTGCAGAAGCTTGAGAGCAAAAGACTTGCCGAGCTTTAAATGGGAAACCTCGAGAACCTGCTCCATCCCCCCCTCACCTAGCACTCCCACGATTCGATATCGCTGAGCGATGATGTCGCCGGTCTTCGGCACCACGATGCGCTTGCGTATGAGGCCGAGCACAACCTTGCCGGTGTCGCCGAGAGCCGGAGCCGGAACCGTCTCTCCGAAAGCGACCGTGGGACTGCCGTCGGGATTTGTTCCTGGAGACGAATCCTCGGAGTCAATCTTCTCGGTAGCGGTACCCCCGGATCCATGGGTGTTACGCGTATGCGAGCCGATGGGTCTTCCTGCAGGCGCCACCGTTCGCGTGAGCCACCGATGCTCACGTCATAGCTCACCTGCGACGAGTCAGAAGATCTGTCAGAACCCGAGGACATGGTTCCCTCCCTTCCCCAAGTATATGGGAAATGGTGACTTGAGCGCTATATGCGGATCGACAAACCCAGATTCGGAACGAGGTTCCCGCCGGCATCGGTAGTGCCGCTAACAATCGGAGTGAGTAGAGGTGTGATGTTGCCCGAGGTTGTTGGTGTCCTCTTTGTCGGCGCACCTATATCGTCCATATCTCTAGTGAGGAACGTTGCCCCAACTAGACCTGCGACCATTCCCAAGATAGAAAAATGCTGAAGTTGCTCATCACCGCTTTGGAAGGCTCCAGCGAGCAAGGCACCACTAAGAACGCCACCTAGACCGCCGAGGTCGATAATCGCAATGCGCTCGAGACTCAAATCGCTTGTTGCCAAGATGCCCGCCCCGGCAACCAGTCCAAAGTTGAGACCCGAGAATAGAATGGGATCTCGGATACGCAGGTCGTCGTCGAAGACCGCGTAGAGAAGTGCGCTCGACGTAACGCCCCAAAGTGCCGCAGAACCCAATACAGCGGCATCTCCCGTGTCGAGTTTCAATCTCTTGTGCATCATGGCCGAGCCCGCCATGCCCAGGAGTCCTCCACTGAGAGCTGCAGCAGTAACTGCCGTTTGCTCCTTGTCGCTGCACTCCCGCTCCTGGAATTCGCCCACGTTCTCTACGCTACATGCGAAGAAGGATCCGACGAGCGCCCCTTCAACAACACCAATCAGTGAGACTTCGATCATGAGCCAGGCGTCGCCTTGCGTGGTCGACTTGGGAATTCCGTAGTAAGCACCACCGAAGCCCACTGCGCTCGACGCGAGCACGCCCGCCACCGTTGTTGCCGAGTCCTGCCCGAATATGCTCGACATCGCCGAGGCCCCTGTTAAGCCAAGCCCAATTGTCGAAGCATATAGGAGAGTGTTGCGGCCCGACTTAGTAGGAGGAGCAAGCTCCAAACTCACTTGGCTAGATTCGCCCGACTTGATTGTCACTACCTTCGTCTCGGCTTCGCGACCAGGAGCCTCGGCAGTAATCTCGTAGCGGCCTACCGGGAGTTTCTCGCTATAGCTACCTTCATCAACAAGTCGGTCGTTCAGAAGAAGTCTGGCATTGCTTGGTGTGGCGCTAACGTTGAGCGTTCCAGTCTGTTCATCGAGCCGCAGGTAGTAGGAATAGGGTTGTCCGGGCTTGGTCGTGATGGAGCGTATGGCATCCTCATAACCGGGCATGCTCACATGCATGGTGTATTCGCCTTGCACGACTTCGAGCGGAGCGTCTTGGTTTGCCTTTCCGCGGGCTCGTAGGCCAGTGGTATCGTGAATGGCTATGGAGGCACCTGCTGGCACCGTGGCCACTCGGATCTGAGCTGGGAGAATCCTCAACACATCAGCGCGGAGCCTGGCTTTCGTGGTGGTCGGTGCTTCTGGGTTCGACTCAGATACGTAGCGCCCAAAATACGCTATCGAAAGCTCGAACCTGAGAAGCCGTTCGTAACTCTGAGCGATATTGTAGAAGCTGGCTGGATGCGGCTTTGCGCAGTAACTCTCAACGAATGCCTCGATCGCACCCTCGTAGTCGCCTTCCTCATAGAGCACGAGGCCTTGGTCGTAGAGTTGGCTCGCCTTCTTCTTGCGCTCGGCTGCGGTTTCGCCTTGGTTGTCATCGCCGCACTGATCGACCCGCAGCACATCGACGGCCCGGTCGCTACTGCCGGGCTTTCCGGGCCCTTGGGCTACCGCATGGAGAGGCGCTGCAAGCGTCACCGTGGCAATGATCGCCAGAATGAGGAGAAAGGGAGAAGGCACGAGTTACTCGTCCTAGAAGGGGTTTCCAATAGTGTCGCGGCCGCCGTTGGTTGTCGTATCCTTCGGAGGTTTGTTGGTAGATTTCGCCCCGCTCCGCCCGTTCCGCTTTGCGCTGCGTCTGCCTTTCTCTGGCAGAGCCTTGGGCACAGCTTTCAGCTTGATCGTTAGAGTTTCTCGATCATGTAGTTCGGGCGTCACGGTGAATGAGCCATCGACATAACCTTCGTGCACCACGCGGAGCTTCTTCTGATCCCCCGTCTTTGGAGGCTCGTAGGAGCAGGGTGTCGCGGCACAGACCTGCAGAGAGCCTTCGTAGATGGTAGCTCCGAGCGGATCGGATTCCAGGAAGATGTGCGCCTCGATAAAGGCAGGTCTTGCATCGGGTTCGGCAATTTTGGGTGCAGCATCGAATGCGGTGGTGGTGGCTACGACCGCATTGGAGCTGTTGCCCCCATGCTCATCGCCCATAAGTGTCGTGACTCCGATGGTTGACACGCCGGCTACCAAGACCACGCCGCCAAGCCACGCCGCATAGGTGGCCTTCGAGCGACTCTTCTGATTTCGTCTCCACCGAGCAGCCGTGATCTTCGAGCTGGTCGACTCAGGATCGACCAAGTCGAGCCCGGCCAAATCAGAGGCAAACTCTTCCATGCTCTGGTAGCGCTCTTCGCGGTCTTTCGCCATCGCCTTGCAAATTACCGACTCAAGGTTGTGGTCGAGACCTGGGACATATTCTGAGGCTTGCTTTGGCTCGTCCGAGATAACCTGGGTGAGGATATTGAGGTAGTTCTTGCCGCGAAACGGGACTTCCCCGGTTATGGCCTCATAGAGAATCACTCCGAGGGCGTAGATGTCGATCCGATGATCGAGGTTATCATCACCCTGTGCTTGCTCGGGTGACATGTAGAGGGGGGTTCCAAGTACCATGCCGGTTTGGGTGAGCCGTACGTCTTCGTCGTCGGACACGAGAGACTTCGAGATACCGAAGTCGAGTACTTTGACGAAGTCTTCGTCGTCGCGTCGCATCACGAAGATGTTCTCAGGCTTGATGTCCCGGTGCACGATACCTTTGGCATGGGCCGCTCCAAGAGCGCTGGCTATCTGCTGGGCAATGCGAATGGCTCGCAGGCTGTCGAGGCGTCCGTCTTTGGAGATCAGGCTGCCGAGGGATTCCCCGTCCAAGTACTCCATGACCACGAAGGTGCGACCGGTCTCGGTGGTTCCGAAGTCGGTAATGTCGACAATGTTCTTGTGGCCAATCGAAGACGCCAAGCGCGCCTCTTGCTTGAGGCGAGCGACGCTCTGATCCCTTTCCGCGTGTTTGTCGAGTAGGACCTTGAGGGCGACCCGCTTTCCAATGACGGTGTGCCTGGCCTCGTAGACCGCGCCCATGCCGCCTTGGCCGAGTTTTGCGGTCACCTCGTAGCGCTCGTTGAGGGTAACTCCGAGCAGGTCATCAACCGCGGCTTCCTTCGCGGTGGCGGGTCGCGCCTTTACCGTCTTATCTCCGTCGCCGGGCTGCTTTCCGGAGAGCAAGGTATCCGCGCCAGAGTCTGCCAGATCGCGCTCGGATTGCGCGGCTGGGCGTGATCCGGAATCGATCGTATCGGCCATGGCATAGGGTACCGCCGCATCGTCTTTGAAGTCTGCGGTGGGCATTAGCGAACTATCTTCAATCCTAGGCTTGGTGGGAGGCCTTGTCAAACCCTGCCTCTGGCATCTCGGCGAAATCAAAAGGGTTTCTTCCTACCCGCTCGATGCACCCACCAATGCTCCCCGCAAGCTGGACTACCGGCATGAGCGACATCACGGGTTCTGCTGCCAAGCCACTGCACGCGCTGACCGCCGCCGGGATAAGTGAGGGGCTCACGCATGGGGCACTGCGCTCCGCCGATGTGGTCGGTGCACTGATCACAAGGCGGCAAGCTCTAGACGGAAGCCTCGACTCCTTTGTCTCGGTCTTTGTCTCAGTCTTTGTCTCAGTCTTTGTCTCAGTCTCTGTCTCAGTCTCAGTCTTTGTCTCAGTCTTTGTCTCAGTCTTTGTCTCAGTCTTTGTCTCGGCCTGTGATGCGGCCATGGCAGAGGCTGAGGAGGCGGACAAGGCTCGGAAGGAGGGGAAACACGTCGGGCCGCTGCACGGGGTTCCGATCACGATCAAGGAGAGCGTCGACCTCCGGGGCCACGACTCGACTCTGGGCATCGCTGCGCGACAGAATAGGCCGGCCGACGGAGATGCAGTTCTCATGGCTGAACTCAGAAGACTTGGCAACTATCTTCCTGGGAAAGACCCCAACAACCCCTGGTCGTTGGATCGAACACCGGATGGATCAGCTGCCGCAGTGGCAGCCGGCCTTAGCCCGCTTGGTATCGGCACTGATATTGGTGGTTCGATTCGAATACCGGCTCACTTCTGCGGAATCGTCGGCTTCAAGCCCACCCTAGATGGGTGGTCAAATCGGGGCTCCAACACCGCAATTAGGGGGCAGGAGTTAGTGCGTTCGCAGATCGGCACGCTCAGCCGTAGCGCAAACGATGTGCAACTCCTCTGGCGCTCCGTGAATACCGAGCGAATGGCCAGTGGCGATCCGCTTGTGCCGCCTCTGCCCACGACGGGTCTTGCAGATCTGCGCGGCATGACCATTGGCGTTGCAGATGATGATGATTTCTTGCCGCCTGCGCCGAGCATTCGACGTGCGGTTCGAGAGGCCCGCGCAGCTCTCGAAGAGGCGGGTCCACCGTGGTGAGTCACTGGCCAGTCGCGTCCAGGGACATACTCGGTACTTGGTTGGCAGGGCTCTCTTCAGATCGTGGTCGCACGCTTCTCGAAGCTCTCGGCGACGATGCAATCAGCGAGCAACTGTACAAGTTTCTGGCGAGAGCGCGTGGCGTAGGCACTGCCGTCGGATCCTCCGACTTCGCCTTCGTCTGATTCGGTGGACCGGCTTGATGCGTTTGAGTTCCTGTTAAGCATAGCGCCATCGCAAGGCGTGTTGGCATGCCTCTATGCCTAGCGGATCCGGTCTCTAAACACGAGCGATGGTCCCTGTCATTGGGGAGTTTTGATTCCCACATGTATGGGCACATGGCACATGATTTTCTAGCACCAAAGGAGTGAATGAGTCTATGCTTCGACTTGTAGACACCTGAGTCGTTGAAGCGAGGGTGAGTTGTGGTCAAGGCCAGGAGCTTCCCAAATGAGAATAGAAACAGAATTTTCGCAAGACACCTTAACGTTCACATTCACGCCCCACGGCGCCGACAGTGAAGCGGGACAAAACCCCGGGCAGGGGACTGGTTTTAGCCCGACTCAAGAAGGTCGAATGAAGCTCGCGCGAAACCAATGTCGTTTCGTGATGCCCAAAGGGTGGGCGCTTGAGAGTGTTCACCCCGACGCTCTTGCTCTCAGCGCTGTCTTGTTGGCTTACGCATTCTCTGGAAAGCGTCTGGATCTTTCCTTCGCCGTGAGTTCGCAATTTGCAGCAAGCCTAAGGAGTGCAACTGGCATTGGAGTGTCTCCTATTGATACAAGCATCAAGCCGAGGAAATGTGTTGAGACTGCAAGTCTCGCATTGTCCTACAGCGGAGGTGTTGATTCAACTGCTGCGCTCTTGGTGATGCCCAAAGAAACAAAGCTCTTCTTCGTGGACCGAATATTTCCTGCCGGCGAGGAACGACCTACCAAGTACAACAAAGAGCATGCTCTTTTTGCATGTAAGTATCTTTCTGAATTGGGCAGAGATGTGTACATGGTGCAATCCGACTTTGAGTACATTCGTGATCCAGTTGGGGTCGGAGTCGATCTAGGCTTCGGAATACCTGCGTTGTTACTCTGTGATTTTGCCAATCTAGGTGGATTGGCCTACGGTATGATTGCGGAATCAGCATATCGAACTGGTCATGCTCACTTCGAAGACTATGTAGAAAGATCTCATTATGAACGCTGGTGGAGCTTGTTCGAAGCCATTGATATTCCACTCACTCTTCCAACTGCGGGGATGAGCGAAGTCGCTACATCGAAGATCGTGGCAGACTCTTGCCACAGAGGTCTCGCTCAATCCTGTGTCCGTGGTGGCGTGCACTCTCCCTGTATGCGGTGCTGGAAGTGTATCCGGAAGAGCTTGCTGGATATGGCGATTGCTGAGGATGATCTCGATTCCGAAACCCTTTGGGAAATGTTCTCGACCCCCGATGCAAAACGGTATTTGGGTGTACCTGCTATCAAGCATGAGAACGTGATTACCTGGATAACCTCGCGTTACCGTGGCGACAATGAATTGATGCTCGCTCTGAAGACGAAGGCCCGTGGCGATACACTAAGGGTTTCGTGGATGGAGAAGTGGTTTCCCGATGCTGGTGAGTTGTTGCCTGCTCGCTACCGCCAGCAGATTAAGGAAGGCATCGCACAGAGAATCGAGGTAATGGGTCCCGAAGATTGCCAAGACATGAAGGGTTGGAATCTTGGGGTGACCCTTCATACGGATGAGGCAAGAGAAGCGCACAAGGCTGTCGTGACGCTTTTCGAAAGCTTGAACCCCCTTAAGAAGAAGTTGCAGTCCCAAAATCCTAAGGCTGAGAAGACCAGTGAGGACACTGATGAGCAGAGTTACCCAAAAATCAAAAAGGAAGTAGAGCTCTTGACAGTCGAGAATCGTATGCTTCAGAAACGTCTGGACACGATGCGTTCCTCAACCCGATGGAGAGTCGCAACCTTCGTCAAGAAGGCTCTTGCTGGCAAGCATCCATTTAGCCCTCGCCAACGGTAACCACAACAGCCGGAGGAAGAAATCACCAATTCCCCGACCGATTGATTCCGAGCCGACATCGCGCTGGTAGCTTGTTCGCTTGCAAGGCGTGAACGAGGAGTTTGCTGGGGCAAGCGACGAGCTGAGCAACGCAGAGCGCAAGCGACCAGAGGACAAGACACCAAGTGAGGTGGATCAAAATCATCGTGTCAGGGAACTAGCACACGTGGCGAGTCGGATAAAGCAACACTGTCTCTGTAGAAGTGGTTCACCCCGCATCCCTGGGTAGATGTAAGACCTCGCCCTGCCCCCTCTTTCGAGAGTCGCGTAGCTGTGTTTAGCGCTTCTGTCGCTTGAATTCGTGGGGGAGCAGAACTTCGCCAGGGCTCTCGATCGCGACTGTCGCGGCGGCGAGCAGATACTCGGTGGGACTAACGGCGAGCATTCGGCACGTTCCGATGAGGGAGTAAAGGAGCGCAGCGACTTCGGTTCCTCGTTTGCTCCTGGATCCGTGGTGATTCTTTCGGCCTAGAACAGCAGGTCTTATGCTTCGCTCCGCCTGATTGTCTGTCATGGGCGCTCGCGGATCGTCTAGAAGAACTCCCAGTCCCTTTCAGCTATTGGTTGCGTATCGGATCGATCCTCCGAGTTTGCTCTTAGGCAAGCAGTTTTGCTCTCGCATCCATTGGGCAAGCTCTTCCATGAGAGGACGAGACTTCTCCAAACGCGAAGCAGCAATGATTTTGAAGGCAGCTTCACGCTCGGCAGGGTCTTCCAATCGTCGAAAGTCGGGCAACTCTCTTTCGATGGCAAGGAGCTTGCGAATAATCGCAATCGCCTCAGAACTTTGAGGGGTAAGCAGCTTCGGCCTCTGTGAATTTGCGCCTCGCATGGCTGCAACACAAGGCAAGAGTCAGATCTGGGTGCAGCCTGACGAGCTTCTTGTAGGCACCGTGGGCATCAACAACCAGGAGGGCATTGCTGCCATCAAGCACTTGCAGAGGGACTTGATGTCCGCGGCTTGGGTCGATGCAGATATGTTCGGAATCGTAGTTTGAGAATGTCCACGCCCACCCATTTCTTGCTGCCCTTCGAAAGAAGTGGCCAAAGCGTTTCCTCAGCATAGATAAGTTCTGAGTTGGCAACGTAGTCAGAGGGCGTCACGCGTGGGTTCGAGCGTTCACGCCAACAACTCGGCTTGTTGCCAGAGTTGAGCATCTGGGATGGGGCAGCCAAGTGCCGCCATTTCCCCAGACTGACGAACATGAGGAAGATGCATGCCCCACTTGTCGACGCAAACGGTGATGGAAAAGAGAAGAGAGAAACCGCTGCCGCGCAAGCGAGTTGGACCTGGCGCTGTTACCGGTGCGCATCCGCCAAGCACATCGGCATTTCTGTCTTCGATGTTTAGCGATGCGATAGATTCGCTCCACCACATCGATCTCTTCGAATTCCTCTAATTGGACTTCCCACTCTACGAGTTGACCGCCGCAGTGATCGCACGCTTGGTCGTCATCGGCCAGGGCGTGCCTTTTCTCCAGAGTGGGCAAATCGAGTTGGCGGTTCTTCTTGTCCGACTTCTTGTCGGAAGACAAAGAACCCTCCGAGGCGCCCGTTGAAGGTGAGTCTGGCTGTTCCGGAGTAGCATCGGTGGAACTCGTAGGGTCGTCACCGCCACGCCTCTCCGATGACTTTCCAAAGAGCGAGTGCTGAAGCATCGCCATTTGCTCCTTAAGCCGGAGCAACTCC
>JAAEPE010000402.1 GCA_024222395.1 Myxococcales bacterium
CCAGCCATGAGCCAGGCGGTGCGGGCGCGATCCGCGGCGACCAGAATGCCGAAAAGGATTCCCGCGCAACAGCCGCCGACGGTGCTTCCGGCGACGATCAGGCTGTTGCGATCGAAGAACGTTGGGCTGCGGCCCGCGATAGCCCAAACCCAACCCGCGCTCCGGCCGTGCTCCCAACCGGTGACCGACTCGAACAGCAGTCCTGCCAGGAGGCCGAGCAGCAGTCCGATCAGGGCGGTGCGTCGCACGCGGTTGTTATGGAGCCAGCACGGCAACAGCACGAGGATTGCAGGCGATGCGTAGACCGCCAGCACGGAGAGTACTCCAGGTGTCAGTCCGAAATTCAGGTCGCCCGCATGCGTCGCGCCACCATTTCCGCCAACCTGGAATTTCGGTGGAACAAGTCCACCCCACAGGCTGACGAAGCTGGCAATCATCGCGACGGCCGCGATCGTTGCGACGGCGAAAATCATGGCGGGACCCAGCCCGCGATGCGACGGTTGAAGCGGATCTGCAAAGGGAAGGCGCCGTCGAACGGGTTCCCACTGAAAGAGGAAGCCGAGGAGGGCGACACCTGAGACCCAGATGTTGATCTGCCGCACGAACACCGAGCACACCAAGGTGAGGCCGGAACGGGTCGCTTGAGGTATTCCTGCGACGCAGAAGAGAGTTGAACCGAGGGTAATAGCGATGAGCGTGAACGACAGATTGTCGGTCATGACCCAGATCGCGTTGCTGAGAACGTAGGGAGACGAGGCGAGCGGCAGCACGCAGGCAAGGGCCGTCCAGGGGGAGGCCACCCGCGCGGCATTTATGTAGGCAACGATGAGAAAGGC
>JAAEPE010000403.1 GCA_024222395.1 Myxococcales bacterium
GAGTGCTGGCGCGTTGGGATCGACGCCAGCGGCAAGTAGGGCCTGCACAACGTCCGCGTGCCCATTCACGATTCCAACACCGAGGGGTGATGCCCATTCAGAGTTGCGAAGCGTTGGGTCTGCGCCTTGCTGCAAGAGAGTCGCTACGCTGACTGCGTCCCCGTTCCCGGCTGCCTCGATCAACTTGAGGTCGTCCGGCGCGGATGCATCCGGTGTTCCTTGGCTGACGACATCGCTCTGGTTAGCGCCTGGTGGTGCATCCACCTGAGCAGCTTGACGCGACCGCATGTAGAGGACGCCAGCAATACCTGCTACCGCGACTATGACAACCACCGAGTACATTGAGAGCCTTTCCATTGCGTCGCCGAGGCACCCTATACTGGATACGGTGAAGTAGCCACGCAGGAGGCTAGATTCTACCTAGCCTCACGTCCTAGGGCTTATTCGCTGTGAGCTGTGTGAGCCGCTGGTTAGTCGACGTCGATTTGGTCGAATTGCGGTGGGACCAGGAAGAAGACATTGCGTGAGGCTAGGATTACGTACGCACTGGCGATCATTGGCTCAAGCCTCGTAACGCCTGAGAAGGCTAACCATGACTCGACGGTGCCCAGCATTCCCACAGCAGTGGTGTATGCGGACGCGAGCAGCGAGAGCTGAAAGCGTCGTCGGCGTGAAGGCCGGCTATTGCATGTCTTTGGAAACCCGCTGAGATTAGTCCACAACCGTGCAACCGGTGATGTTGGCGCTATCATCGTTGTTGTCGCCAATGCACTCCACGGTGATCTGGCCGCCATTGCCGTCGTCATTGACAACCATAATGATATCGCCTGTTACGGTCGAGTCGATTTCGCAGGACACCTCGAGGCAGTCGCCAACGGGAACTGGCCCGGCAGTGTATGAGGTGCACAGAACGTTCTCGGGCGCGATTGTGCCTTCGTAGAACGTTGCAGGGAGGGCAGCACCCACTGGCCGGTTTCCGCGATTGCATACGGTTGCCACCAAGCTTGTCGTGGCGCCATCAATCTGACAGGCCGATTCTTCATCGATGCTCCCGGTAATGTCCGGGAGATCCCTCGCAGCGGTGTCTCCTTGGATGTTTTGGCGGAAGTTGTTGAGTCCGGCCTGTAGGTAGTTTTGCAACCATTGAGAGGTTTGCGGGACGCTGAGGTCGTCGTTGATATTGGTGACTGCGTAGGTGTGTTGGTTCCACACGGGCCGTGAAGACGACCATCGATCGAGGCGGTCGCGCAGGACTCGAAGACCGGTCAATCCGACACCGGGTGGGTGAACGGCGCGGCAGGTATCACCGGTTCCCTGCGTGCCTACAATCGGGGTTTCGCACTGGTAGCCGTCATCGCATTCCGCGTCGTCGGTGCAGCGACAGAATCCCGCATCGCAAACTCCAGACAAACAATCGGAAACTCCCTCGCAAGGAATCCCAGGATGAATGGGATCAATCTCGGGGCACGTGATTGCGCAATTCGCATTGGAGCCGATCAGGATCTCGGTGTTTGAATCCTTATCCGGATCGGCGATGACCGCATTTTCGTACCAGGTACAGCTGGTTCGGAAAGCTGAGTACAAGACATCGCCCGTCGTGCCATCGTAGATGCGGGTGAAGCACTCATCGGCATACACAGCTTCGGCCTTGCCGTCGCCCTCAAAGTCGAATATTGCCGAGCCCGTGCGCCGAGACGATTGATCCTGCGATGGTTGACTCCAGCGGACGTAGGGTGCGATGCAGTTGGCTTCATCGCCCACAGGGCAGTCGAGATCGAAGACTCGATACGCGGCGCCACCTGCGGATGCGAATTCGGGGAAGCCGTCATCGTCGAAATCGCCGACCGTAGGCGGCCCACCGCCAGAAAATCCTGTGACATCAAAAATGACTTGCCCCTGCAGCGTGGAGAGGGAAGCTCGATTTCCGCCTGTGGCGACAATCTCGGCAATGCCATCGAGCAGTGTCGGATCGAACTCGGCCGGAGTCGCTCCCGGGGTTCCGAAGTCTGCGTAGGCGAAGTGTGTGGCACCGGTATTCGGTGCACCGGGATAGGCTAGGTCCCACGTGTTGTTGGTGGTATTCCAGCTGTAGACGTCCTCAGAAACGAGATTGGGCACCAAGTTGTTGTCAACATCGCCCACCACCGAGAGCTCCATGGCACCGCCAATGACTTGGCCGGAATTTAGTCGAGCCCCGGTCGTGCCGTTGTAGACTTCGCCCCCCGAGATGACTTCGGGAAGCCCATCGTCGTTGAGGTCGTGTAATGCGGGGCCATCCCATCGCAGCGTATCCGCTAGGTTTGAATCCGTTGCCGCCCAGAATAATTCTGACTGGCTCAGTGCCGCATTCCACTTGAATGCAACCAAGCCGGTCAGCGCTCGCTGGGTGACAATCTCCCCCGTGCCGTCGCCATCCAGATCTGCGATGGCCGGAGGAGAGGCCGCTACGATCTTGTTATCAGGATCATGAATGCTCTCGAGTTGCTCGCATGTTTGGCCATTGAGAATTCGAATGACACCGTAGAAATTTGGGTCCGCGCCATAGCCCGCTTGGATGCTGCCATCGTTGTTGTTGTAGGTAACGATAGTGATTTCCGAGGCCGCCCCTGAGTCATGAGGAAGGTCAGCCACCATTGGAGTGGTCAGAACCTGGATGTGATTGGGAAATGGATCGCCTGCGGGTGGACCGGCCCATTCGCATTGGGTGTCTGCCTGAAACAGCCCAATGACAACTTCGCCAACACACTCATCGTTGACATTGTCACGGGGACCGGTGCCGTAGTCGATGCAGGCACCCTTGGTCACGCCCTCGGGCAGGCAATCGTCAATGCAGCAATAGGTATCGCCGTTGCAGTCGCTATCACTCGTGCATTCTCCCTCGGGATCCACACACTCTCCCCCTGCACACAACAGATTCGAGGCACAAGGAGACTCTGCATCGCAACTGTCGCCGACACCTCCAAACGCGGAAGCGTCCGAGCCTCCGTTGGCATCAATTCCTGCGTCATCGCTTACGCCCTCGACGGTGCTGCCGCATGCGAGAGCGGTGAGGGCAGTTGCCATGAGGCAAGAGCGCAAGAAACGGGGAGACTGTCGAACCAGAGTGCTCACGCCCCGAGTATATGCATAGACGTAGGCCGAGGCTAGTGCGTCATCTAGGCTAAAAACTTGAGTTCATGTCGCTCTGTGATCTCCTCGTTGCGGAGGAGATTCAGCATGAACAAGAAGTATATCGTTCGTCTTTCTGATGCGGAGCGCGAACTTTGTCTGGAAACCATCA
>JAAEPE010000404.1 GCA_024222395.1 Myxococcales bacterium
ACTCGCTGAGCCGTGATTTCATGCAGACGAGCGAAGCCGAGAATGGAGAGCCCACTGCTCTTCCACGAAAGCAGCATCTCTCGAGCGAGATCTTCGGTCAATCGACCATCAGCAGCGGGAAACCAGCTCGGCTTCGATTTCTTCTGAATCATCCATGATCTCTAACCACGCCAAGCGCAGGCGACGCCAGATGGGTGGTGTCGGGCGGGTACCTTGGGGCAAGCACACTCCCCCGACAAAGAGACATCACTGCAAATTTCGGTGATCCGCCTCTGACGGTCGCTCACCGCAAGGACTTCCACATCCAGTTCCTGCTCTGGCGAGATGGAAGCCCCGGCATTCATCATCATGCTTTCTCCGGGGCCTTCTGTGTCCTGGAGGGTTCCAGCATTCACGTTTGCTACAGCTTTGAATCCCACAAAGAGGCAGGCCCGGACTTCCGGCTTGGGCGACTAGAATATGAAGCGAGCGAGTGCCTACTTCCTAATCGCGTGCGCAAGATCGAATCCGGCACCTCGTCTATTCACTCAGTATTTCACTTAGAGCATCCTAGTGCCAGTGTTGTTGTACGGACGCACCACGATAAGGAAGGCTCTCCACAATTGGCGTACACGCCCACTCTTGCCTACAATCCATTGGGTGTAGATCTGACTGTGACAGCGGCTTCGTAGTCATTCCATGGGCCTAGAAGGCACTGGTGCGCAGAACGAAGCACGTCGAGGCAACGCCGCTAGAAATTGGGCCAATCTCTCCGTTGCACACCAGGATTCGGCTCCTCGTAGGAGCCTGCGAGGCCGAGAGTGTCATAGTCAGAGTTACACCCAATCCATTCGCGATATGCCCGGAAAGAGCGCGTAGACTTCAACTCCTGGAGATGCTGGCGGAGACCAATCCGGACCAATTCACCAAGGCGATCTCAGGTTTACTTGGAAGCGCCGATCTCTTCACCTGCTATTTGGTCCTAGAAGGACACGTCCGACGTACGGGCTCGACATCGATAGATGTCAATATAGTTGGCGCCCCTTCTAGGTTAATTTCGTAGTCGCTCCATGGTCTCTTTGTCGGGGTTAAGAAATACTTCGCAGGGAGACTTCCATGTTCGCGTATCACCAGACCATCGACGAGGGTTGCGCTTCTTTGCTTCCTCATAGACGCAGCGGCGC
>JAAEPE010000405.1 GCA_024222395.1 Myxococcales bacterium
CACCACGCCTAGCCTCGGCCAACGTCTCGACATCGACGAGGCCATCTTCGACCCGCGGGTCACAGAACCTCTCTTGTCCCGGCTCGAGTTCTTGTCCAGCGCCTCCCCGCTCGTAGAGAACTCGCTGCAGGCAAATGCGAATTCCGACGTCCTGAGCGGCCCAGATCACCGCATCCGCAAGCTCCGTGCGATTGTCATACGGTTGGCCACCTGGCTGGTGGTGAACGTAGTGAAACTCGCCCACAGCGGTGACGCCAGCCATCGCCAGCTCCGCGTAGGCAAAGCGAGCTAGGTCGTACATCGACTTCGGGTCGAGCTTTGCGGCCAAGTCGTACATCGTCCCTCGCCACGACCAGAATGACTCCTGTGAACTCTCGGCACGCTGGCAGTGGCCTCGCAACGCACGCTGAAACGCGTGGGAATGGGCACTTGCCAAGCCGGGCAGGACAATCTGATCTGTGTCGCGAGTGGCGAGCATGGGCGGAAACTATCAGGGGCCACAGGCCTGGCGCCAATCACGACATCCGTGTCTCGGTTCGCTGTGATGGGCGAAATGCACCTGAGTCAAACACGCGAAATGAGCGGCCTGGGAAGTCGGCACGCCCCCTGCGATAGGGCGGGGTAGGAGGATGAGATGAAGATTCGATATTTAGTTGCAGCGACCCTTTGCTGGACGGCGGCCTGTGGCGGCGATTTTGGCAGCGGGGAGGACGACGGCTACTACGCGTCCGACGCCGGGGCCGGAAGCACACCTGAGTGTTTCTCTTCCAATGAATGCCCCACGGGTTGGACCTGCGCCGAGTTTGGCACGTGCGTCCCGCCAGCACCCGGAGCCCCGGATGGTGGCCCTGGTGGCGTAGAGGTAGAGGTCGAGCTGAGCCCGCCTTCGCATTCGGAACGCTACGTCTACGTGGCCATGACGGAACTAGACGCGCTCGCAAAGATCGATGGCTCCACGCTCTCGGTAACATCCATTCCCGTCGGGGATCAGCCTGAAGTGCTGGAAGCAATTCCCAGCGAGGACGGCGTGGTTGTCCTAGATCGAAACAACGGAACGGCGTCTATCGTGCGCGCGACTGCCACCGGAGACGACAGCCGTGTCGTGCCTGTGCTGCCGAACATGAATCGTATCTCCATCGATCCGACGGGTACCTACGCCCTTGCCTGGTTCGATCTGCGTCAGGAAACGCTCAACAACGGCGGTCTCGGTGGCGTTGGTGCCATCGGTAGTTTCCAAGATGTCACGGTGATTCGCCTATCGCAAGATGGTGAGAGATCCGTCGATTTGAGTGTCGGTTTTCGACCCAGGGACGTTCAGTTTGACGAAGGTGGATCTCGCGCTTTTGTGATTACCGATGATGGCATCTCGGTCATCGACTTGGCGGAATCGGTGGAAGCAGGCCCCAGCATCGTTGCCCCCATTGACGTGGCTAGCGGTCCTGGCGTTGACCCACTGGATACAGAAGTCAATGTCACGGCCTCAGGAGAATTCGCGGTCATTCGCGAGACCGACAGCGCGGATGTGCGCGTCATCGACTTGAGCCTAGATCAGGCCGGCGCTACCGCCGTCATCTCGTTGCCAGCGAGTCCTAGCGATTTGGATTTGGCATCCAACGGGCGAGCCGCGTACGCGGTTCTCAAAGATACAAGTGAGCTGGCGATACTTGATCTTACCGATGGCTTACCAACGGGGGACGACGTTCGCCTGGTAGAACTGGGAGGCGAGAACGTGGGTTCTATCGTGCTCTCTCCGGCCGGCGACCAAGCCGTACTCTTCACCAACGCCAGCAGTGTTGAGCGGCTCACGGTTGTGGACCTCGATGATGGGCTGGCAGTACGAAGCTTTGGCTTGCAGAAGAGCATTCGCTCTCTTGGCTACGATCCAACCGGCGAATCTCTCATTGTCACCCACGCGAAGTCGTTTGGTAGCCCGCAGGAGAATGGCATCACGTTCGACGAGTTCATCGATCGCAGCTTCGGCTACTCCATCGTCGATATCGCGACGGGATTTGACAAGCTGCAAATTACGGGGGCCGACCCAGGCGCGTTCCAGTTCTCCACGACAACGCCGAGGGCCTATGTCCTCGTCGACGGCGGCGATGGCGTTGGCGCCCTTGCCCAGACGCACGTCATCGAACTCGACACCGGCGTTGTCAGGCTGCAGTCCATGAGTTCGCCGCCAGAAACCGTTGGAATTCTCCCCGAGGCCGGCGTGGCATTCGTCAACCAACGACACCCTCTTGGCCGCGTTTCTTTCATCAACGTCGTGACCGACGCCATGCGGACGGTTACCGGATTTGACCTCAACAGTCGCATTGTCGATTAGGAACACCCAATGACTCAATTAAGAAGAACACGAATTACCGGCGGGCTATGCATTCTGTGCGCCCTCTGCCTCACCGCATGCTACGGCGATGCGCGCGACGAGTCCTGGGATCGCGAGCGCGTGATTATTGGCCCTGTCGCTGTGAAGAGCCGCCTCGCCTACGTCGATACCGCCAGAGACCGAGTCGTAGCCATCGAGACTGCCGAAGGATCTCCAAAGTTGCACAGTTATGAGATTGGTCGAAACGCAATCTTTGCTACACCGACTCCAGACCGAGACCACCTCGCGGTAGTCACCCGCGGTGAGGAAGCGCTCCGAGATGGGCAGGTCGACGAGGATCCCATGCTGTGGGTGCTTGACCTCTCAGAACCCGAGGGCGAAGCACAGAGCTACGAGATTGGCTCGGCCTTCGACAGGCTCGCGGTTTCAACAGATGGCAGCGTAGCGGTCGCCTACTTTTCCTCCGGCGGATTTGACGCTACGACAGGCGTATTCAGAAATCCCAACGAGCTGGCCATCATCGATTTGCTCAGTGAGCCGAGCGATGACAACCCCACTTTGCGAACTGTGAGGTCCTTTGGCTCCGCACCTGATGGAGTTGTGCTTTCGCCACCGATGCGCATCCCGGGCGCCGAAGATCAGAGCCCAAGAGTCTTTGCGTGCATCTTGGCGGAGAACACGCTGACTCTTCTCGACGCAACCAACCCCAAGAGACGAGAGGTGACGATTCGACTTGGCACCGGTAGCGAGGATGCTGGGTCTGCAATTCGTCCGCGAGAACTCGTCTTCGCTCCCAATACCGGCACGGCGTACCTCCGGTCTGACAATGCAACGGATGTCTTATCTGTCCTGCTCAACGGAGAGGCACAAGAGTCGGAACTCGACAACGACTACCAGCCCGCGCTGGCTGAGCTCGGAGCCGGCTCCGGTCCGGCGGATGTCGCGGTCTGGGACGACGCCATCGGGCGCCGTTTCGTTCTGGCCGCCATGCCTGGCAGTCGCGAGGTTGCGGTGATCGACGCGGATACCGCGTCCTTCGTCACTGTCTCCACGCCTGATCCCATCGACCGGATCATGCTCTTTCCCAGCGATCCGAATCTCCAGCCTCGCGTAGCGCTGCTCGCTTCGATTTCTCAGGGGCTGCCAAGGGTGCATCTATTGGCTCTCGATGGCATCTCCGATTCCCTGGTGCCCGTCGACTTGCGAACCGTCTCTATGACGGCCCCGGTTCTCGATGTTTTGCAGGTGCCGGGAAGCGAGCAGGCGCTCATCGTTCACGACGCAACTCGCACCGTACTTGGTCTGCTCGATCTCACTCTTGGCGCGGTCTCCCCCCTAGAGGGCGTTGGTCGTCTCGATTCTTTTGATTTCAGTGCGGATGGGAATTTTCTGATCGGCGTAACAAGCCAGGTTTCGCGGGTCGGCGTACTTGACCTGCAGTCGCTCCACCCGAGCAACATACGCATTGATGATGATCCGGGCCGAGTCTTCGCTTTGGAGGGTGGCGCCGTCGTGGTCGATCACTCAGATGCATTTGGCCGCGCAACCTACATTCCTGCTGTCGACTCTGAGCGCAGCGATGCTCGGGTGCTCAGTGGATTCTTGCTTGAGAACTATCTTGATGAGGAGGACTAGTCGTGATGTCGCAAAAGAAAACAGTATTGACAGTGATTGCCGCAAGCGGTCTTTGCGTAGCCTTGGCCGCAGAAGCACACGCAGATCGGTATCAAGTGAGCTTGGGCGGAGGCAGCAGCGCCCTTCCAAGCGAGAGTATCGACGCGCTGGGCGACGCCAAGAGCTACGCACGAGCTGATCTGGAAGTTGGCGTTGAGCTGCGACACGTGCCCATCCTGGGCACGACGGAGATCGCACTGGCGTGGGACACCGGAGGCTTCTCGGGAACGAGCTTTGGCCGCATTGACTCGGATCTCTCCCTGGATACGGTCATGGTGCTTGCACGCGTCCGTCGCGACATCCGTCCCAGGCTCACCGGCTTCGGCGAGTTCGGCATGGGCGTGCAATGGGGCAATCTCAAACTAAACGATGCCGGCTCTGAGCTCGCAAGACGTCTTGAGGACTCGGACAAAGCTGCTGCAAGCACCATAGGAGCTGGCGTGGATTTCCAACTCACCAATATTGCGAGCTCTCTCAAGCTTGGCGTGAGGGCGAAAGTGAACTACCGAGTCATCTCTTCTCACGACTTCAGCGCGACGCCCAAAATGGGGGGCAGCGACGAATTGGTGCTGTCTACATCAAGTGCGGATCTCGGCTCTGTAAACACATCGGGACTAGCCTTCGGTGCCGCCTTGGTGGGGCGGTTTTAGAACCGCTCAATCCTCGTCTAGCTAGTTCGCGTCCCACTGACGCTAAGCCTGCGTGATTCGATCGCTTTTGAGTCGAAATACTCTCGGAATCTCCGAGGCTGCCTCCGCACTGGCGAATCGGCATTCCCCCAACCTCGCACTGGCTCTTCGGCCAGAGTATGACAGGGATAGGAGCCGCTCTCGGGGCACTCTCCGCTTACAGCGCAGGATGGGGAAACGCCGATTGCCTAGCCTCGCCCGGTCATGACAGTTGAGTGGTGCTCCGGCATGCGAGCTAGCTTGGTGACCCGCCCGAGGCAATGGATTCGAGGCGATTGATGCGGATCGAGGCGGGTGGATGCGAATCATAGAACATCGAATGGATGGGGTCGGG
>JAAEPE010000406.1 GCA_024222395.1 Myxococcales bacterium
CCTCGCTCGTCAGGTCGCGATGAGGCGGGACGAGCCAGGCTATCAAGTAATCACTGACCCTGAGCTGCGATCTAGCAGTGTAGCTCTCTCAACGAGGACGTTACAGGTCGGTTTCACCCACAGATTCTCCCGAGGAGCCAACCTATAATCCACTGATGTTTGCCCCGCTAATGGGGACCACCTCTCCCTGCTACTCCCGAGTCTGCGAAGAAGTACGCGGCTAAGAGGCCAGGGGCCAGGTGCTCATTCGCGGCAAACCACAGACCGCCCGCACCGATGAGTGCGAGCTCTGATCCGATTCGTCCGCCCGCTTCGAGCTCCCAGTTTGGGTCACTCGACTCTTGGTCTTCATGTACGGCCTGCGTTGGTTCTGCTTAACACTACTGCGGCCAATTTTCTCATTTCGGATTCTTGCCAGGAGGCGGTTGTGCGCTCTTCGGTTGCAGCCTCAGGCAACAGGGGCAACGAGGCAACCAACGAATCAAGATGAGCCTCGCCAGAGCGATCCTTATC
>JAAEPE010000407.1 GCA_024222395.1 Myxococcales bacterium
GATCTACACCCAAAGCAAAGCTGAACACTACGACGCGGAGCACGTTGAAGAACTGCTCCATCAACACGGCGCGACGCATCTTCGTGCTCGCAAGTATGGCTCGGCCGTGCTCGTCGAGTCTGGCCCCGAAGTCGAGCCAAACAAGCACTTCCGCGTGTGTCGAGACACCGTGCACCTTTGGTGCCTCGACGTGGCAGATCATCACGGTTGATGGGAGCCGACCTCTTTTCGAGAGAATCTCGATGAGTTGGTTCAAGTCGTCATCGACAATCTTTCATGGCCCCTCACTTCGGTCGACCAATAACCCGGAACGGACTTCCGATCTTGAGTACTAGGTCCAGGTGGCGCCGACCTGCGCCCGTTGTAGTAGTAGGTGGTCGGCGAGAACTAGCCGCATCATGGCTTCGACGATTGGCACTGCCCTAGGCAACACGCACGGATCGTGCCTGCCTCGGGCGGCAAGTGTCGTCGGCTCTCCCCCTGCGGTCACGGTCTCTTGAGCTTGCAGGATTGTCGCCGTGGGTTTGAATGCAACCCGGATGTCGATGTTCTCCCCGTTGCTGATGCCGCCCTGGATGCCGCCTGAGTAGTTTGTGCGCGTGCGAATCGCTCCGTCGGCGCTTGGGTAGAAGGCGTCATTGTGAGCAGAGCCTCGCATGCGCGTTCCCTCAAATCCCGAACCGACCTCGAAGCCCTTCGCCGCGGGAATGCTCAGCATGGCGCTACCTAGGCAGGCCTCGAGCTTGTCGAAAACAGGAGCACCAAGACCAACGGGCACGCCCCGGGCAACCCCGGCCACGACCCCCCCCACAGAGTCTCCAGCTTTGCGAACCGAGTCTATGTGGTCGAACATCGAGGTCGCCATGGCGGCATCGGGACACCGAACGGGATTGGACTCTATTTCTGCGAGGGTCACATGCCGCGCTTCGACCGTCGCACGCAAGTGTTCAACGCTCTGAACCCACGTCAGCACCTCGATACCCGCTTCGCGGAGAAGCGCATCGGCAACGGCGCCCGCCGCTACACGGCCAATCGTCTCCCGGGCACTAGCGCGCCCTCCGCCCTCGATACTGCGAATTCCATACTTCTTCTGATACGTGTAGTCCGCATGGGATGGACGATACTCCTGATGCATCTCACTGTAGTCCTCGCCGCGAGCGTCGGCGTTGCGCACCAGGAGGGCGAGTGCCGTGCCTGTGGTGAGGCCGGCATCGACTCCGGAGAGGATTTCTACGATGTCACTCTCCTTTCGCTGGGTCGTAATTCGGCTCTGTCCCGGCTTTCTGCGGTCGAGCTGTAGCTGAATCGCTTCGACCGAAATCGGCAACCGCGGAGGGCAGCCGTCAATGACAACGCCAATGGCCGGTCCATGAGATTCGCCAAATGTGGTGATCTGGAAGAGTCGTCCAAAGCGATTTCCCATGGGGGCAGCCTAGCAGGATTGCAGTGCGGCGAGTGGCAGGGCCTAAGGTTGCAGGGCTTAGAATAGGGTGTAGATCTGACTGTGACAGCGGCTTCGTAGTCATTCCACGGCCCTAGCCTGAATCCGGTGACGGATTCAGGCTAGGGCCCGACGATGTTGGGCAAGGCAAGAAATCAAGGAATCGTCAGCTTGCCAGGCTGCGAGTTGAGGCTCAGTGGTCTGTTTGATGTCGGAGCGGTGGCTTTCGTGCGCTTTTTGTTGAGCGGGGAGAAACTCAAGACGGGGCAATGCACTACATGTAGTGGGTGAGGTCTTAGACTGGTGGCTGTTGCTTAGGTCATTGCATCCGGTGCTCTGAGACGAGCAAGTGCCTGTACCAGGAGTTGCTTGCACGGGAACGCGCTTGAGAGACAGACATGAATTCGCCGGACACTGATCGAAA